>NZ_JAEUMO010000126.1 GCF_016793285.1 Phenylobacterium sp.
CGGCGCCTGCTCGTCCTCGACGCTGAAGGAGGCCTGCTCCTGGGGCAAGGTCGACGTCACCTGGGAACAGATGGTCTTCGCCGAAGCCACCACCGTCGTCCCCCTCATCGCGTCGGACGCCTGGCACCGCGGCAGCCACAAGAACCGCAAGAAGCCCCGCTGGGCGGATCTGTTCCTGAAGGCGTAGGCGCCCGCCGCCTCAAGAAAGCGCCAGACGCGTCTCAACGCTGCCAGCTTGGCCGGCAGCGTTGAGTTCGCGCGCCCGACTGGCCGCTCAATACCTGCTTCGGACCGGTGCCTTCCACGGCGTCAGCCCAGACCAAGTGCGACCGGCCGACTCCGTGGTGAGAATGGACGGGTGCGGCGACGGCTTTACTGAATCTGCCGCACCGCGCGCCCTCGCATGGACTTGGTCGCGGGTCAGTCCGGTATCCTGCATGTTGTACTCGGCCGTCGGCAATTGGTCCTTTTCACCGTTGCCGTTCTTGACCCAGCGCACGAAGCCTTTTGCTTCCATCGCTTCGTGTAGTTGCTCGTACTGGCCACTCGTTGCGCCGTGAAGTTCAACACGCACCGTGAAGTTCGTCATGTTCGTCTCCTCGCAGGCTTTGCCTGCCTGTGGATTGGCTGGGGAGTAAATCAGGGTCTCTGTGGACGCGCAGAACCCGCCAGCTACGAACGGTCGATCGGACTTCGTAGGGTGGTTGCACGTCCTAGCGGCGCGAAGGGGACAGCGGTTGGCTCTCGTTGGTTAGCGCCTGAGGCCTTCCACTGCCCCCGGACGCTTACAGAGACTTGCCGAGGTAGCGGGCGACCGCAGCGGCCTGGACACCAGCGACCGAGACCGCCGAGCGCAGTTGCTGGGCCGTCACGCCCCATTTCTTCGTCCAATAATCAACCTCCCACGACTCGTGGATGTTGACCTTCGACCGGTCTGGCTGGCCGCGAAGGAAGAGATTGTCAGGCATTGGGGTTCTTTCAGTTTCAGGGAGAGACGATTGCTCGCCATGGCCGTCTAGCCATGACCTATTCACAGAGCGATTCTTGAGATGGCGCCTAGTCCTGTTCCCAGCAGAAATAAGAGACGTCCACAGCGTTCTGAGCACCTGTGGATGATGCACAAGCGCCTCAAGCAGGGTCACTACAGAGCACTGCTAAGCGTGTACACGCGGTGCTCGTTCGTTCCTGCGTCAGACGGGATACAGGTATTGTGAGTCCTTGGAGCGCCTTAAAGCGCTTCTCAGAGTGGATGCTGGGCTCCTCGATTTTCATGATTTGTTTCAGCGCGCACGCCGTGCGCGGCGCACGGAACACGTCGCGTCGTAGGCTAGAGATCGCCATGGAGTAGCTGCCGGCAGGGTGCTGAGGAGGGCGCTGGCTCCAGTAGAAGAGAGGACTTGCGCAGGTCGCGCCGCACCGCCCACTTCGATTAAGGACGGGAGTTCGGTTACCCTGTCCGAAACAGCCTCCCGAGACGTAGAATGGACGTCCCACCGCTCAAGTTTGCGACCGAGGTCAGCTTTGCCGACGGGGATTTCGTTGACCTTGGTTGGCACGAGACCCAGATCGGTGTCCTGCCATTGGTTCACATCCGCGCCGGCGTGATCAGACCGCTGGGCACCTGCTTCTCCATAACTAATGACGGACTCTGCATGACTGCGAGACACGTCATCGAAGACGGAGTGAAGCTGACGCAAGAGCCATATGTTGAACTGGACGCCGACAAGCAGGGGACGTTCGGCGCTCTCTACATTTCGAGCGATCCGCACGACCTTGGCCCGCCTCATGTGATGGGGGGGCTGCTTCCAATGCATCGAGTCCACACCTGCAACGGGCTGGACATCGCGCTCATCAAACTGACGCTACCGGTCAGCCGCGAGACGGGTGAAACACTCTTCTTCCCCGCGCATCGTCTCAGGTTGAGCATGCCTGGTGTGGGAGAGCAGTTCTTCGGCCTCGGCTACCGAACGATGAGTTGGACACAGGGTACGGTCCCTCGCCACTACGATGTTAGTCAAACCTACGCTGCGACCCGCGGTCAGGTGGAGGAACTGCATGCGGGCGGCCGCGACACCGCCATGCTCCCATTCCCGTCCTTCAGAACGTCAGCCCGTCTTGACGCCGGCATGAGCGGCGGGCCACTCATGGATCAGTCCGGGCGGGTCTTCGGGGTGGTTTGTTCTTCGTTCGGTCTTGCGTCGGATGACAGCGGACATGTCTCCTTCGGCTCGCTCGTAGGACCGGCAATGGGCATGGGCCTGGAAGTTCAGGACGATGACCAGACTGTTCGACAGACCTTCTTGTGGGAGATGGCGGAACGTGGAGCGGTCAGTGCTGACAGCCGCGGGTTCGCCGCCACTCGAGACGGCGACGCACTTCAAATCTCAATCGGACAATCACTTGGCCTAACAGCAACGCTAAAAGGCTAAACCCAATCGTCAAACGACCGCTTCTGACGTAGGTGGGTGTTTCACTCGCCTCCGTGAACACCCCACCCGACAGAGCCGAAGCCCACGCCGGCGGTCTCGCCCGGTTCCAGGCGATCGCGATGCATGCGGCGGAGAAGGCGCAAGGGGCCATCGAGGCCACGGAGGACGCCGCGGAGCTCTGCGCGCTGATCTCGGCGCTGAGCAAGGCCGGGCGGGTGCTGCGCATGTCCATCGCGCTGGAGACGAAGCTGGCCCGCGACGCCGGCCGCGACGCGGCGGCGCTGACCGAGAAGGCCGTCGCGACCCGCAAGGCCCGGCTGGCCGGCATGCTCGACCGGATGATCTGGACGGAGCTGCGGCCCTCGGAGGCCGAGACCGCCACGGCCGAGCTGCGCGAGCGGCTGGAGACCGAGGTGCTGCTGGACGGGTTCGCCGACGAGCCGGTCGAGGTCCAGGTCGAGCGCATCGCCGGCGCCTGAGCCTGACCGGCGAGGCGAAGGCGCACTACGTCCCCGCCGCCGCGCGCCACCGGCCCTCCCGCCGGCGCGCCGCCTGGGGCATGAGCGAGTGGGACGACGAGGCGGAGGACGAGGACGAAGAGCCCGAACCGGCCGACGCGGCGGCGCCGGCCTCATGCGAACGCCGCGAGCCGCCGCCGTTCAACCCCGACCCCTTTCAACGGCCGCCTGGCCCCACCCATCGACCTTCCCTCCTGGGAATGCGACGACGACACGAGCTGACCCCGGCTCCCGGCGCGAAGCGCCCCTCACTTTGAACCGCGGAATACGCGGAATGACGCGGAAAGAAGGAAGACGGAAGATCGTCCCGGCCTCACAGCCGCGCGAACGCCTTTCCGCGTACTTCCGCGTATTCCGCGGTTCAAATACCTTGCGGCTCGCCGCGGAGAGCGGGTGTGCAGGGGAGTTGGTGATGCGTCTGAAGCTGTTCGTGACCGCGGTTTCGGCCCTGGGCTGCATGGGCGCGGCGCCTGCGCCGAAGCCGGCGGCGCCGCCCGCCCCGCCGCAGCCCTATCTCAGCGCCGCCGACCTCGACACCTTCCAGGTCCTGCCGCCCCCGCCGGTCGCCGGGACCAGCCGCTACGAGGCCGACCGCACCGTCTACCTGCAGACCCGCAAGTGGGAGGGCACGCCGCGCTGGGAGCTGGCGAGGGCGGACGACTCCAGCATCAACGCCATCCGCGGCCAGTCGTGCGCGGTGGGCGTAGAGCTGAGCGCCGAGACCGCGCCGCAGACCTTTCGCCTGCTGCTGCGCGTGGCGCGCGACTCCAGCCTCGTCACCAACCGGGCCAAGGACCAGGCGAAGCGCCAGCGGCCCTATCTCATCGACGAGGGGAACATCTGCGTCGCCAAGAGCGACGGCCTGGCCAAGAGCTGGGACTATCCGTCGGGCCACAACACCTGGGGCTGGTCGGCCGGCCTGGTCCTGGCCGAGCTCGCGCCCGACCGCGCCACTCAGATCATGAGCCGCGCCCGGGCCTTCGGCGAAAGCCGGTTGGTCTGCGGCGTCCACAACATGAGCGCGGTGCATATGGGCTGGGCCAACGCCTCGGTCCTGGTGGCCGCGCTGCACGGCAACGCCGAGTTCCGCAAGGATGTGGAGGCCGCGCGCAAGGAGCTCCAGGCGCTCCGCCGGACCGGCGCGAAGCCCGACGCGGCCAGGTGCGCCGCCGAAGCCGAGATGGTGGCCACGCCCCTTTATTGAGGTCGGGCTCACGCTGGAAACGCCCCCACCTCCCGCTCATCCCCGCATGCGCGGGATGAGCGGAATGGAGTACAGGTTTCTCGCTCAGATTCCCGCGTACCACTCGTAGCCGCGGTCGGGCCAGTATCCGCCTCGGCCGCGGCCGAGGCGCGTCTGGCCGAACTCGTCGACCGCATCCAGCCGGTCCACGACCTCGATCCGCATCACGTACTTGGCCTGCTTGTAGCCGAGCTGCCGCTCGACCCGCAGACGCAGCGGCGCGCCGTGCTTCACCGGCAGCGTCGCGTCGTTCATCTCGTAGGCCAGGATCGTCTGCGGGTGGTAGGCGTCGATCAGGTCGATGCTCTCGTAGTACTGGCCGGTCCCGTCCAGGGTCTGCTCCAGGGTATCGGCGCAGTGGAAGACCACGTAGCGGGCGGTGGGCTTCAGGCCCGCGAGGTCCAGCAGCGGCCCCAGCCGCGCGCCCTTCCACTTGCCGATCGAGGACCAGCCCTCGACACAGTCGTGGCGGGTGATCTGGCTGCGCGCCGGCATGGCGCGGATCTCGCCCAGCGAGAACTGCCGCGGCTGCTCGACCAGACCGTCGACGACGAGACGGTAGCCGGCGAAGTTGTCGGCCAGCATCGCCTGGTACGCCTCGCTGTCCGGCCGCGTGGACCCGTTGGCGCGGAAGTCCCTGGAGATGTCGGCGACGGCGAACTCGCGCGCCAGCGCCTTGCGGTCGGTGACGGCGCGCTGGGCCCGGTAGGTCAGTCGTTCGGCCCGCCGCAGCACGCCGACCACCGTGGGGTCCTGGGTGAGCCTGTCGCACGCGGCGAGCCACAGGCCCGCGACCGAGGCGCCGGCGGCCCTCAGCCAGTGGCGGCGGTTCGCGCTCATGCGGCGCCTCCTTCCGTCTCGATGGCGTACTTGCCGGTGATCATCGAGCGCATGTTGTTCCAGACCCCGGAGACGAGCACGAGCGCCAGATGCACCAGCACGAAGGCGACGACGAGGCCGGCGCAGATGAAGTGGACCGACCGCGCCCCCTGCCGCCCGCCGAAGAGGTCGATGAGCCAGGGGACCGTGGCGTTGAAGCCCGGCGACATGCAAAGGCCGGTGACCACCATCAGCGGCAGGACCAGGGCGATCACGGCAAGGTAGGTGGCCTTCTGGATCACGTTGTACGATCGCGCCTCGTCGCCCTTTGGGAACTTCAGCCGCGCGTGCGTGCCGATCTCATGCAGGACGTGGCCGAGGCGAAGCTGCTTTCGCGTGGGCAGCATGTCCTTGCGGATGTGCCCGCCGAGGAGCCCCCACAGCCAGTAGACCAGTCCGTTCAGGACGAAGAGCCAGGCGAGGAAGAAGTGCCACATGCGCCCGCTGCCCAGGTCGCGCCAACTGGGCAGCGTGGCCCAGGCGGGGAAGCCGCGCGCCTCGCGCATGCCCTCCCTGCCCGTCCAGCCGAGCGTGCCGGTGGTGTCGAGCGTCAGGCCGCCCACCTGCGTGATCCCGCGCGGCTCGCCGCCGATCTCCTGCTTGGTCATGGAGAGCCACGGGTCGGCGAAGGTCGACTTCGCGCCCCAGTACAGCGCCGGGTGCGCGTTGAAGATCTGCAGGCCGCTCATCAGGAGCAGGCTCACCGCCAGCACGTTCAGCCAGTGGGTGATGCGGGTCACCAGGGTGTGGCGACGGATCAGCACCTTCGTCTTGCCGGCCATTCGCACCTCGCTGACTCGGGGAACGATACCCGATCCCGCCGCGCTTTTGGATGGGACAGGACAAGACGGAGCCGGCCATGGGCGCTGAGCATCACCCGAACGATCCGAAGCGCGAGGGCGGTCGCGAACAGGCGGCCGGCCAGGCGACGCCGGAACGCTATCCGTCGGTGAACAAGGACGATTCGGTCGAGGCGCCCGACGAGGGCCGGAGCTTCGACAGCGAGAGCGGCGATCCCCGGCCGCGCCGGGGCGACGGCGCGCCCGACCCGTCCGTGAACCAGGGCCGCATGGACGGCGGCGATCCGGCCGGCCGCAAGCGCTAGCGGACGGCCCCGCGCCTCCGTAAGCTTCCCCGGCATCGGGGAGCGCGCGTCTTGGCGGAGATCGAAGTCTGGCGGGGCAGCGTCGCGGCCTGGGAATGCGACGCCATGGGCCACCTGAACGTCGGCTTCTACGTGGCCAAGTCGATGGAGGCGCTGGCGGTGATGGCGGCCGAACTGGGCCTGCCCCGCGCGTTCGCGCCCACCGCTCAGGCGACCCTGATCGTTCGCGAGCAGTACGTCCGCTTCCTGCGCGAGGCGCGGATGAACACGCCGCTGACCATGACCGGCGGCGTGCTGGAGATCGGCGAGCAGGAGGCGCGGCTGCTGTTCGTCATGCGCCATCCGACCGGCGACATGGCGGCGACCTTCCAGACCGTGGTCGCCCACGCCACCGCCCGCGAGGGCCGTGCCTTCCCCTGGAGCGATCGCGTGCGCGCCCGCGCCGAGGCGCTGCGGACGCAGGTTCCCGAAGGCGGCGCCCCGCGCTCGGTCGTGCTGGCGCCGGTCGAGCCCCGGGCGTCGCTCGACCGCGCCGAGGCGCTGGGCATGGCCCGCGCCGGCCTGGGCGCAGTGCTGGCGCAGGACTGCGACGCCTTCGGGCGGCTGCGGACGGAGGGGGTGATGCAGCGCCTGTCGCCCGCGATGCCGCACCTCTTCCTGGGGCAGCGGCCGGCGCCCGGCGCGGGCGGCCGCGGCGGCGCGGCGCTCGAGTACCGGCTGATCCACCGGGCCTGGCCGAGGGCCGGCGACCGCGTGGTCCTGCGCTCGGGCTTCCAGGGTGGGGACGGGCGCTTCCAGCGCATCTTCCACTGGGTCCTCGATCCGGAGACCGGGAAGCCCTGGGCGACGGCCGAGGCGATTTCCGTCGCCTTCGACCTCACCACCCGCAAGATGATCACGATGAGCGACGAAGAACTCGCCGCGGCGAAGGCCCGGTGGACGCCGGAGCTATCCCACTAGAGCATGATCTGGCGAGATTGAATCTGGGATTCCGGTGTTGGACGGATCATGATTCAAGATCTGGGCTGGGCGGGAGGCCAGCCTGGATGGTTCGAGCCTATTCGAGCGATCTTCGGGATCGGGTGGTTTCGGCGG
>NZ_JAEUMO010000144.1 GCF_016793285.1 Phenylobacterium sp.
GACCATGGTCGCGCGCTTGTCGAACTTGCCGTGCATGCGCGCGGCGAAGACGAAGGCGGTGGCGTAGCCGGCGAAGCTGCCGATCACGAACAGGCGAAGCTGCTCGCTGTTGAGGCCCCAGTAGAAGGTCGCCGTGTAGAGGCGCAGCCCTTCCTTCAGGCCGATCATCATCGACAGGAAGAAGATGCCGATCAGCAGCCAGACGTAGTTGCGGTTCCTGAGCGCCTTCCAGACGTCGGCGAAGAATTCGGTCAGGCTGAACTTCTTCACGTCCGCCTGCGGCTGGGGCAGGAACGGGATGCGGTCGCGGGTGAACCAGGCCGAGGCGAACAGCACGACGACGATCGTCACCGCCATCGTCAGCGCGAAGGGCGACCACGGCTCAGGATTGAGCAGACCGCGCGGATATTCCGGCGTCGAGGGGAAGAAGTAGCTGTAGGCGATCCAGGACATGGCCGCGCCGCCCGCCCAGGTGAAGAAGCTGTTGTAGGCCATCACCTTCGAGCGCTCGATGTAGTTGGGCGAGAGCTCGGCGCCGAGCGCCAGGTGCGGGGTGTGGAAGAAGGTCATCACCTGGCGCAGCAGCGAGACGAACGCGCCGCACCAGATGGTCAGCGCCATGGTGCTCAGGCCCTGCGGCGGATTGAAGATGAAGTAGAAGGCGAGCGCGATCGGGATCGGCGCGGCGTACATCCACGGGTGCCGGCGGCCCAGCCTGCTGTTCCTCGTCCGGTCGGACCACGAGCCCACGAGAGGTTCGGTCAGGCCATCCAGCACGAGGCTGATCGAGATGGCGATGCCGATCCAGTGCGCGGGCACGCCCAGGACCTGGTTGTAGTAGATGAGCGCGAAGCTCGAGACCGCGTAGAGCGCGATGATCTCGGCGGAGCTGCCGATGCCGAAGGCGACTTTCGTGCGAAGCGGCAGGCGATCGGCCGCGGCGGGCGCCGTGGTCATGACTTGGTTTTCCTCCGGGTGGCGCCTCTGGCGGACGCTCTGGACGGAGCGAAGCGTAGGAACGCCCGCGCGTCAATCGCGCCGTACCGATCTTTCGATAGATTGAGCGCGCCGCCGGCCGGGCGGGGCGGCGCCGGGCCTTGCCCGCGCGGCTACCCCAGCGCCTGCTCCAGGTCCGCGATCAGGTCGTCGGCGTTCTCGACGCCGACGCTGAGACGGATCAGGCCGTCCACGATGCCGATACGCTGCCGCGTCTCCGCCGGGATCGAGGCGTGGGTCATGATGGCCGGGTGCTCGATCAGGCTCTCCACGCCGCCCAGGCTCTCGGCCAGGGTGAAGAGGCGGGTGCGTTCCAGCATCGCCTTCGTCCCCGACAGGTTGCGGTCGAGGACGGCGGTGATCATGCCGCCGAACCCGTGCATCTGCCTCGCCGCCAGCGCGTGCTGCGGGTGGCTCCTCAGGCCCGGGTAGACGACGCTGGCGACGTCGCGGCGCGCCTCGAGCCACTCGGCGATCCGCTGGCCGTTCTCGCAGTGGCGCTCCATCCGCAGCGCCAGCGTCTTCATGCCGCGCAACGTCAGGAAGCTGTCGAACGGCGAGGCGACCGAGCCGATGGCGTTCTGCAGGAACGTCAGCTTGTCCCGCAGCTCGGCATTGTCGCCCACCACCAGGGCGCCGCCGACCACGTCGGAGTGGCCGCCGATGTACTTGGTGGTCGAGTGCATCACCACGTCGAAGCCGAACTCGATCGGCCGCTGGACGTAGGGGCTCGCGAAGGTGTTGTCGGCCGCCGCGATCAGCCCGCGCTTCCTGCAGAGCCCGGCGATGGCCTCCAGGTCCGCCAGCCGCAGAAGCGGGTTCGTCGGCGTCTCGACCCAGACCATCTTCGTCTTCGGCGTGATCGCGGCCTCGATGGCCGAGAGGTCGGCGAGGTCGACGTAGGACACCGTGAGGCCCATGGACCGCGCGCGGACCTTGTCGAACAGCCGGAACGAGCCGCCGTACAGATCCTCGCTGGCGATGATGTGGTCGCCGGCGTCCAGCACCTCCAGCAGCGTCGCGATCGAGGCCAGGCCCGAGGCGAAGGCATAGCCCTTCGTCCCGCTCTCCAGATCGGCGATGCCCCGCTCGAAGGCGAACCGGGTCGGGTTCTGGCTGCGGGAGTATTCGAAGCCCGTATGCACGCCCGGCGACGACTGGGCGTAGGTCGAGGTCGCATAGATCGGCGGCATCACCGCACCGGTGGTCGGGTCGTGCGCCTGGCCGCCGTGGATCGCGCGGGTGGCGAAGTCGAGCCGGTTCTTGCCGGAAGGTCCGTCGGTCTGGTCGGTCACGCCGCGCGCCTCAGGTAGTTGATCAGGTCGATGCGGGTGATGAGGCCGAGAAAGTCCCGGCCCTCCATCACGATCGCCACCTCGTCCCGCTCGAATATGGGGAGCAGGTCCTCGAGCGGCGAGCCTGCCTGCAGGGTGCGGAGCTTGGCGGTCATGGCGGTCGAGACCGGCTGTCTGAAGCGCTGGTCCTGGTTGCGGTCCTCGATGGCCTCCAGCAGGTCGCTCTCGTCGATGAGGCCGATGAGGCGGCCGTCGTCCAGCACGGGCAACTGGCTGACGTCGGCGGCGCGCATGCGGTTGTAGGCGGTGAGCAGCGTGTCGTCGGGGCCGACGGTCACCGCATCGCCCGACGACGTCCCGCGGGCGATCAGGTCGCGCAGGTCGCCGTGCAGCTCCCGGTCGACGAGCCCTTGTTCGGCGACCCAACTGTCGTTGTAGACCTTCGAGAGATAGCGGCTGCCGGTGTCGCAGACGAGGGTGACCACCCGCTTCGGCTCGGTCTGGTCGCGGCAGTAGCGCAGCGCGCCGGCCAGCAGCGTGCCCGACGACGAACCGCCCAGGATGCCCGCCTTCACCAGCAGCATCCGCGCCGTGGCGATGCTTTCGCTGTCGGGGATCTCGTAGGCCTTGGCGACCAGGTCCAGGTCGCAGTTGTCGGGGATGAAGTCCTCGCCGATGCCCTCGACCACCCACGAGCCCGGCTCGACCTTTTCGCCACGCTCCACCAGCGGGGCCAGGATCGAACCGACCGGGTCGGCCAGCACCATGCGGGTCTTCGGCGAATGCGCCCGGAAGAAGCGGCCGAGCCCCGTGAGCGTGCCGCCCGAGCCCACGCCCACGACGACGGCGTCGACGTCGCCTTCCATCTGCTCCAGGATCTCGGGGCCGGTGGTGGTCTCGTGCGCCAGGGGGTTCGCGGGGTTGGAGAACTGGTTGATGTAGACGGCGTTGTTCAGCTTCGCGGCGAGCGCGGCCGCCATGTCCTGGTAGTATTCCGGATGGCCCTTGCCGACGTCGCTGCGGGTGATGCGCACGTCGACGCCCATGGCGCGCAGATGCTGGATCTTCTCCCGAGCCATCTTGTCGGGCACGACCAGCAGGAGCCTGTAGCCCTTCAGGACGCCCACCTGGGCGAGGCCGAGTCCGGTGTTGCCGGCGGTGGCCTCGACGATGGTCCCGCCCGGCTTCAGCGAACCGTCTTTCTCGGCCGCCTCGATCATCGAGCGCGCGATGCGGTCCTTGATCGAGCCGCCCGGATTGGCGCTCTCGAGCTTCACGAAGAGGCGGCAGGGGCCGGTGTCGAAGCCCGCCAGCTCGACCATCGGGGTGCGGCCGATGAGGTCGAGGGCGGTGGCCGCGGGGGGCGGCAGGGGCTGGGCGGGCAAGGGAACCTCGCGGAGGAACGGCGAACACTTCGGCAAACGGGCGTCCGATTGCCGGGATTTCAGCCTCCCGAGGTAGACATCAGCGGCCGCGCCGACGCAAGGCGCGTTTTCCTGCCCTCAAGCTGTGCCGCAGGGGGCATGTCGTGATCGACGGAGGCCGGCACGAGAGGGTGCTGGCGCCGGCCCCCGCCCGGACTTCAGGCCGCGAAGGCGCGGCGGCGCCGGAGCGCCGTCCCCGCAAGGCCGAAGCCCGCGATCATAAGGCCCCAGGTCGCCGGCTCGGGCACCCCGCCGCCGTTGCCGTAGAAGGCGTCGAAGCAGGCGTTGTCCCCCCGGTCGATGCAGACCGAGAACGAGCCGCTGTTGTCGGCGAAGATGTCGTCGTTGATGCCGAACTGCACGTGGGTGATGCCTGCGCCCAGCGAACTGGAGAAGCCGATCAGCCACGAGCCGTCATCGTTCACCCGGCCGAGCGAGAACGGCGAGATGACGTTGCCGCCGGCGTCGGCGAACGCGCCCACCAGCGACGCCAGGTAGACGCCGGCCGTGTCGTTCATCCCGTAGTCGCCCGGCATGTAGTAGCTGGGGAACACCGTGCCCGAACTGCCCAGGCCGTCGTTCTTGAAGGACAGGTAGTCGTAGCCCTTGTTGGTGACGTCCGGCGGACCGCCGAAGACGCCCACCTGTCCGCCGACGAACAGGACGCCGTAGGAGTCGCCCTCGCCGATGCCCAGGTCGGCGAAATTGAACACCGACGGGCCGGTCCCGTCCTGCGTGCCGAACTGGTAGCCGACGTTGAGCGCGTCGTGGTCCCACAGCCACGGCATGTCCGTGCCCAGGACGTTGACGACGGAATAGTCTGCAGCTTGCGCGGTCCCGCACATGGCCAGGGCGGCCAAGGACCCGATGAGGAAACGTCGCATCGTAGCTCTAGACCCCAGAGGAGTCGCCGGCCCCGTGTCAGCGGGCGATGTGTCGTGTCATCCGGCACCCTACGCCCGGGACGGGATCGATGAAACAAGCTTCGCCTGTCGCGGGAGTGGCGTATCACCTGTAACGAGGCCGCTACGGTTCAGTACGGTGCGCCGCGCGCCGCGCGCCGCTAGTCTGGCCGCCTGTCAGACGGAGTTCGCCCTTGAGACACCTGATCCTGTTCGCGGCGGCCGCCGCGCTGCTGACGGCCTGCTCGCCCGGCAAGCCGGCGGCGCCCAAGGCCAGCGCCGAGGCCAAGTTCAACACCGATACGCCGATGACCGAGTTCATGGGCCACTTCGTCGATCCCGCCGCCTTCATGTACTGGAAGAATTCCGGGACCATGGTCGACGCCGAGGGCGAGCACTCGCTCTATCCGGCCACCGACGAAGGCTGGGACGTGCTGGTGACCGGCGCGACCATGCTGATGGAGGCCGGCAACGTCCTGCAGCTCCCCGGCCGCACGCGCGCGCCCGAGGCCGACTGGAATAGGTACTCCCAGATGCTGACCGAGCGCGCCGCCCTGGCCCGCGCCGCGGCCGAGAAGCATGACGAGAAGGCCGTCTTCGACGAAGGCGGCCGCGTCTACGAGGTCTGCGTCGCCTGCCACGAGCAGTTCGTTATCCAGCCCGACCTCAAGGCCAACGGTCCCGCCAAAGGCGACCCGCTGCCGCCGATCGCCGGAGAGAAGAAGAAGTAGCCGCTAAGGCAGCGGCCGCGCGCAGCGTCCGTTCGGGCCGCCGAGGGTGGTGTCGAGCGGACGGGGCGGGGTCATGCCTTCCAGGTCGCAACGCTGGCGATCCATGGCCGCGTCGCCGAAACGCAGGTCGGCGCCGACGCTGCGGCGCAGATCGTGGCGGTCGCCCCACCGCGCGTTCCTCGTGTCGCTGAAGGCGACGCTGAGCCTGCCGCTCTCGCCGACCGGCATGTCGCTGCGCATGTAGAAGCTGCGGTAGCCGCCCGTGCCAACACCGACCGCGACCTCGCCGTGAACCTGGCGGTCGTCGCGCGGGGTGACGCCCTGGACGCCGTCGGCGTCGCCGTCGAGCCGCGCCGCGGGCGAGGTGCGCAGGTACTCCGCGATCTGGTCGGCGACGCCGGGCGCCGCGGTGGCGGTAGTCTGCGGAGCCTCCTCGGCGAAGGCGGGGGTGGCGATCAGGGCGGCGAGGGCCAGGGCGACTGTGCGCATGGGGGAACTCCTGTCGCCATCAGGAGGCCCGCAGATTATGGCGAGGGTGTTGCAGGTCGCGCCCTGGCGGCGGGCACGTTCGCAACGATGCCGGCTTCGTTGCCGGGCTGGCCGGCGGGGATCAGCTCGTAGAAGCCGGCCAGCTTCAGGCGCACCACCACGGGGACCTCGGCCGAGTTGGAGAACTGCCAGCCCTGGATGCCGTCGAAGGGCGCGCTCAGCGCGCCCTGCTGCCTGAGCCCGAACGCCTGCCTGTAGGTCGCCACCTGCATCGGCTGGCCGGGCGCCGGGGTCGTGTGGCCGTGCTGGTCGAAGTGGAAGTCACGGGCGTCGGCCGCGCCCACCACCTCCCACGCGTAGATGAGGGTGGCGTCCTTCGCCATCTTCACCTTGTACTCGAGTTCCGACCGCTCGACGCCGTCCAGGAAGCCGCCCAGCGGGATCTCGATGACGTCGGTGCGGAACGGCGTGGCGTACTCGCGGGCGCGCGCCGCGTCCGCCTTGCCGACGTCGATCTTCACGTCGTCCGGGGCCCAGAGCCGCGACAGCCCCGAGAGCCGGCCGACGCCCAGCGGGTCGCGGTCGAACTCCGCCGGCAGCACGACGCCCAGGACGATCAGGACGGCCAGGATCAGGGTGGCGCCGGTCGCGAAGAGCAGCCGGCCGCGCGGCAGCGGGGTCGGCGTCGCCTGGGTAGGGCCCGGTTGTTCGCTCATGAGACCGCTCCGCCGAAGATGTAGCCCGCCAGTTGCTCGCCCGCGAGGACGAAGCCCGCCAGCATCAGGAGCAGGTTGGCCGCCGTCGCGGTCCGGCCGAACGCCCGGGTCCGCCGCCAGAAGGTCATGGCGACGAGGATCAGCGACAGCGCCGTCGCCTGCCCCAGTTCGACCCCGACGTTGAACGCGACGAGGTTCACGAACAGGCCGTCGGGATTGAGCTCGAGCGCCTGCAGCTTGGTGGCCAGGCCGAAGCCGTGGATGAGGCCAAAGCCGAAGACCGCCGCGCGCGTATCCGGCTGCCGGCCGAACAGCGTGCGGAACCCGCCCAGGTTCTCGAAGGCCTTGTAGGCCACCGACAGGCCGATCACCGCGTCGACCAGGTGCGGCTCGACGTGGAGGTCGAGGAAGACGCCGGCCAGCAAGGTGATCGAGTGGCCCAGCGAGAAGAGGCTGACGTAGAGCGCGATCTCCCGCGGCCGGTAGAGGAAGAAGACCACCCCCACCAGGAACAGCAGGTGGTCGTAGCCCGTGACCATGTGCTTGGCGCCGAGGTAGGCGAAGGGGACGGGGTCGGGCCCGCGCGCGGCGGCGACGAACGCCGCGTCCGTCCCGCCGATGTTGTGCGCGAAGGCCGCGCCGGCCCAGGCCAGGACCGAGACCGTCAAGGCGATCGCCGCGGTCCGTGAGACGCCGTTCCCCATGCCGCCCGGATACCGGGGTTTCCGCCTCGGCGCGAGGGCTCGCCCACAGCCCGCCGGGGCCGCGCAAACGAAGAGGGCGGGACCGTGCGGTCCCGCCCTCCGCGGGTCTTCAGTCGGCGGAGCGGACTAGAAGTCCTTCCGCAGCGAGGCGCCGATGGTGCGCGGCGCGTTGGTCAGGAAGCCGTAGCGGGCGCGCAGGCCCCGCTCGCGGTCGATCGCCAGCTTCGCCCGCTCGTCGCCCAGGTTGTTGACGAACAGCGCCCCTTCCCAGCCGTCGCCGCGGATGCCCATGCGCAGGTTCACGACCTCGTAGCTGGGCAGTTCCAGCGGGAAGACCAGGCTGGTGGCCGTCTGCGCGCCGAGGTTCGGGAAGAGCGGCGTGGTGCGCGGGTTGTTCTCCTGATCCGACACCTGGGTGTAGCGTTTGCCGACGTGCTGGGCCGTGAGCACCGAGAAGGCCTCCCAGCCGTTGTCGAGCGGACGCTCGTAGCCGAGGCTGAGCGAGGCCTGGAACCGCGGCACGGTCGGCAGGCGGTTGCCGTCGCGCAGGCCCTGGATCGGCTGGCCGGTGGCGTCCAGCAGGCTCGAGGTCAGCTTGGCGTCGTTGTACGAGGCCGTCGCCGCGACGTCGAAGTTGTCGCTCAGGCGGTACGAGAACTCCGCATCGAAGCCGACCGACTTGGCCGACTTGACGTTGGCGATGATCCGCGACGAGCACGAGCCGGCGTCGATCGTCGCCTGCAGGTTCGAGATGTCGGCATAGAAGCCGGCCAGGGTCACCTGGCCCGCGCCGCCGCCGAGCCGGGCCTTCATGCCGGCTTCGTAGTTCCACACCGTCTCGTTCTTGAAGCTGGGCTGGGACAGCGCGTTGAAGGTCGCGAAGTCGGCCGGCGTGCAGAGCGGGCGGTTCAGGGGATCGTTGATGCCGCCCAGGCGGAAGCCCTTCGAGACCTGGGCGTTCAGGGTCACGTCGTCGGTAGCCTTGTAGGCCACGATCACCCGGGGAGCCCAGCTATTGGCCGTGGTGCGGCCGGGGACGCGGATGGTCTTGTCGGCGAAGATCCCGTCGAACGTCAGTTCGCGGGTTTCCTTGTAGTGGGCGTAGCGCAGGCCGCCCGTGACCGAGAGCTGCTCGCTCACGTCGTAGGT
>NZ_JAEUMO010000152.1 GCF_016793285.1 Phenylobacterium sp.
AGATCGGCACGAGCCCGTCCGCGCCGGTGTCGGCCAGCCGCACGAAGAGGCCGAAGCGGGTGACGCCGGTGATCTTGCCGGCGAACTCGGCGCCCACGCGGTCGGACAGGAAGGCGGCGACGTAGCGGTCCATCGCGTCGCGCTCGGCGGCCATGGCGCGGCGCTCGGCGTGGGTGATGAGTTCGGCGGTGTCCTGCATCTTCGAGATGTCGAAGTCCGAGAGGCCGTCCGAGCCCAGGCCCAGCGCCGTGATCAGCGCCCGATGCACGATCAGGTCGGCGTAGCGGCGGATCGGCGAGGTGAAATGGGCGTACCTTGCCAGGTTCAGGCCGTAGTGGCCGATGTTCTCGGTGGAATAGACCGCCTGCATCTGAGTGCGCAGGACAACCTCGTTGACGATGTCGGCGTGCGGGCCGTCGCGGGTCTCGTCCAAGAGCTTGTTGAACCGCTCGGTGCGCGGCGCCTCGCCCTTGGTCCAGGGCAGGCCCATCGAGCCCAGGAAGTCGGCCAGGGCCTGGATCTTCTCCGGGCTGGGCTGGTCGTGGATGCGGTAGATCAGCGGGGTCTTCTTCTGCTCCAGCATCTCGGCGGCCGAGACGTTGGCCTGGATCATGAACTCTTCGATCAGCTTGTGGGCCTCGAGGCTGGCGCGCGGGGTGATGGCGGCGATCTCGCCGTCGGCGATGGCGATCTTGCGCTCGGCGCTCTCGATGGCCAGCGGCGAGCGGGCGTCGCGGCCCTTCTTCAGGCAGGCGTAGGCGGCCCACAGAGGCCGCAGCACCGGCTCCAGCAGCGGGCCGGCCTTGTCGTCGGGCGCGCCGTCGACGGCGGCCTGGGCCTGCTCGTAGCTGAGCTTGGCGGCCGAGCGCATCAGGCCGCGGACGAACCGGTGGCTGCGCTTGCGCCCGTCCGCCCCGAACGCCATCCGCACGGCCAGGCAGGCGCGGTTCTCGCCCTCGCGCAGCGAGCAGAGGCCGTTCGACAGCCGCTCGGGCAGCATGGGCTCGACGCGGTCGGGAAAGTAGACGCTGTTGCCCTTGTCGCGCGCGATCCGGTCCAGCTCCGAACCGGGGCGGACGTAGGCGGCCACGTCGGCGATGGCGACCCAGCAGACAAAGCCGCCCGGGTTCTTCGGGTCGTCGTCGGGGTGGGCGTAGACGGCGTCGTCGTGGTCGCGGGCATCCGCCGGGTCGATGGTGATGAGCGGGATCTCGCGCAGGTCGTCGCGTCCGGCGAGGGTCGGTTCCTGCGCCGCCTCGGCCTCGGCTTCGGCCGCCTCCGAGAAGCCGGTCGGGATGCCGTGGGCGTGGATGGCGATCAGGGAGTAGGCGCGCGGGTCGTCCTCCTGGCCCACGATCTCCAGCAGCTTGCCGCGCTTCGGGCCGTAGCGGGGGCCGTGCGGCTCGAGCTGGGCCAGCACCAGGTCGCCGTCGCGGACGTCTTCGCCCTCGGGCAGGATCAGGGTGTCCTTCGAGCGGCGGTCCACCGGCTCGACGCGGATTTCGCGCCGCGCCTTCCTGACCACGCCCAGGATACGGTGCGCGCTCTGGCCCAGGCGCTTGATGAGGCGGGCCTCGAACTCGCCGTTCTCCAGCTTCACGAACCGCACCAGCACGCGGTCGCCCAGGCCGGGGGCGCCGGCCTTGGGATCGTTGTCGGGCGAGAGCGCCACCAGCGGGGCGTCCTCGCCGCGGGTGAGCCGGACCAGCAGGTCGCCGTCGGCGTCGCGCTCGACGACGTCGGCCACGCCGACCTCGGGCAGGGCGCCGGCTTCCGCGAAGCCGCGGCGGCCGCGCTTGCCCAGCGTGCCGTCGGCCTCCAGGGCGTTCAGCATGTGGCGGAGCGCCCGGCGATCCTCGCCCTTCAGGCCGAAAGCGCGGGCGATGGCGGCCTTGTCGGTCTCGCCGCTCTCGCGGACGAACTTCAGGAGGGTGTCGCGGTCGGGAAGACCCTTGGCAAAGCGGGCGGACTTCGGAGTCTTGGGTCGGGCCATCGGGCGTGCTTTAGCACCTTTGCCGAGGCGGGAGGGCCAGAAGATGCCGACCGGGACACACAGGTTCCCGCGCCAGGACCAGGTCACCTACGGCCGGCCCGCCGCCGAGGTGGTGCGCGAGCTGACCGAGGCGTGGGGCTGCTCGCGGCTGCTGGTCACCACGACGCGCTCGCTGGCGGATGGGCTCGCGGCGGACTTCGCCCGTGACCTGGGCGACCTCTGCGTCGGCGTCTTCTCGCAGATCGGCGCGCACTCGCCGCGAGAGGGCGTGATCGCGGGGGCCGCCGAGGCGCGGGAGAGCGGCGCCGACCTGCTGGTGGCCCTGGGGGGCGGCTCGGTGATCGACGCCACCAAGGTGATCCAGCTCGCGCTCTGGGCGGGCCTGACCGAGCCGGCGCAGCTCGACGCGTACCGGGCGGCCCGGGGGCCGGGGCGGGTGGATGTCGGCAAGGTCCCGGCGGGCGTGCGGATGATCGCCGTGCCGACCACACTTTCGGCGGCGGAGTTCACCGCATTCGCCGGCGTGACCGACGTCGCCAACCGGTCGAAGGAGGGTTACGGCCACCCGCTGCTGGCCCCGCGCGCGGTGGTGCTCGATCCGGAGGTGACACGGCCGACGCCCCTGCAGCTCTGGTTCTCGACGGGCATGAAGGCCGTGGATCACGCCTGCGAACAGCTCTGCAACCCGCAGCGAGCGCCGTATGCCGATGCCCTGGCGCTGGACGGCCTGCGCAGGCTGGCGCGCGGGCTGGCCGCCACCAAGGCCGACCCGCAGGACATGGACGCGCGGCTCGAGTGCCAGTTCGGCATGTGGCTGGCGATCAGCGGCGTGGGGTCCGGCCGCGGCATGGGGCCCAGCCACGCCATCGGCCACACCCTGGGCGGGACCTACGGCGTGCCGCACGGCCTGACCTCCTGCGTGATCCTGCCCGCGGTGCTGGCGTGGACCGGGCAGGAGGGCTCGCCCCAGCACGCCTTGATCGCCGAGGCCCTGGGTGCGCCGACCGCCGCCGAGGGCGTTCGACGCCTCGTGACCAGCCTGGGCCTGCCCGCCGACCTGAGGAGCGTCGGCGTCGGCCGCGACCAGTTCCAGGCCATCGCCGAGCACACCATGCACGACCCCGGCGTCCGCACGAGCCCGCGGCCGGTCACGACCGCTGCCGACATCGTGGAGATCCTGGAGCTGGCGGCGGGCTAGAGGCTCACGGCCGGATCAATTGGAAGCGCGCCCGGTTGTTGCCGCAGTCGCCTGTCACGACGAAGGCTCCGTTTCCGTTGTTCACGTCGTCACGGGCGAAGAGACAGAGGTTGCGTGTCGGATCGTAGTAGATGCGGACGGTCGCGCCGCTCGCGATGAGTCTGTTCTGGGCCGCCACGCTTGCGTCCAATCGACCCCGCAGTTCGGTGATCTGCGCCTCCTGGCCCGCGATCTGGACCTGAGCCTGCGACAGGGTCTGCTGAAGCGCCGCCGTGGCGGTTTCCAGCGCCGCGATGCGCTGGGCCGTCGTCTGGGCAACGGCCGGGATGGGCGCCAGGGCAAGCAACGCAGTTGCTCCGGCGCAAAGATGTTTCGTCCGCATCGTCCTCTCCCCGATCCAATGTAACGCCGTTCGACGATAGGGGCGTGACCCCGCGGCGCGCAACGGGCCCATCGGTCAACGGGCAAGGAACGTGATGATCGCCGGGTAGGCGGCGCGGTCCTGGATCATGAAGGGGTGGCCGCCCTCGAACCAGGCGAGTTCAGCGCCGGGGATACGGGCCGCCATCCGCCCCTGGGCGGCGGGCAGGGCGATGCCGTCGTAGCGGCCGGCGGCGATCAGGGTGGGGCAGGCGATGTCGCCGAGCCGGTCCCAGGTGTCGTGGTGCGAGCGGGCCTCGAGCTGCCGCCACGCCCCCTCGGCGCGGCCGGGCTCGCCGGCGTAGGGATCTGCGGCGGCGAGCTGGACGAAGCGCTCGTAGTCCCCGGGGTTCGCCGCCTGCCAGGCCGCATCGCGGCGTGTGTCGCTGATCGACATCATGAAGCGGGCGCGGGCCTCGCCCTTCAGGTGGTCGATCTCGTGGAAGGGGTAGGAGGCCCCACCGGCGCCGCCCGGCGAGGTGCAGGCCAGCACCAGGCGCTTCACGCGGCCCGGATGCCGCAGCGCCAGCTCCTGCGCCACCATCCCGCCGAAGGAGACGCCGACGACGAGGGCCCCGTCCCAGCCTTGCTCGGCCATCAGCGCCGCGGCGTCGTCGGCGTACTGGGCCATCGTGTACGGACCGTCCGGCTTGCTCGTGCGGCCGAGACCGCGCTGGTCGTAGGCGACGAGGTCGAACGCCCTGGCCAGCGGCGAGGCGAAGACGTTGGGCTGGACCCGCAGGTCGCTGCCGGTGCCCGAGATGAAGAGGAGCGGAGGCCCCGCGCCGGCGCGCTCGTAGTAGAGGTCGAGGCCGTTGATCTTCGCCGTCGCCACGCGAACCCTCCCAACCCGCTCATCCCGCGCATGCGGGGACCCAGGCTTGCTTCCTGCGAAGCTAGCCACAGGCGCAGCGGGACGGAAGCTGTCCGCGAAGGGAAGTCTGGGTCCCCGCATTCGCGGGGATGAGCGGAGCTGAGGTTAGAACGGGGCCTCGTCGTCGTCGATCGGGGCGGTCGCGGGCTTCTTGGCCGCCGGCTTCTTCTTGGCCGCCAGCTTCTTCTTGGCCACAGCCTTTTTCTTGGCAGGCTTCTTCGCCGCGCCGCCCTCGGCCTTCGCGGCGCGGGCCGGCTTCTTGCCCTTCTTGCCGCCGCCCTTGGCCTCGCGCTCGGCGATCAGCGCGACGGCCTGCTCCATCGTCACCGACAGCGGGTCGGCGCCGCGGGGGACGTTGGCGTTGGTGGAGCCGTGCTTGATGTAGGGGCCGTAGCGGCCGGAGAGCACGCGCACGGGCTGGCCGTCGACGGGGTGCGGACCCAGCTCCTTCAGCGCGGCAGCCTCCGCGCCGCCACGGCGGCCTGCGCGCTTGGTGGCGATCAGGTCGACGGCGCGGTTCACGCCCACCTCGAACACCTCGTCCACGCTGGGCAGATTGGCGTAGGTGCCCTCGTGCAGCACGAACGGGCCGAACCGGCCGATCCCGGCCAGGATCGGCTTGCCGTCCTCGGGGTGCATCCCGATCTCGCGGGGCAGGCGCAGCAGCCGAAGCGCCTTCTCCAGGTCCATGTCGGGCGCGCTCCAGCCCTTCGGCAGGCTGGACCGTTTCGGCTTCTCGCCGTCGCCCAACTGCACGTAGACGCCGAAGCGCCCGGTCTTCAGGTAGACCGTCTCGCCGGTCACCGGGTCGACGCCCAGCTCGCGGTCGCCCGACGCGCCGTCCTCGCCCTCCACCTGCACGCCGATCGGGCGCGTGTAGCGGCACTCCGGATAGTTCGAGCAGCCCAGGAACGGCCCGTAGCGGCTCGACTTCAGGCCCATGCGGCCCGTGCCGCAGGTGGGGCAGGCGCGCGGGTCCGAGCCGTCCGGCTTGTCCGGGAACAGGTGCGGGCCCAGCGCGGCGTCCAGGGCGTTCAGGACGTCGGTGATCTTCAGGTCCGCCGTCTCGCCGATCTTGGCGTTGAACTCGGTCCAGAACTCGCGGAGCAGCACCTTCCAGTCGAGCTCGCCGGCCGACACCAGGTCGAGGCGCTCCTCCAGGCCTGCCGTGAAGTCGTACTCGACGTAGCGCTCGAAGAATTCGCCCAGGAAGGCGATCAGCATCCGGCCCTGGTCCTCGGGCACGAACCGCTGCTTCTCCATGCGGACGTAGGCGCGGTCGCGCAGCACGGTCAGGATCGAGGCGTAGGTCGAGGGCCGGCCGATGCCGAGCTCCTCCATCTTCTTGACCAGGCTGGCTTCCGAGTAGCGCGGCGGCGGCTCGGTGAAGTGCTGGTCGGCCTTGGCGGAGCGCACGCTGGCGGCGGCGCCCTCGGCCACCTGCGGCAGGCGGCCGCCTTCCTCGTCGTCCGGATCGTCGCGGCCTTCCTCGTAGACGGCGAGGTAGCCCGGGAAGGTCACCACGCGGCCCGTGGCGCGCAGCCCGGTCTGGCCGTCGCTGCTCTCGAGGTTGATGTTGGTGTCCTCGATGCGCGCCGCTTCCATCTGCGACGCGATCATCCGTTTCCAGATCAGCTCGTAGAGCCGGCCGAGGTCGCCCTCGAGCTTCAGCTTGCCGGGGTTGCGGCCCAGGCTGGTCGGCCGGATCGCCTCGTGCGCCTCCTGGGCGTTCTTGGCCTTGGTGGAGTAGATCCGCGCCTTCTCCGGCACGTACTCCTTGCCGTAGAGGCCGTTGATGACGGCGCGGGCTTCGTCCAGCGCCTCGGGCGCCGTCTGCACGCCGTCGGTCCGCATGTAGGTGATGAGACCGACGGTCTCGCCGCCGATGTCGATGCCCTCGTAGAGCTTCTGGGCGGCCTGCATGGTGCGCTGGGCGTTGAAGCCCAGCTTGCGCGAGGCCTCCTGCTGGAGGGTCGACGTGGTGAAGGGGGGCGGGGGCGAGCGGCGGCCGGGCTTGCGCTCGACCGAGGCCACCTTGAACGTCGCGGCCTTGACCGCGTCGCGCGCGGCGAAGGCGCTGGCCTCGTTGGCCAGGTCGAACTTGGTGAGCCGCTTGCCCTCGTGCTTCACCAGGCGGGCGGTGAAGGGATCGCCGCCGGCGGCGACCTCGGCCTCGACCGTCCAGTACTCCTGGGTCTTGAACCGCTCGATCTCGAGCTCGCGCTCGACGACGAGCCGCAGCGCCACCGACTGCACGCGGCCGGCCGAGCGCGCGCCCGGCAGCTTGCGCCACAGCACGGGCGAGAGCGTGAAGCCCACCAGGTAGTCCAGCGCGCGGCGGGCCAGATAGGCCTCGACCAGCTCCATGTCGAGGTCGCGCGGGTTCGCCATGGCGTCGAGCACGGCCGACCTGGTGATGGCGTTGAACACGACCCGCTGGACGGTGGCGCCCTTGATGGCGCGCTTCTTCTGCAGCACCTCGAGGACGTGCCAACTGATCGCCTCGCCCTCGCGGTCGGGGTCGGTGGCCAGGATCAGCTTGTCGGCCGCCTTCGCGGCGTCCGCGATCTCGGCGAGGCGCTTGGCGGCCTTGCCGTCGACTTCCCAGGACATGTCGAAGTCCTCGTCCGGGCGCACCGAACCGTCCTTCGCGGGCAGGTCGCGGACGTGGCCATACGAGGCCAGGACCTTGTAGTCCGAGCCCAGATACTTGTTGATGGTCTTGGCCTTGGCCGGGCTCTCGACGATGACGAGTTGCATCTAGGCGATCGGTATCCTGAAAAGAGCGCGGAAGGTGGGGGCGGCGCCCGCGGCCTGTCAACGCCGGGATTCGGGCCCCTCCCGCGAGCCCCCCAAGGGGGGCTCACGCTGTTGCGACCATTCCGCCCGGCAGCAGGTCCGCGCGGCCGGCCAGCGCCAGTTCCATCAGGGCGGCGAAGACCAGGGGCGCAGGGGCGCGGGCGGCGCGGACCAGTTCGTCGCGGCTGACGGGCGTGGGCGAGAGCAGGGCGGCCAGGCGTTCGCGCAGGCCGTCGTCGGGCTCGCAGGCGGGCCCGCGGAACGGCGTGGGCTCGGGCTCGCGGAAGCCGCCGATGCCCTCCAGAGCACGCAGCACGTCGTCGGCGCCTTCGCAGATCGCCGCGCCCTGGCGGATGAGGTCGTTGGTCCCTTTGGCGCGGGGGTCCAGCGGTGAGCCCGGCACGGCCAGCACCTCGCGGCCCTGCTCGTTGGCCAGGCGGGCGGTGATCAGCGAGCCCGAGCGGAACTCGGCCTCGACGACCACGACGGCGCGGGCGAGGCCGGCGATGATGCGGTTGCGGCGCGGGAAGTCGCGGGCGACGGCGGTGCGCCCCGGCTCGTTCTCGGAGACCACGCAGCCCTCGGCGACGATCCGCTCGTAGAGGCCGCGATGCTCGGGCGGATAGACGTCGTCGACGCCGCCGCCGAGGACGGCGACCGTGCCGGTCGGCAGCGCGCCCTCGTGCGCCGCCGCGTCGATCCCGCGGGCCAGCCCCGAGACCACGACGCAGCCCGCCTGGCCCAGGTCGGCCGCAAGGCCGCGGGCAAAGCGCTGGCCGGCGGCCGAAGCCACGCGCGCGCCGACCACCGCCACGGTGCGGCGGTCCAGGATGCCGACGTCGCCGCGCGTCCAGATCAGCGGCGGCGGCGGATCGAGCGCGGCCAGGGCCTGCGGGAACGCGGGCTCGCACGATGCGATCAGCCGCGCGCCGAGCGCCGCGCCAGCCTCGAGTTCGGCGTCGGCCTGGCCGGCCGTCGGGATGCGGATGGCCGCGCGCCCGCCACGACGGGCGAGGTCCGGCAGGGCGGCCAGCGCGACCGAGGCCTCTCCGTAGCGGGTGACGAGCTGGTCGAACGTCACCGGCCCCACATTCTCGGTGCGGGCCAGCCGCAGCCAGTCGCGGCGCTGGACGTCGGTCAGGGGCCGAATCACCCTTCCGCGCTCTCCGGGACTTTCTTGCCGCTGCCGATCCTCGGCTCCTCGCCCTTCAGCAGCCGGCGGATGTTCTCGCTGTGGCGCACGTAGACGAGCAGCGCCATGAAGAGCGCGAGGAGCGCGATGGGACGTGGCCGACCCAGGGCCAGCGCGATGGCCGGCGCCAGCGCCACCGCCACCAGCGCCGCCAGCGACGAGATGCGGAAGACGAAAGCGGTGATCAGCCAGATGGCCCCGGCCGCCAGGCCCACCGGCCAGGCCGCCGCCAGCAGCGTGCCGAAGAAGGTCGCGACCCCCTTGCCGCCCCGGAACCCCAGCCAGACGGGGAAGAGGTGACCCAGGAACGCCGCGCCGGCCGCCAGCGACGTCAGCACCGCCTGCTGTTCGACCGTGCCGTCCCGCGTGGCGAGCCAGGCGAGGAGCACCGCCACCGCGCCCTTGCCGCCGTCGCCCAGCAGGGTGATGAGCGCCAGGTCGCGCCGGCCCGTCCGCAGCACGTTCGTCGCGCCGATGTTGCCGGAGCCGACCTTGCGCAGGTCGCCCGCGCCGCCCAGCTTCGTCGCGATCACGCCGAACGGTATCGAGCCCAGCAGGTATCCGCCTACCAGCGCCGCGCCGATCTCAACCGGGCCCAGAACCTGCGACATGAACGCTCCCTCTCTCCGCGGCCTGTCGTAACGCGCGCCGCGCCGTTCGTCTCGCCGCCCTGGAGCAAACGGGAACCAAGCATGAACGTCAAGGCGCCCGCTGCTGGATCGGGCGCCGGCGAAGGCTGCTGCGGGCCCGGCCCGACGAGCGTCTAGGCCGCGTAGACTGTCCGCCCGTCGACCAGGGTGCGGAGCACCTTGCCCTGGAGGCGGCGCCCGTCGAACGGCGAGTTCTTCGACTTCGAGACCAGTTTGTCGGCGTCGATGTGGACCGGCGTGTTCAGGCTGGCGAGCACGAGGTCGGCCGGCGCCCCCTTGGCGATGCGACCCGCGGATAGGCCCAGCAGGTCGGCCGGCGCCGCGGTGACCGTGCGGATCAGGTCGATCAGCGGGATGCGGTCCTCGTGGTGGAAGGCGAGGAGGGCGGCCAGCAGGGTCTGCAGGCCCACCGCGCCGGGCGCGGCCTCGTCGTAGGGCAGGCGCTTGTCCTCGGCGGGCGCCGGGGCGTGGGCCGAGACGATCACCTGGATCAGGCCTGAGGCCACCGCCTCGATCACCGCCTGGCGGTCGTCCTCGCTGCGCAGCGGCGGGTCCAGCTTGCAGAAGGTGCGGTAGTCGCCGATGTCGATCTCGTTGAACGACAGGTGGTTGATCGAAGTGGTCGCCGTGACCGGCAGGCCGCGATCCAGCCCCCGCTTCAGGCTCTCCAGCGCGCTCGCGGTGGTGATCTGGTCCACGACGAGCCGGGCGCCGGTCAGCTCGACCAGGGCCAGGTCGCGCTCCAGCATGATCTTCTCGGCGATGGCGGGGACGGCCGGCAGGCCCATCCGGGCGGCGAACTCGCCCTCGCTCGCCGCGGCGCCGGCCGACAGCCAGGGGTCGGCGGGCCGGTGCGCCACGGGCGTGCCGAACGCCCTGGCGTAGCTCAGCACGCGGCGGAACACCTTGGAGTCGACGATCGGCCTGTCGGCGTCGGTCACGTAGAGGCAGCCCGCCTCGTGCATGAGGCCGATCTCGGCCATCCGCTGGCCCTCGCAGCCCTGGGTGGCGGCGCCGGCGGGATAGACGTTGACCAGCTCGATGTCGCGGGCGCGGCGCAGGATGAAGTCCACCACCGACGGCTCGTCCATCACCGGATGGGTGTCGGGCTGGACGACGATGGTCGTGACCCCGCCGGCCGCGGCCGCCAGGGCGGCGGACTTCAGCGTCTCCTTGGGCTCGGCGCCCGGCTCGCCGGTCTTCACGCGGATGTCGATCAGGCCGGGGATCAGCAGCGCGCCGCCCGCATCCACGACCTCGACGTCGGGGGAGAGCTTCCCGAGGTCGGGCTTTCTGGCCACGTCGGCGATGACGCCCTCGGTGATGAGGACCGCCCCGGGCCCGTCGTAGCCGCTGGCCGGATCGACGATCCGGGCGTTGGTGAAGGCGAGGGGACGACCGCTGCTCATCGGTCGTTCTCCAGACGCGCCGACAGCGACGTCAGCACTGCCATGCGGGCCGCGACGCCCATCTCCACCTGGTCCTGGATCAGGCTGACCGAGAGATCGTCGGCGACCTCGGAGTCGATCTCGACGCCGCGGTTCATCGGGCCCGGGTGCATCACCCGCACGCGGTCGGATGCGAAGGCCAGCTTCTCGCGATCGAGACCGAAGAAGCGGAAGTATTCGCGCTGGCTGGGCGCCATCACGCCGTCCATCCGCTCCAGTTGCAGACGCAGCATCATCACCACGTCGCAGCTGGCGATCCCCTTCCTCATGTCGTGGAAGATCTCGACGTTCCAGAGGTGCGCGGCGGCGGGGATCAGCGTCGGCGGCCCCACCAGCCGCACGTTGGCGGCCAGCATCTGCAGCATGGCGATGTTGGAGCGCGCCACGCGGCTGTGCAGGACGTCGCCGCAGATCGCCACCTTCAGCCCGGCGATGTCGCCGAACGCGCGGCGGATCGACAACGCGTCCAGCAGCGCCTGGGTCGGGTGCTCGTGCTGGCCGTCCCCGGCGTTGATCACCGAGCAGCCCACCTTCTGCGACAGCAGCGATGCGGCGCCCGACGAGGCGTGGCGCACGACCAGCAGGTCGGGCTGCATGGCGTTCAGCGTCACCGCCGTGTCGATCAGCGTCTCGCCCTTGGAGATCGATGACGAGCGCGGGCTCATGTTGACCACGTCGGCGCCCAGGCGCTTGCCGGCCAGCTCGAAACTCGCCTGGGTGCGGGTCGAGTTCTCGAAGAACAGGTTCATCAGGGTCCTGCCCTTGAGCAGGTCCAGCTTCTTCGAGGTCTGCCGGTTCAGGCTGACGAATCCGTCGGCGAGATCCAGGAGGCTGCGCACCTCCACCTCGTTCAGGTCTGTCGCCGACAGGAAATGGCGCTTGGGGAAGGAGAAGGTCCGCTGCAGGACCTCGTTCAGACCAGGGGGTGCGCCGCTCATTAAAGCGCCCTCCTAGAGGACGCCGCCGCTCAAGGGAAGGCGACGCGACCAGGTGATCCCCAGGTTCGTCGTGCATCGGCGTTGCGGACCTCGGCCGTAGCCCCATATGCCGGAAGCCGTCATTCCAGGGGGAAACCACGTGGCCGTCTGTCTCTTCACCTTCGTCGATCTCTATTCCAAGGGCCTCGGAACCCTCGACCACATCCTGGCCAAGGGCGCCGAGTTCGCCGCGTCGCAGGGCGTCTCCGAGGCCGAGATGCTGGAGTGGGCGCTGATCGACGACATGAACCCGCTGCGGTTCCAGGCCTTCGTGCCGATCAACTTCGCCAGGCAGTGGACCGCGCGCGCCGCCGGCGTCGCCGTGCCGGAGGACATCGCGTCCGACCTCGATCTCGCGGGGATCCGCGCCGAGATCGCCAACGCCAAGGCGTTCCTGGCGGGCCTGACGCCCGAACAGTTCGAGGGCCGCGACGGCGAGGCGCTGAACGTGACCCTCGGCAACGGCTTCTCGCCCACCATGCCGATCGGCCAGTGGCTGACCGGGTTCGCCACCACCAACTTCTATTTCCACCTGTCGATGGCCTACGCGATCATGCGCTCGCGCGGCGTCCAGATCGGCAAGGTCGACCTCTTCGCCGGCGGGCTCTGACGCCCGTCAGTCGAACCGGGTCCCTTCGCGCATGAACTGCCACAGGATGTTCGTTCTGCGCATGCGGTAGCGCACGGTGGCCTTCTCCACGAAGCCGCCGGGCGCCTTGCCGAGGCTGGCGGTGATGCGCCGGTCGGCCTCCAGGCGCTTCAGGTTCGGGCCGGGGTCGGACCACATCCACAGGATCGGGGCCGCCCGCACCTTGTCGATCATCAGGGTGTTGGGGTCGATCACGCCGCCGATGTCCTTGAAGCGGCCCTTGTTGGGACCGACGGCGTCCCAGATGTCGACGCCCAGTTCCTCGTCGGTGTCCTCGTCCATGCAGAGGCGCAGGCTGTGGGCCCAGGCCTTGTCGCCCATGGCCTCGATGAGCAGCGACAGGTGATCGGGCGTCCACTCGTTGTCGTCGTCGAGGTAGGCCACCCGCCGCGCGTTGGCCATGAACGTCAGGATGGTCCGCAGCGCGCCGCCGTCATAGGCGCGATGCACGCCGCCGTGCCGCTCGGAGGTGGAGTAGGGCAGGGTCAGGACCGCGGCCGAGACGTGGCCCGGTCGCCGCTCCAGCGCCGCGAAGATCGGACCGGTGTCGCCCGGGTTCACGTCGGCGCCGATGACGATCTGGATGCGGCCCTGGAAATCCTGGGCGTAGACGCTCTCGATGGCCCTGACCGCGATGGGCCGCATCAGGGTCGGCATGACCACGGCGACGTCCGCGGGCGCCTGCGCCGGCGACGAGTCGGGGAAGTAGCGGCCGAGCGGGAGCGGAGTGGTCATTCTGGCGGTGGTGGATATCCGGCCTCGGAGGCCCGCGCAAAGGGGTCAGCCGTTCCGGAGGCGGTCCAGAGCGCCCTGCAAGATCCAGGCGGCCGCGGCCCGGTCGACCACCTCCGCGCGGCGCGCGCGGCTGACGTCGGCCTCGTCGATGAGCATGCGGTTGACCGCCATGGTCGACATGCGCTCGTCCCAGAAGGCGATCGCCAGGTCGGGCTTCAGCCGCAGCAGGTTGCGCGCAAACGCCCGGTTCGACTGGCAGCGCGCGCCCTCGGTCCCGTCCATGTTCACCGGCAGGCCGATCACGAAGCCGACCGGCCGGCGGCTGTCGACCAGCTTGAGCAGGGCGGCGACGTCGTCCGTGAACCTGGTCTTGCGGATCGTCTCGAGCGGCGAGGCGATCATCCGGGTCGCGTCGGAGACCGCGACGCCGATGGTCTTTTCCCCCAGGTCCAGGCCCACGAGGGCGCCCGCGGGCGGCAATTCGGCGAGATCGATGACGGCCATGGCCGCCTATAGCTTGCAATACGCCCCCTCGCACGGCTAACCCACGCCCCTGAATTTCTAGGAGGCCCCGATGGCCATCGACGCGGCGACCGTCCGCAAGGTCGCCCGGCTCGCGCGGATCGCCGAGCCGGAAGAGAAGCTGGAGCCGCTGGCCAGGGAGCTCTCGGGCATCCTCGACTGGATCGAGCAGCTCAACGAGGTCGACACCGACGGCGTCGAGCCGATGACCACCTCGGTCCACACCACGCTGCCCATGCGCGACGACGTCGTCACCGACGGCGGCGACGCGGCCCGCGTGCTGGGCAACGCGCCCAGGTCCGAGAAGGGCTTCTACGTCGTGCCGAAGGTGGTGGAATAGCATGTCCGACCTGACCGGGCTGACCCTGAAGGCCGCGCTCGACGGCCTCGCCAAGGGTGACTTCTCGTCGGAGGAGATCACCAGGGACCACCTCGCCGCGATCACGGCCTCGCGGCCGCTGAACGCCTATGTCGTCGAGACGCCGCACAAGGCGCTCGAGATGGCCAAGGCTTCCGACGCGCGGCGCAAGGCGGGCGTGGCCGGGCCGCTGGAAGGCGCGCCGCTGGGCATCAAGGACCTGTTCTGCACCGAGGGCGTGCAGTCGACCGCGGGCTCGATGATCCTGCGCAACTTCAAGCCGGCCTACGAAAGCACGGTCACCTCGCAGCTCTGGCGCGACGGCGCGGTCATGCTGGGCAAGCTCAACATGGACGAGTTCGCCATGGGCTCGTCCAACGAGACCTCGGCCTGGGG
>NZ_JAEUMO010000155.1 GCF_016793285.1 Phenylobacterium sp.
AGTAGTGGCGTTACGTCAATCGGTTGTCCGATTGTGTCCTTTGCGCAATTCCCCCGCTCGCTTTGCCGGTGTAGACGGCCCGCTCAAGTTCTTACGGCGTCCGCCAAACCTCCCCATCTCGGCTCCGCATGCGACTACACACCGTCCTCCTGGCCGCCGGCATCGCCCTGGCGGGATGCGCGACGCCGCGCGACGCGGACGTGCGCCTGCCCGGCGCCTACGAGGCCGCCGCCGAGGCTCCGGCCGGAGCCATCCCTCTCGATACCTGGTGGACCGCCTATTCGGACGCGCAGCTCACTGAACTGGTGCAGCAGGCCCTCGAGCGCAACACCGACGTCCGCACGGCCCGTTCGCGCCTCGACGAGGTGAAGGCCCAGCGCACCGGCGCGATCCTGCAGTACCTGCCGCAGGGCGACCTGAACGCCGCGGGCCGTCGCGCCGACACCAAACAGATCGGCGGCACGGTCGCCAACATCCCGGGCTTCTCCACCTCGGGCGTGTCCGAGCAGTACAGCGCCAACTTCAACGTCTCGTGGGAGGTCGATCCCTGGGGCCGCGGGTTCGTCGCCTACCGCGCCGCCGACGCCGAGGTCGACCGCGTCCGCTTCGCCTACGAGGCCGCCCGCGCCCAGATCGCCGCCCAGACGGCCGACGCCTACTTCCAGGCCAAGGGTCTCGCCATCCAGCTCGCCGACGCGCGCGAGACGGCGCGTATCCAGCAGGGCCTCTACGACCTCGCCTCGAAGCGGGCCGTCGCGGGTCTCGCCGCCACCGCCGAGCCCGACCGGATCGCGGGCGACCTGGCCCAGGCCCGGGCCAACGTCGAGGCGCTCGACGCCCAGCTTCAGATCCAGAAGCGCGCGATCCTGATCCTCGCCGGCCGGGTCTTCGAGCCAACCGCCAACGTCGCGGCGACCCCGGACGTCGGCGAGGCGCCCGGGGTCCCGGCGTCGCTGCCCAGCGACCTTCTGCAACGCCGGCCCGACGTGCGCCAGGCGCAGGCCGCGGTGCGTTCGGCCGCCGCCCAGCAGAAGCTGGCCGGCCTCGCGTTCTTCCCGAGCTTCTCGCTCACGCCCGGCCTGGGCTGGTCGCGCATCGAGCAGCCCGGCTTCTCGTCGGAGACCACGAGCTGGACGATCGGCGGCTCGGTGATGCAGCCGCTGCTCTCGATCCCGCGGCTGATGTCGGACCTGAAGGTGCAGAACGCCCGCACCGAGCAGGCCGTCACCGCCTACGAGAAGACCGTGCAGACCGCCTTCCAGGAGGCCGAGTCCTCGCTGGTCGGCCTCGACGCCGACCGGCGGCGCGTGGCCCTGCTGCGCGACGGCGAGGTGCGGGCGCGGCGCGCCTTCGAGGCGGCCCGGATCGGCTACGAGCGCGGCCTGACCGACCTCAACACCACCCTGTCGTCCGAGCAGGCCTGGCGCGCGGTCCGCGCCCAGCTCACCTCGGCCGAGGTCCAGGCGCTGCGGCGCTCCGTCCAGGCCGTGAAGGCCATCGGCGGGGGCTGGCCGGCCCAGAAATACGCCCAGGCGCGGCCCGAGGCCGCGCGGTGAGACAGAACATGAAGCGCATCACCCTCCTCATTCTGCCGCTGGTCGCGGTCGCCGCCCTGGCGGGCTGCCGCAAGCCGGCGGAGAAGCAGACCGAGGCTCAGCGGGCGCGCGCGGTGACCGTCGTGCGGATCGAGCCGCGGTCGATCGTGGGCTCGCTGACGGCTTCCGGCGACCTGCTGCCGCGCGAAGAGGCCGCCGTGCTGCCGGAGGTGAACGGCTACCGCGTCGCCCGCGTGCTCGCCGACGTCGGCCAGTACGTGAAGGCCGGCCAGACCCTCGTCCAGCTCGACCCGACGCTGCTGGAAGCCCAGATCGCCGCCTCGCAGGCGCAGGCCGCCCAGGCCGAGGACCAGGCCCGCCGCGTGAGCGGCCTCGACGGGCAGGGCGTGCTGAGCCAGGAGCAGATCGAGCAGCGGCGCTTCCAGGCCAGGGTCGCCACGGCCAACCTGCGCAACCTGCAGACCCAGCGCCGCAAGCTGTCGGTCGTCGCGCCGGTGTCCGGCCTGATCCTGGAGAAGACCGTCCGCCCGGGCGACCTCGCGGCCGGCGCCGGGACGCCGTGGTTCCGCATGGCGCGCGACGGCCAGGTCGAGCTTGCGGCCGACCTCGCCGAGGCCGACCTCCCCCGCGTGCGCCCGGGCCAGTCGGCCACCGTGACCCTGCCCGGCGGCGGCATCGCGACCGGGCGCGTGCGCCTGGTCAGCCCGCAGATCGATCCGCAGACCAAGCTGGGCGAGGTCCGGATCACCCTGCCGGTCCGCTCGGACATCCGCGCCGGCGGCTTCGCCCGCGCGGTGTTCGACGACGCCTCGGCCAGCGTGCTGGCGGCGCCGGAAGCGGCGATCCGCTACGACGCCAACGGCGCCAGCGTGATGGTCGTCGGCGCCGACAACCGCGTGAAGCGGGCCATGGTGCAGACCGGCGCCCGCGGCGACGGCCTGGTGCAGATCGTGAAGGGCCCGCCCGCCGGATCGCGCATCCTGGCCAACTCCGGCGCGCTCTTCCTCGATGGCGACATGGTGCGCCCGTCCGACGCTCCGGCGGCGAAGCCGGCGGTCAAGCGATGAGCGAGGGCCACAGCAGCGGATTCCCCGTCTCGGCATGGGCGATCCGCAACCCGATCCCGGTCGCGGTCCTGTTCATCGGTCTCGTGCTGGCCGGCCTCATCGCCTATTCGGGCCTGGCGGTTAAGCAGTACCCCAACGTCCAGTTCCCGGTGATCGCCGTCACGGTCACCCAGTCGGGCGCCGCGCCCGGGGAGATGGAGACCCAGATCACGCGCCCGGTCGAGGACGCCGTGTCCGGCGTCACCGGGGTGCGCAGCATCCAGTCGGTGGTCACCCAGGGCGTCTCGACCACGTCGGTCCAGTTCGAGATCGGCACGAACCTGCAGAAGAAGACCGACGAGATGCGCTCGAAGGTCGCCCAGGCCCGTGCGCAGCTCCCGCGCGACATCGACGAGCCGCAGGTCAACCAGCTCGAGATCGACGACGCGGCCCCCATCATGACGATGGCGGTGTCGGCGCCGACCATGTCCGACGACGAGCTGTCGTGGTTCGTGGACGACACCGTTGCGCGCGCCCTGCAGTCGGCGAAGGGGGTGTCGCAGACGTCCCGGGTCGGCGGCGTGTCGCGCGAGATCAACGTCATCGTCGATCCTGACCGGCTCGCCGCGCGCGGGCTGACCGCCAGCCAGCTCAACACCGCGCTCCGGGCCTTCCAGGTCGATGCGCCGGGCGGGCAGGTGACGGTCGGCGACCGCGAGCAGACGGTCCGCGTGCTGGGCACCGTGCGCACGGTGGAGCAACTGCGCGAGCTCACCATCCCGACCGGCGGCGGCCGGTTCGTGCGCCTGACCGACGTGGCCGAGGTGGGCGACGGCGCGTCCGACGTGCGCGGCTTCGCGCGCCTGAACGGCCGGCCCGTGGTCGGCTTCCAGGTCGCCAAGACCAAGGAAGCCAGCGACGTCGACACCGAGGACGCGGTGCTGGCCAAGCTCAAGGAGCTGGAGAAGGCGCACCCGGACGTCAGGTTCTCGACGATCTTCTCGTCGGTCACCGAGACCCGCGCCAGCTTCCACGCGACCAAGAATGTGCTGGGCGAGGGCATGTTCCTGGCGGCGCTGGTGGTGTTCTTCTTCCTGCGGAACTGGCGGGCGACGGCGATCACGGCGCTGGCGATGCCGATCTCGCTGATCCCGACCTTCTTCGTCATGAAGATGGCCGGCTTCTCGCTGAACATGGTGACGCTGCTGGCGCTCACCCTGGTCATCGGGATCCTCGTCGACGACGCCATCGTCGAGATCGAGAACATCGAAAAGCGCGTCGAGCGCGGCCAGCGCCCGTACCAGGCCGCGCTCGAAGGGGCCGACGCGATCGGCCTGGCGGTCGTCGCGACCACCATGGCGATCGTCGTGGTGTTCACGCCGGTGTCGTTCATGCCCGGCATTCCGGGCCAGTTCTTCAAGGAGTTCGGCCTGACCGTCTCGGTCGCGGTGATCTTCTCGCTGGTCGTCGCGCGTCTGGTGACGCCGCTGCTGGCCGCCTACTTCCTGAAGGCGCAGACCTCGCCGCACGAGCGCAAGCCGTTCGAAGGCTTCTATCGCAATGCGCTGGAGTGGGCGCTGGCGCACCGGATCGTCGCGGCGATCATCGGCGGCGTGTTCTTCGTGGGCTCGCTGTTCCTGGTCCCGCTGCTGCCGGCAGGGTTCCAGCCGGCCGGCGACCCCGATTACATGTACGTCGAGATCCAGGGCCCGCCGGGCGCCACCGTGACCGACATGGAGGCCACGTCGCGGCGCATCACCGAGCTGTTCGCCAGGCAGCCGGAAGTCACCGGCGTCTTCGTCCAGATCGGCTCGACCGTCTCCAGCTTCGGCCCGGGCTCGGGGGCCAGCGGCGGCGGCGACCTGCGCAAGGGCACCGCCACCATCCTGCTGCGCGAGGACCGCAAGGTCAGCGGCGACGAGATCCGCAACCGGCTGCGCGAAGAGCTGCGCAAGATCCCCGACGTGCGTCTCGGCTTCCTGAGCTTCGAGGGCAGCGCCGGCTTCCAGCAGATCCTCACCGGCGACAACGGCCCCAACCTGGAGCTGGCGGCGCTGGAGCTCGAGCGCCAGATGCGCACGCTGCCCGAGCTGGCCGACCCGAAGCAGTCGACCCCTCCGGTCGGGCCCGAGATCGTGATCCGGCCGAAGCCGGCCGAGGCCGCGCGGCTCGGCGTGTCGTCCGACGCCATCTCCGCGGTCGTGCGTGTCGCCACCGTCGGCGACATCGACGCCAACGTCGCCAAGTTCAACGAGGGCGAGCGCCGCATCCCGATCCGGATCCGGCTGCCCGAAAGCGCGCGGACCGACCTGCAGCAACTGCGCGATCTGCGGGTGCCCACGGCGAGTGGCGGGACGACGACGCTGGAGAGCGTGGCCGACATCACGTTCCAGGCCGGCCCGGCCCGGATCGACCGCCTGAACCGCGAGCGGCGGGTCATGCTCGTGGCCGAACTGAACGGCGGCTACCAGCTCGGCCAGGCGCAGCAGGCGGTGAACAAGCTGCCGATCATGAAGAACCTGCCCGCCGGCGTGCGCCCGGCCTCGATCGGCACGGCCGAGGCGATGGCCGAGCTGTTCGGCGGCTTCGGCATGGCGATCTTCGCCGGCGTGTCGATGATCTACGGCGTGCTGGTGCTGCTGTTCCGCAGCTTCTTCAAGCCGCTGGTGATCCTCTCGGCCCTGCCGACCGCGGTCGGCGGCGCGTTCCTCGGGCTGCTGGCCTTCAACCTGTCGCTCTCGATCCCGTCGCTGATCGGGTTCCTGATGCTGCTGGGCCTGGCGGCCAAGAACTCCATCCTGCTGGTCGAGTACGCCATCGAGCGCGAGCGCGAGGGCATGAGCCAGCACGACGCGATCGTCGAAGCCTGCCGCGAACGGGCGCGCCCGATCGTCATGACGACCTTCGCCATGGCCGCAGGCATGCTGCCCACGGCGTTCGCACTGGAGAAGGGCGCCGAGTTCCGCCAGCCGATGGCCGTGGCGGTGATCGGCGGCCTCATCACCTCGACGGTGCTGTCGCTGGTGCTGGTGCCGGTGGTCTACGAGTTCGTCGACGACTTCGAGAACTGGATCAAGCCGAAGCTCGCCCGCCTGGTCACCCCGCGCGACGCCGCCCGCGGGCCCGTGCCGGACGACCGCCTCTAGTGTGCTGGATCTGAAGTTCGCCTGCTTCCGGGGCGGAGCGCCGAGCGAACTTCAGATCCAAAAAGCACACTAGAAACAAATATTTCCCTAGTGTCCTTATCGATTCCGAAGTTCGACTGAGTTCGCCTCAGGCGCCTGCGAACTTCGGAATCGGGACACTAGCGCCCATCCCCGCCCCCTGACATCCTCGCCGGACGTGTGGGGATGACGGCATGGGGCGTATCGCGGTCGGTGAGGCCATCGGGGCGGGGTTCCGGCTGATCGGGCGCCAGCCCCTGCTGTTCCTGGCCTGGTGCGCGATCTACTTCGCGGTGACGATCGTGCCGACGCTGTTCGGCTGGTCCGACACCGCGGCCTACTACGGCCGGCTCGGCGCGGGGACGCCGGTCACCGCCCCCTCGCTCCAGCGCGCGTTCGGGGCGTGGGAGTGGCTGTCGTTCGCCGTCAGCCTGGTGGTCATGGTCTGCCTGCCGACGGCGGTCATGCGCGCGGTGCTGCATCCCGAGGAGCGGCAGTTCTTCTACCTGCGCCTCGGCGCCCGGGAGCTGTGGTTCGCCCTGGCGTTGCTCGTCCTGACCCTGCTGTGGGTCGCGGGCTACGCCGCGCTCATGCTGACCCTGGGCATCGTCAGCATCGTGGGCGGCCTGGCGGGCACGGGAGGCGTGCTCATGGTCGGCGTCATCGCCATCCTGCTGATCCCGGCGACCATCGTGCTCAGCGTCTGGATCTGGACGCGGCTTTCGATGGCCGCCACGATGACCTTCGCCGAGAACCGGCTGCGGGTGTTCGCATCCTGGCGCTTCACCAAGGGCCATGCCTGGCGGATATTCCTGGTCGCGCTGGGCCTGTTCGTCCTGACCATGATCGTGCTGGTCGTGATCTTCGGCGGCGCCCTGGCCGCGCTGGCGGGCGCCGCGGGCGCAGGCGGCTTCACGGCGCCCGGGTTCTTCACGCAGGTCTCGCAGGCGCCTCTTCCGATCCTGCTGGCCTACTCCGCCACGATGAGCCTGTTGCTCGTGGGCATGACGGTGCTGGGCTCAGCGTCGTGGGCCGAGATGTACCGGCAGCTCAGGCCACAGCTCGCCGACACGTTCGCCTGACCCCTAGCTAGCGGTGCGGCCGCGGCGGGCCGTGGACGGGCGCCTGGCGCGCGGCGTTGATGATGAAGGCGATGATCGCGGCCACCGCCTCGTACATCGCCGGCGGGATCTCGCTGTCCAGCTCGATCGTCGACAGCGCCTCGGCCAGCGCCGGGTTCTCCTCCAGCGGCACGCCGTGCTCGCGGGCGGTGTCGATGATGCGCCGGCCCAGGTCGCCGCGGCCCACCGCCACCACCTTCGGCGCGCCGGGCGCCTCATAGCGCAGCGCCACCGCCAGGGTCGGCTTCTCGGGCTCGTTCATGAGGTGCGGTCCACGAGGCGGCCGGGCGGCGGCGGCGGCGCCGGCGGCGGGCCCGGCCGGATCGTCACCTCGCCGCCCAGCGTTGCGGCCAGGCCGTCGGCGCGGCCCTGCAGCCACGCGAAGCTGCCGGCCTCCTCGACCCATAGCACCGCGCCGCAGCGCCCGCCCTTCAGCCGCAGGTGCGCATGCACCGGCCCCAGTGGCGGGATGTCGAGGGCGAACCGGGCGCGCCACGTCGCCACCGGCCGCTCCGCGCCGCCCGCATCCTCCGGGGGGTCCCGCTCGATCGCGAACTGCGCCACCGCCGCGCCGTGCGCGGTGGCCACCGGCAGCTCGAACATCCACCGCGCGCCGCCGGTCTCGTCCGGCAGCGACGCGAGCTGGTGCAGCGTCTGGCGCGCCAGCGCCTGCTCGGTCTCCTCGCGCAGCGCGGCCAACTGGTACTCCGGCGAATCCCCGGTCCGGAGCAGCGCCACGCGCGCCGCCTGCGGCGCCACCGCACCGCCTCTCGTCGGCGGCGGCGAGGGGGCCTTCGTGGCCCGCAGTCCCCCGGCGGCGCCGGCCGCGACAAGCGCCTGCTGCAGGATCAGCAGCGCCGCCTTCATGTCCCGCGGCGGCGTGTTGGGCGTCTGCGCGAGCTGCGCCTCCAGGAACAGGCCCGAGCGCGCCACGGCCGCCTTCAGGGCGGCGGCGTCCGGCGGCGCGCCGGCCGGAAGTCCGAACCGGACGAGCTGCTGTACGGCCGCCTTGATCGCCGTGGGAAGCGTACGCGACGCCAGCGCCGGCTCCACGTCGGCGAGCAGCCCGCCCATCCCGGACTGCCGGACGGCCGCGTCCGCCTGCGCGGCCTCCACGGCGCGCAGCAGCAGCGGCTGGACCGCGCCGGCGGCCTGGCTCGGCGTGGCGGCGACCGGCGCGACGCCGGCGGCCTGGTTCGTGGCGAGCGGGCTCTGGGGCCCGCCCAGCGGCGACGTCGGGGGGACGCTGCTCATGAGCGCAGTCTAGCGCGACCGGGTGAGTCGCGGGCGCCCCGGATTTCGGTGTTACAGTTCGCGCCGCAGGATACGACCGAACTGGTCCGGATCGACGTTGCCGCCCGAGAGCACGAGGCCCAGCGTCGTGCCGCCGAAGGTGTTCACCTTGCCGGCCAGCAGCGCCGCCAGGCCGGCCGAGCCACCCGGCTCCACGACCAGCTTCAGCACCGAGAAGGCGTAGCGCACGGCCTCCGCCACCTCGGCGTCGGTCACCACCGCCACGTCGGCGACGTGCCTGTGCAGGATCGGGAAGGTCAGTTCGCCGGGGCAGGGCGTCTCCAGCGCGTCGCACAGCGTCCGATGCGTCGGCGTCATCGGCGTGCGCCGGCCGGCCTGGAGCGATTTCAGCGTGTCGTCGTAGCCCGCCGGCTCGACGCCGATCAGCGCCGTCTTCGGCGACAGCGCCTTGACGGCGGTCGCGATGCCGGAAAGCAGCCCGCCGCCGCTCGTGGGGCTCACGACCACGTCGAGCGTCGCCCCGCGGGCCTGCGCCTGGCGCACCAGCTCCAGTCCGGCCGTGCCCTGGCCGGCGATGATGTGCGGGTCGTCGAAAGCCGGCACGACGACCGAGCCGCGCTCGGCCGCGATCGCGGCGGCGATCTTCTCGCGGCTTTCGGTCAGGCGGTCGTAGAACTTCACCTCGGCGCCGTAGCCGGCGGTCGCGTCGGCCTTCACCTTCGGCGCGTCGGCCGGCATCACGATCAGCGCCGGGACGCCCAGCAGCTTCGCCGCCAGCGCCACGCCCTGGGCGTGGTTGCCGGACGAGAACGCCACCACGCCGCGCCTGCGCTCTTCGTCGCTGAGCTGGACCAGCCGGTTGTAGGCGCCGCGGAACTTGAACGCCCCCACCCGCTGCAGCGTCTCGGGCTTGATGAGGACCCGCAGGCCCACGCGTTCGTTCAGCGCCGCGCTCTCGATGAGCGGCGTCTCGACGGCTACGCCCCTGATGCGCCCGGCCGCAGCTTCGATGTCGGCCAGGGAGACCGCCAGGTCCGAAGTCTCGCTCATTTCGCAAACACCATCTCGTCCCGGGCGAAGGCCTTGAACTCCAGCGCGTTGCCCGAGGGGTCGAGGAAGAACATCGTCGCCTGCTCGCCGGGTTGGCCCTGGAAGCGGATGTTGGGCGCGATGACGAACGCGGTCCCGGCCGCCTTCAGCTTCTCGGCCAGCGCCTCCCACTGCGGCAGCGTCAGGATCGCGCCGAAGTGGCGGACCGGCACGTCGTGGCCGTCCACCGCGTTCGTGGCGCGATGGCCGACCTCGTCCGGCGACAGGTGCGCCACGATCTGGTGGCCGTAGAAGTCGAAGTCGACCCACTCGTCGCTCGACCGTCCTTCGGGGCAACCCAGCAGGCCGCCGTAGAAGCCGCGCGCCTCGGCGAGATCGCGCACCGGGAACGCCAGATGGAAACGCGGGATGTCCATGCGCCGCTGGATAGCGTGAGACGGGCCTTGAGGGCGAGGGCCACTTCGTCTAAACGGGCGCCGCAATCGATCTCCGCGCCTTTGCCGAGCACCTGTCGAAGGGCTTGGGCGCGTCTCTCCGGGCAGGTCGGGAGATCGTATCCGGATGGCCAATGTGACCGTGATCGGCGCCCAGTGGGGCGACGAGGGCAAGGGCAAGCTCGTCGACTGGCTGTCGAACCGGGCCGACGTGGTGGTGCGTTTCCAGGGCGGCCACAACGCCGGCCACACGCTGGTGGTCGGCAACCAGGTCTACAAGCTCAGCCTGCTCCCCTCGGGCGTGGTCCAGGGCAAGCTCTCGATCATCGGCAACGGTGTCGTCGTCGACCCCTGGCACCTCCTGAAGGAGATCGACGGCATCCGCGCGCAGGGAGTCGAGATCGGCCCCGACCTGCTGGTGCTGGCGGACAACGCCTGCCTCATCCTCCCGATCCACCGCGACCTCGACCAGGCGCGCGAGGCGGCGGCGACCAACAAGATCGGCACCACCGGCCGCGGCATCGGCCCGGCCTACGAAGACAAGGTGGGCCGCCGCGCCATCCGCGTCGCCGACCTCGCCGACCGCGAGGCCCTGGAGGCCAAGATCGACCGCCTGCTGGCCCACCATGCGCCGCTGCGCGCGGGCCTGGGCCTGCCGCCGGTGGACGCCGCAGCCCTGCTGGCCGAGCTGGAAGCGATGGCGCCCAAGATCCTCGCCTACGCCCAGCCGGCGTGGCTGAAGCTCGACGGCATCGTGAAGTCGGGCAAGCGGGTGCTGTTCGAGGGGGCGCAGGGCGCGCTGCTGGACGTCGACCACGGCACCTATCCCTATGTGACCTCGTCCAACACCGTGGCCGGCCAGGCCGCCGCGGGCTCGGGCCTCGGCCCCAAGGGCCCCGGCTACGTGCTGGGCATCGTGAAGGCCTACACCACCCGCGTCGGCGAGGGCCCGTTCCCCACCGAACTCTTCGACGAGGTGGGCCAGCATCTGGGCACGGTGGGCCGCGAGTTCGGCACCGTCACGGGCCGTTCGCGCCGTTGCGGCTGGTTCGACGCGGCGCTGGTGCGCCAGTCGGTGGCGCTGAACGGAATCACCGGCATCGCGCTCACCAAGCTCGACGTGCTGGATGGCCTGCCCACGCTGAAGATCTGCACGGGCTATCGCCTGAACGGCGAAGACGTCGGCTACCTGCCTGCCGGCCTCAAGGCCCAGGCCGCGCTGCAGCCGGTCTACGAGGAGATGGAGGGCTGGGCCGAAACCACGCAGGGCGCCCGGACCTGGATGGACCTGCCGGCCAACGCGGTGAAGTACGTGCGCCGCATCGAAGAGCTGATCGGCGCCCCTGTCGCGCTCCTCTCCACCAGCCCGCAACGGGACGACACCATCCTCGTCCGCGACCCGTTTCAGGACTGATACATAACATACCCATTCCGGGGAATCGGAGGCCGCCGGCCGCGGCGCATCAAGCGTCTCTTTACGGATTGTCCGCTACGACGTTCTCCCAGTGCGGGGGGGAGCCACGTCCATGTTCGACGGCGACAGACGTATCATGGAAAAGATGGCGCCCAAGCTGAAGCGCGTGGTCGTCGCCGACCCGACGCAGGCCAGCGCCCGGCTGTTCAGCGAACTCATGCGCGACATCGCCCAGAGTCACGTCTGGGTCGCGGGCACGACCGAGCGCGCGCTGCGTATCGCCGAGACCTGCGACCCTCAACTGATCGTGCTGGAACTGGGCTCGGCCGAGGTCGAGGGCCTGGCGATCGCCAAGAAGGTCCGCCGCTCGAACTGGAGCTGCCGCAAGGCGCCGATCATCACGGTCACGGGCGCCGCGACCGCCGGCATGATCCTGGCCGCCCGGGATGCGGGCGTACACGAGTTCCTGCGCAAGCCCTACTCCATGAAGGACCTGATCCGCCGTCTCGAGGCGGTCACGCTGCGGGACCGCGACTGGGTGGAAGGGGTGGCCTACATCGGCCCCGACCGGCGCCGGTTCAACTCGGGCGAATACGCCGGCCCGCTGAAGCGCAAGACCGACGGGTCGGAGACGCCGTACCAGCAGAAGATCAACCAGTGCCTGAAGATCGTCCGCGCGGCCGTCGCCGCGTCCGAGACCGATCCCGAGCAGGCGATGCGCGCCATGCTGACCCAGGCGACCACCCTGCAGACCCTGGCCACCGACTTCCGCCTCACCCTGGCGGCGTCGGAGTTCTACCGCCACCTGATGAAGCACGTCCAGTCGGGCGCCCCGCTCACCCGCGCCGCCGCGGAAGGCTGGGCCAAGGCGCTGCTCACCTTCCTGCCCAAGGAAGAAGCCCGCAAGCGCGAGGCCGCCTAGATTCAGGTCGGCGGTCCGCCGCCGCCGCCGAAGTCGAAGCCCTGGTCGCGCGGCTTGCCGCCGCCGAAGGCGTAGGTGAAGCCCACGAAGACGACGCGGTTCTGCGGGATGAACCGCTGCACGTCGTGCAGGGCGGGCGTGTCGATGACGCCCTTGAACCTGATGGTGTCGAACACGTCCTGCACCGTCGCCACGGCCGATAGCCGGTCGTTGAACTTGTGGCGGTAGCCGAGGTTCACCCCGCCGAACGGCTTGAAGTAGCCCTGCGGCGACAGCCGCTCGCCGTTGACGAAGACGTTCAGTTGCAGGAAGTCGGCGCTGGCCGCCTGCCAGCTCAGGTTCCCGCGACCCGACACCGTCCACCCGTCGCGCACCCGGCCGCCCAGGCCCACCCCGCGCCCGTCGATCTCGGTCCAGTAGGCGTTGCTGCTCAGGTTGTAGGTCAGGGTCGGCGTGACGCGGCCGTTGGCCACCAACTCCAGCCCTGCGGTCCTGCTCTTGCCGAGGTTGTCCCGCGTCGTGAGGAACACCCCGCCGCCGAGGTCGCGGACCACGTCGGTCACCGAGTCGCGGACGTCGCGGTAGTAGGCGGTGGCCTGCAGGATGGCGCCGCCCTTCCGCCGCTCGTAGCCCAGCTCGAAGCTGTCGGTCTTCTGCGGTTCCAGCGCCGGGTTGCCGGCCCGGAAGTTCTGCGGGTCCTGGTAGACGCGGAAGGGATTGTAGTCGAACGGGTTCGGCCGCTGGATCCGCTTCGAGTAGCTGGCCTTCAGCTTCTGGTCGTCGCCGAGCGCATACGACAGGTGCAGCGACGGGTAGAGCGAGGTGTCGTCGTTCTTCGCCCTGATGGCCTGGGTCACCTGGTCGAGGTCGATCGGCGTCACCTCCAGGCGCAGCCCCGCCAGCACCGACAGCTTCCCGAACGGCCGCTCGTAGGTGACGTAGAGCGCATGCACCTGCCGGTCGAACAGGAAGGTGTTGATCAGCGCCGGGTCGGGCGCGGCGGCGGCGGCGCTCCGCCCGCGCAGGCCGGTGTTGCGGTAGTCGTTGTCGTCGGCCTCGAGGCTGTAGCCCAGCTTCAGCTTCGCCGGGCCGGGCAGGGGCCGGGCGTACTCCAGCCTGGCGGTCGTCTTGCGGAAACCGGCGTCGCCGAGGATGCGTTCGTACGGCACGGGCCCCGCGGCGGTCCGCAGGATGCTCATGGCGGTGCGCGCCTGCCCGAACGCGATGCGCTCCTGCCCGACATCGAGATCGAGGGTGTGGTCGTCGCCGAAGCTGTGGTGCAGGCGAACGGTCGCCGCGCGCTGCTCGTTGTCCTGGTCGGTCCGGCCGAAGCGGTCGTAGCCTTCGGTGAGCAGGCCGCCCGCCGCCTCCCCGAAGCTCTCGTAGCTGCGGTCGCGGAAGTCGAAGCGGTTGTAGCGCAGCTCCAGCGACAGCCGGGTGTCCTTGCTCACGTCGTAGTCCAGCCCGCCGCGCAGACTGGCCACGTTGATCCGGCCGCCCTGGGTTCCGTCCTGCAGGCTCTCGCGCACCGTCCCCGACGGCTCGGTGATCCGGCGCGCGCGGCTGTAGTCCTGCTTGATCGAGTCGTGGCGCAGGTTCGCGTCGCCCGAGAGCGTGACCTTGCCTGCGCGGTACGAGGCGCTGACGCCGCCGTTCTGCCGGCCGTTCGAGCCGAGGTTGGCGCGGGCCGTGCCGTTCATCCCGGGCTTGCGGGCCTTCTTGGTGATCAGGTTGATGATCCCGGCGCTGCCGTTCGGGTCGAAGGCGGCCGACGGGTTGGTGATCACCTCGACGCGGTCGATCTGGTCGGCGGGCAGGTTCTGCAGCGCCTGCGCGCGGTTCTCGCCCTGGAACTGGCCCGAGGGCTTGCCGTCGATCAGGACGGTGACGTTCGGGTCGCCGCGGAGCGCGACGTTGCCGTTCACGTCGACCTCGAGCGAGGGGACGTTGCGCAGGGCGTCCGAGATCGAGCCGGCCGTCGCCTGCAGGTCGTTGGCGACCGAGTAGCTGTTGCGGTCGATGGAGGTGCGCACCGGCGGCGGGGCGCCCTCGACCCGGACCTCGCCGACCGTGGGCGGGTCCTTGCCGGCGGGCGGCTGCGCCAGGGCGGGCGCGGCGACGCCCAGAGCGGCGGTCGCCGCCAGCAGAACGCGATACTGTAACAAGCTGTGCTTTCCCCACATTTCGCATACAAACTACACGCGTAAATCATGGACGCAAGCGGTTCGCATGGCCGAGCTTGGCCGGGGAAGGCGGCGGGACCGTGGCCGGCTATCGCTGGCGGCGCGCGTCGGCGGCGGCGGCGTTCAGGCGGCGGATGCGCTCGCTGTAGAGCGCCGCGAGCCGGTGGGGGTCGGAGACGTCGCTGCGGGCGTCGCGCCAGGCGAGCTGGCGCCGGCGCAGGACGTCGCGGTCGGCGTGCGCGCCGAGGGCGGCGGCGTAAGCCGCGCGCAGGTCGTGCTGGAGCTTCTCCAACTCGGCGTCGCCGCAGATGGCGCGGTCGGCGGGGGTGACCGCGCCGGGGCAGGGGCGGGGCGTCTCGGCCGTGGCCGGCTCCTGCTCGGCGGCGGGCTCCGTAGCGGCGGGCTCTGGGGCCGCGGGCTCCGCAGCGGCGATGGGCGGCGCCGGCGGCGGGGCGTCGGCCAGTTCGGCGGGCGCGACCAGCGGCGCGTCGGTCTCGCGTGGCACGGGCGGCGGGGCGGGCGCGGCCTCCACCTCGGCGCGGAACTGCGCGAGTTCCGACGAGGGGCGCACGAACGCCTGGCCCACGCTGCCCGCGAACGCGCCGACCACCAGGCCGACCAGCGCGCCCGCCGTGAACACGCCGGCGGACCAGCGGCGGCGCGGCGGCGGGTCGGGGTCCGGCGCGCGTTCCAGCCGCAGGTCGTCGATCGGATCGGGCGTCGCCTCGTCCTCGAAGGCGATGCGCTCCAGCGGATCGCCGAGATCGAGTTCGATGAAGCGAGGCTCGCTGCGGTCGCGGCGGCTCGCGCGCTTGCGTAGGCCGGGGTCGCCGCCGTCGCGGCGCCGGGCCATCTCCTGGAGGATCAGGTAGGACTGCTGGGCCTGCCCGCGGTCGCGCGCGGTGTCGAGCAACGAGCGCAGGTCCGGCCCGCTGAGGGTGGAAAGGTCAAGCTGGAGCACTGGCACATCCCCGGGCGCGTCACATCGGCCGGCGCCCGTCACCTCACCAGCGAGCGTACTATCGCGCGGGACGCGCCATCCGCAAAGGGCGTCATTTCACCGCTCTCTCCCCCGACGGAACAGGATCCCGGCGGGGGAGGGAGGGGCGCGCCGCTCAGGCCCGGGCCGACTTCGGCAGGTCGAAGCGGTCGGCGTTCATGACCTTCACCCAGGCGGCGACGAAGTCCTTCACGAACTTCCCGGCCGCGTCGGACGAGGCGTAGACCTCGCTGATCGCCCGCAGTTGCGAGTTCGAGCCGAAGGCGAGGTCGGTCCGCGTCGCGGTCCACTTCGGCGCGTCGGTCCTGCGGTCCGTGCCCACGAAGGTCTCGTCGCCCTCGCCGTCCACCTGCTTCCACGCCGTGCCCATGTCGAGCAGGTTGACGAAGAAGTCGTTGGTCAGCACGCCGACGCGGTCGGTGAACACGCCGTCCTTCGAGCCGCCGTAGTTCGCGCCGAGCACCCGCAGGCCGCCCACCAGCACCGTCATCTGCGGGGCGGTGAGGCCCAGCAACTGCGAACGGTCCACCAGCAACTGCTCGGTCGGCACGCCGAAGCGCGTCTCCAGGTAGTTGCGGAACCCGTCGGCGCGCGGCTTCAGCACCTCGAAGCTCTCGGCGTCGGTCTGTTCGGCGGCCGCGTCGGTGCGCCCGGGGGTGAACGGCACGCCGACGTCGTGGCCGCCCGCCTTCGCCGCCCTGGCCACGGCGGCCGAGCCGCCCAGCACGATCAGGTCGGCGAGGCTGACCTTCTTGCCGCCGGAAGCCTTGGCGTCGAAGTCGGCCTTGACGCCTTCCAGCACCTTCAGCACGCGGGCCAGTTCCTTCGGCTCGTTGACCGCCCAGTCCTTCTGCGGGGCGAGGCGGATGCGCGCGCCGTTGGCGCCGCCGCGCCGGTCGGAGCCGCGGTAGGTCACGGCCGAGGCCCAGGCCGTCTTCACCAGGTCGGCCGTCGAGAGCCCCGAGGCCAGCACCTTCTCCTGCAGCGCCTTGATGTCGGCGCTGTCGACGAGCGGATGGTCCGGCGCCGGGATCGGGTCCTGCCAGATCAGGTCCTCGGCGGGCACTTCCGGCCCGAGGTAGCGGACCTTCGGCCCCATGTCGCGGTGGGTCAGCTTGAACCAGGCCCGCGCGAAGGCGTCGGCGAACGCCGCGGGGTCGTTGCGGAACCGCTCGGCGATCTTGCGGTACTCGGGGTCCATCTTGAAGGCGAGGTCCGCCGTGGTCATCACGGTCGGCACCTTGCGGCCCGGGCTGTGCGCCCCCGGCGCCAGGTCTTCCGGCTTCTGGTTCACCGGCTGCCACTGCTTGGCCCCGGCCGGGCTGCGGACCAGCTCGTACTCGTAGTCGAGGAGCATGTGGAAGAAGCTCATGTCCCACTTGATCGGCGTGGGCGTCCACGGGCCTTCGATGCCGCTGGTGATGGTGTGGTCGCCCATCCCGCTCTCATGGCCGCTCTGCCAGCCGAAGCCCTGCTGGGCGATGTCGGCGCCCTCGGGCTCGGCGCCGACCTTGGACGCGTCGCCCGCGCCGTGGGCCTTGCCGAAGGTGTGGCCGCCGGCGGTGAGCGCGAGGGTCTCCTCGTCGTTCATGGCCATGCGCGCGAAGGTCTCGCGGATGTCGCGCGCCGATTTCAGCGGGTCGGGGTCGCCGCCCGGGCCTTCCGGGTTCACGTAGATCAGGCCCATCTGGATCGCCGCCAGCGGGTTCTCCAGCGCGCGGCCGGCCTCGGTGTCGATGCGGGTGAGGTTGCCCTTCTGGCCGACCCACTGCTCCTCGGTGCCCCAGTAGATGTCCTTGGCGGGCTCCCAGGTGTCGGCGCGGCCGCCGCCGAAGCCGAAGGTGGGGCCGCTCATGCTTTCGATGGCCACGTTGCCGGCCAGGATCATCAGGTCGGCCCAGCTCAGCTTCTCGCCGTACTTCTGCTTGATCGGCCACAGCAGGCGGCGCGCCTTGTCCAGGTTGCCGTTGTCCGGCCAACTGTTCAGCGGGGCGAACCGCTGGCCGCCCGAAGACGACCCGCCGCGGCCGTCGCCGGTCCGATAGGTGCCGGCGCTGTGCCAGGCCATGCGGATGAAGAAGGGGCCGTAGTGGCCGTAGTCGGCCGGCCACCAGGGCTGGCTGTCGGTCATCAGCGCGGTCAGGTCGCGCTTCACCGCGGCGTAGTCCAGCGACCCGAACGCCTCGGCGTAGTCGAAGTCGTCGCCCATCGGGCTGCCGTTGGCGCCGTGCTGGTGAAGGATGTCGAGCGACAACTGGTTGGGCCACCAGTCGCGGTTCGTGCGGCCCAGGAGCGTGCGGAGCGCCGCCGGCTCCTTGCGCGGATCAGAAAGCGGGCTTGCGTCGTCCATGTCTTTTCCTCCTGGTCGCCCCCGACCTGAGGTTCCGGACGCTAGGCTCACGGCGGGCCCGCGACAAAATGAAAAACCTGATGGTCGGCAGTGGGGAAATCTATGGAACCTCCGTTTCCTGACGATCCGGCGAATGGCCCTCGCCGCATCGGCGCCGGCCACACCCCCGATCGGGGGACGCTGCGCGCGCCCGGGACCTGTACCTGACGATCGACGCAGGCTGTGCGGCCCCCGCTGTCGGGTTCCGCCCCTGCGCGCGTAGACAGGGGGTGTTTCATGGCGCGGGTGACTCTCAATCCGGGGACCTCGACGATCTCGTTCGGCGACATCGCGAGCCTGACCATCGGCCAGGCCACGATCGTGACGGCCAATTCGACGACGCTGGCGGTGCGGGTGCAGCTCTCCGGCACGATCAACGGCACGCTGGACGTGGCCTACGGCGGCAATTTCCAGACCATCGCGGGCGTGCCGGTCGGCGGCGAGTTCACCAGCCTGAAGGTCGACCTGAACGGCCAGACCCTGCTCAACATCACCGACTTCTCGCTGCCGTTCTCGGCCACCCAGTCGGCCGACTTCTCGAACCTGATGGCGCAGATCCTGACCGGCAACGACGTGCTGACCGGCGGCGCGCTGGGCGAGGTCATCAACGGCTTCGCGGGCATCGACAACATCGACGGCGGCGACGGCATCGACATCATCAACGGCAACCAGGGCAACGACAGCCTGATCGGCGGCGCCGGCGCCGACGTGCTGCGCGGCGGCAAGGACGACGACGTCGTCCTGGGCGGCGCCGGCAACGACTTCATCTCGGGCGACCGCGGCAACGACACCGTCACCGGCGGCGCGGGCGCCGACGTCTTCCACGTCTTCTCGGGCAGCGGGATCGAGCGCGTCACCGACTTCAGCCGCGCCGAGGGCGACCGCGTGGCCGTCCTCACGGGCTCGACCTACACCGTGAGCCAGGTCGGCGCAGACGTGGTCCTCGACTTCGGCGGCGGCACGCAGATGGTGCTGGTGGGCGTGCAGCAATCGTCCCTGACCGACGGCTGGGTCTTCAACATCTAGTGTCCCGATTCCGAAGTTCGCAAGCGCCTGAGACGAACTCAGTCGAACTTCGGAATCGATAAGGACACTAGGGAAATATTTGTTTCTAGTGTGCTTTTTGGATCTGAAGTTCGCTCGGCGCTCCGACCCGGAAGCAGGCGAACTTCAGATCCAGCACACTAGGATCGCGAGCCTTCTCCTCCGCCCCGATCGTCATTCCGCGAACAGGTCGCGGGATGACGGTGGACGTCGGGGCGCGGCGGCTAGCCTCGCGTCATCCAAGCCGCCGCATCGTCCAGCAGCGCCGCGAGGACGTCCGCGTCCTTGCGGCCGGTGCGGGCGGGGACGTGGAAGCTGTGGTCGGCGTCCTGCGCCAGGACGAGGGTCGCGCGCGCGCCGAGGCCTTCGAGGACCGGCTCCAGCAGCCCCAGGGTCGCCAGGGTGTCGGCGGTCCCCTGGAGGAACAGCATCGGCACGGCCACGTCGGCGAGGTGGTCGGCCCGGTCCACGCCCGGCTTGCCGGCCGGGTGCAGCGGGAAGGCGAAGAAGACCAGGCCGCGCACCTCGTCCAGCGGCGCCTTCGCCTGGGCCTGGCTGGTCATCCGGGCCCCGAACGAGCGCCCGCCGGCGAAGAGCGGCAGGCCGCGCGCGCGCCTGCGCGCCTCGGCCGCCGCCAAGCGGACGACGGCGTGGGCGACGGGCGGCGGATCCGGCCGCCTGCCGCCCTTCTCCATGTAGGGGAACTGGTAGCGCAGGGTGGCGATGCCGCGCGCCTCCAGGCCGTCGGCGGCCGACGCCATGTGCCGGTGCAGCATCCCGGCGCCGGCGCCGTGCGCCAGGCTCAGCACCGCCTTCGGCGCGGGCGGCGCCTGCCAGAGGCCGGAGACGGTCTCGCCGCCGGGCAGGGTCAGGGACAGGTTCTCGGTGCGCATGGGGCGACCATAGACGTTTCCGCGCGGCCTCGGCATGGTCCGGATCGATGGCCGACCGCCTCGACACCTATCGCGCCAAGCGCCGCTTCGCCGAGACGCCCGAACCCGCCGGGACGCTGGCGCCGGCGTCCGATGCGCCGATGTTCGTCGTCCAGAAGCACAAGGCCAGCCACCTGCACTACGACCTGCGCCTGGAGTTCGGCGGGGTGCTGAAGAGCTGGGCCGTGCCGCAGGGCCCGTGCCTCGACACCAAGGTCCGCCGCTTCGCCAAGCTGACCGAGGACCACCCGATCGAGTACGGCGCCTTCGAGGGCCGCATCCCCGAGGGCAACTACGGCGCCGGCAACGTCATCATCTGGGACCGCGGGACCTACGTGACGCTGAAGGACCCCGAGCAGGGGCTCGTCGACGGCGAGATCAAGTTCCGGCTGATGGGCGAGAAGCTGACCGGCGGCTGGACGCTGGTGCGGCTGAAGGGGGACGGGACCGACTGGCTGCTCATCAAGGAGCGCGATCCCTCGGCGCGGCCGCTCGCCGACTACGACGTCCTGGTCGAGGAGCCCGACAGCGTGGTCAGCGGCCGGTCCGTCGACGCGCCGGAACCCGCGCCGGCGCCGCGCCGGGCGGCGAAGGCCCGGACGGCCGGCAGGATCCCGGGCTCGGCCGCCGCGCCGCTGCCGACGACGTGGAAGCCGCAGCTCGCGACCCTAGCCGACCGCGCGCCGCGCGGCGCCGGCTGGATCCACGAGATCAAGTACGACGGCTACCGCACCCTGGCGTTCTTCGACCAGGGGAAGGTGCGGTTGGTCACGCGCAACGGCGTCGACTGGACGTACCGGTACGGTGCGGTCGAGAAGGCGCTTCGGAAGCTGCCCTGCAAGACCGCCCTGATCGACGGGGAGATCGTCGTGCAGGACAGCCGCGGCGTCGCGAAGCTGGACCTGCTGGAGCACGCGCTCAGCGAAAACGACAGCCACGCGATGACC
>NZ_JAEUMO010000204.1 GCF_016793285.1 Phenylobacterium sp.
CGCTTGGCCTCGATCCCCTCGCGCAGACGATCGGCGAACAGGCTCTGGCGCAGGAACAGGTGCTTGGAGTCGCGCACCTCGATCTCGGTCGAGCCCGACAGCGCCGAGCGCGGACGGATCAGGTCGGCCGGGTCCAGGACGCGCGTGCAGTTCTCGCACTGGTCGCCGCGCGCCGCCTCGTAGCCGCAGTGCGGGCAGGTGCCGATCACATAGCGGTCGGGCAGGAAGCGCTTGTCGGCCAGCGAATAGACCTGCTGGGTCACCCGCTCCTCGATGAAGCCCGCCTCCCACAGTTGCTGGGCGAAGCTCTGGGTCAGCCTGCGGTTCTGCGGCGACGACGAACGGCCGAAATGGTCGAACGACAGCCCGAAGCCGAGGCACATCGCGTACAGCTTCCGATGCGCCAGCGCGCAGAAGTCGGCCACCGGCATGCCCGCCTCGACCGCAGCCAGTTCGGCCGGCGTGCCGTGCTCGTCGGTGGCGCAGATGTAGAGGGTCTCGCGCCCGCGGGCCCGCTGGAACCGCGCATAGACGTCCGCCGGCAGCATCGAGCCCGCCAGGTTCCCCAGGTGCTTGGCGCCGGCGGCATACGGCAGGGCCGAGGTGATGAGGATGCGGGACATGGCCGGAAAGACGTCTTCGATGAGGGAGCGGGGCTTATAGGCGCTGGAGATCGTTCGCCAAAGCGGTCGGCGCAAGAAATGCTCGCCAACTCCACCTATCGGCGCAAACTCCCCTGAGGGGCGAGCACAGCGGCCATCCGAGTCGCCAGGAGAACTCCGCCCGGGAAGGGAGTGTTACGTTGCGCAAGCTCATCCTTGCGGCCGGCGTCCTCGCCGGTCTCTCTGTGGCCGCCTGCAGCGAAAAGCCTGCGGCCGACGCGGCGGCCCCGGCCGCCGAGGCCCCGAAGAAGTCGCTCGCCCGCCAGGCCCCGATGTACGCCGGCCAGGAGCAGGTGCTGTCGATCCAGTCGGGATCCGTGAAGACCGCGTCCGGCGGCGGCCTGGACCTGGAAGCCAAGGCCTCGACGGACGGCGGCGGCTGGACCCAGGTGGGGTTCCTGCCGCGCGTCTACGCCGCCACGCCGCCCGACGGCATCTACGAGGTCGACGTCGTCGCCCAGAAGCCCGCCACGGCCGGCGCCGCCGGCCCGACGCCCGTCGACGTGAAGAGCGCCTGGGACCGCTACAAGGACGGCCGGGTCAAGGGGGTGAAGTTCATCTCCAAGACCAACGAGGTCGTCGCCATGGTGGGCGGTTAGGACGCCCCTTCCCCTCGGGTTCCGCCTCGGGGGAAGAAGGCTACATCGGCGGCTTGGCGCCGTTCTCTCCGATCGACACCGAACCGGCCATCAACTGGCCGTTCGCGCCCTTCTGCACGACCATGAAGACCGGCGTGCCCACCTTCACCTGGCTGCGCTGGCCGGGGGCGATCTGCACGATGGGCACGTTGGCCGGTACGTTGATCGTGCGCTTGCCGTAGGAGTAGCTGACCTGCAACTGACGCGTGCCCTTCTTGCCGGCGACGACCTGGCCCACGGTGCCGTTGGTCATCATCGAGCCCTTCTTCAGGTCCCAGCCATAGTGCCCCTCGCCCATCTTCACGCCCGGCGGGAAGACGTGGACCTCCAGGGATTTGCCGGTGCCGTCCTTCTGCGGCATCTCGGCCGTGCCGATGAAGCTGCCCGGCTGGATCGCATCGGGCGTCACGGGCTTCATAACCGCCACCGACCACTGCGGAGCCAGTCCGACCCTGGTCGCGGGCCCCTTGTCTCCCTTGACCGTGAGCGAGGTCGCGTCCATCGCGGTCACCTTGCCCCGGACCACGCTGGGCGCCGCCGGCGCCTGGGCGTGGGCCGCGCCCGCCATGCTCACGGCCACGACCGCCGCCATCGTTCTCAGCATCGCCGTTCCTCCCCTGCCTCGCTTCAGAGCGGCCCCCTGAATACGAACCATGCCCCCAGGGCAATGAAGCCGAATCCGACCGCGTGATTGATGGTGAGCTTCTCGCCCAGATAGAGCACGGAGAACACGGCGAAGACCACCAGGGTGATGACCTCCTGCATCGTCTTCAACTCGGCGGGACTGTAGACGGCGCGGCCGATCCGGTTCGCCGGCACCGCCAGCCAGTATTCGAAGAAGGCGATCCCCCAGCTCACCATCACGATGATCCAGAGCGGCCGGTGCTCGACCTTCAGGTGGCCGTACCACGCGAAGGTCATGAACACGTTCGAGGCGATCAGCATCAGGATGGGAGCGATCGCGGTCCAGTTGGGGCTCATGGTCCATTTCGCGCTTAACGGGGCAAGGAAGCGACCTATAACCTGAGCCGCGGACCACGGGGGCAAGGCCATGCGCAGATGGATGACGGCGGCGATCTGGGCCGCAGCGGCGCTGGCGCTCTCGGCCTGCTCCAGAGCGGCTGACGACAAGGCCGCGGGCCACGCCTCGACCGAGCTGCGCATCTACAACTGGTCCGACTACATCGACCCGGCGCTGCTGACCCAGTTCACCAAGGAGACCGGCATCAAGGTCACCTACGACACCTTCGATTCCAACGAGGTGCTCGAGACCAAGGTGCTGCAGGGCGACACCGGCTACGACATCGTGGTCCCGTCGAACCACAACGTCCCGCGCTACATCATCGCGGGCGCCATCGAGCCGCTCGACAAGGCGCAACTGCCGGGCCTCGACAAGCTCTCGCCCGACGTCGTCAGGCACATGGAGCCCTTCGACCCGGGCCAGAAGTACAGCGTGCCCTACATGCAGGGCACCATCGGCATCGGCTACAACGTCGATGCGGTGGCCAAGCGCCTGCCGGGCGTCAAGATCGACAGTTGGGCGGTCGTCTTCGATCCCGCCAACCTCGCCAGGCTGAAGGACTGCGGCGTCTACTTCCTCGACGCGTCGGAGGACATGTACGCCGTCGCGCTCAACTACCTGGGCAAGGACCCGAACTCGAAGGTCCCGGCCGACTACGAAGGGGCCACTGCGCTGCTCCTCGAGGCGCGGCCCTACGTGAAGAAGTTCCACTCGTCGGAGTACATCGACGCGCTCGCCAACGGCGACATCTGCGTGGCCGTCGGCTACTCGGGCGACGTGCTCCAGGCCAGGACGCGCGCCGAGGAGGCCAGGAACGGCGTCAAGCTCGCCTACGTCGTGCCGAAGGAAGGCAGCCAGGTCTGGTTCGACGTCTTCACCATTCCGAAGGGCGCCCCGCACGCCGACGCCGCGCACAGGTTCATCGCCTTCATGCTGCGGCCCGAGATCATAGCCAGGGCGTCGAACTTCACGCAGTACGCCAACGGCAACGCCGCGGCGACGCCGCTGGTGGACGCCGCGGTCCGCGACGATCCGAACGTCTACCCCAGCGCCGAGCTGTCGAAGCGGCTGTTCGTGACCACCACCAAGGACCAGGACCTGCTGCGCGACGTGAACCGCCAGTGGACCAGGGTGCTGACGGGCCGTTGAGCGGCCGGCCCAACATCGGCGGGATCCGCGAGACCTTCGCGCCGTGGGCCGACCCGGCGGCGGCGCCGCTCGTGCGCTTCGACGGCGTGTCCAAGGCGTTCGGCGACACGCGAGCGGTGAACGACGTCAGCCTGTCGATCTACGAGCGCGAGTTCTTCGCCCTGCTGGGCCCGTCCGGCTGCGGCAAGACCACGCTGATGCGCCTGCTGGCCGGGTTCGAGCAGCCGGACGCCGGGCGGGTGATGCTGGGCGGCCGCGACATCGCCGCCGACCCGCCCCACCAGCGGCCGGTCCACATGATGTTCCAGAGCTACGCGCTCTTCCCGCACCTGAGCGTCGCCCAGAACATCGCCTTCGGCCTCAAGCGCCAGGGCGTCGCGAAGGCCGAGACCGCCGCCCGCGTCGAGGAGATGCTGGCGCTGGTGCGGCTCGAGGGCCTGGGCAGGCGCCGTCCCGACCAGCTCTCCGGCGGCCAGCGGCAGCGGGTGGCCCTGGCCCGCGCGCTCGCACCGCGACCGAAGATCCTGCTCCTCGACGAGCCCATGGCCGCGCTGGACAAGAAGCTGCGCGAGGAGACCCGGTTCGAGCTGATGAACCTCCAGCAGGCGCTGGGCCTCACCTTCATGATCGTCACCCACGATCAGGACGAGGCCATGGTCGTCGCCGACCGGATCGCGGTGATGCGCGAAGGCCGGATCGTGCAGGTCGGCCGCCCCGCCGAGGTCTACGAGGCGCCCGCCGACCGCTACGTCGCGGGCTTCATCGGCGACGTGAACCTGTTCGAGGGCCGGGTCGCGACGTCCGAGGGCGGCCGCGTGCGCCTGCTGAGCGAAGACGGACCCATCGAGGCGGAAGGAGCCGGCCCGGTCGGCGAGACCGCCTGGGTCGCCGTGCGCCCCGAGAAGGTCGCCGTCCATTCCGAGCCGCAGCTCGGCGACAACGTGCTCGCCGGGACCATCCTCGACTACGGCTACCTCGGCGACTGGACGACCTACCTCGTCGAGATCGCGCCCGGCCGCACGATCCGCGCCGCCCGCGCCAACGCCACCCGCACGGTCGCCCGGCCGCTGGGCTGCGGCGACGCCGTCTGGCTCAGCTTCGAGCCCGCAAGCGCGGTGGTGCTGACGCGATGAGGCGTCCGCGGACAGGCCTCGCCGCGATCCTGCCGGGTCTCTGGCTCGCGATCTTCTTCGCCTTCCCGTTCCTGCTGGTCGCCAGGCTCTCGGCGTCCGACAGCGCGCTCTCGATCCCGCCCTACGCGCCCCGCATCGACTGGAGCCAGGGCGTCGCGGGTGTCCGCGCCTTCCTCGCCGCGCTCGACGGCGAGACCTATGTGCGGCTCACGCAGGACAGCCTCTACCTCGACGCCTACCTGTCCAGCCTGCGGCTCGCGGGGCTGGCCGCGGGCGTGCTCCTGCTGATCGGCTATCCCATCGCCTACGGCATCGCCCGTTGTCCGCCGCGGCTGCGCCAGGCGCTCGTCATGGCGGTGATCCTGCCCTTCTGGACCAGCTTCCTGATCCGCATCTACGCCTGGGTCGCCATCCTGAAGCCCGCGGGCGTCCTGAACGCGGCGCTCGGCGCCGTCGGCCTGCCCACCGTCGACATCCTGAACACCGAGGCCGCCGTCCTGCTGGGCCTCGTCTACGCCTACCTGCCGTTCATGGTGCTGCCGCTCTACGCCGTTCTCGACCGCCAGGACGAGAGTCTTATCGAGGCGGCCCAGGATCTCGGCTGCACGCCGCTCCAGGCCTTCTGGCGCGTCACCTTCCCGCTCTCCCTGCGGGGCGCGGCGGCCGGCGCCCTGCTCTGCTTCATTCCCATGGCCGGCGAGTTCGTGATTCCCGACCTCATGGGCGGCTCCGAGACCCTGATGCTGGGCCGCGTCATCTGGACCGAGTTCTTCGCCAACCGCGACTGGCCCGCCGCCTCCGCGGTCGCCATCGTGCTCCTGGCCACCCTCGTCGTCCCGATCCTGCTGTTCGAGCGCGAGCAGGCGAAGGTGGCGCGATGAGACGCGGTCCGAGCGCCTTCAACATCGCCTCCGTCGCCCTGGGTCTGGCCTTTCTCTACGCGCCCATCGTCATCCTCGTGCTGTACTCCTTCAACGCGAGCCGGCTGGTCACGGTCTGGGCGGGCTTCTCGACGCGGTGGTACGTCGCCCTATTCCAGGACCGGCAGATGCTGGACGCGGTCTGGGTCACCCTGCGGGTCGGCGTCATCTCGGCCACGATCGCGACGGTTCTCGGCGTCCTGGCGGCGATCGCCCTCACCCGCAGCCGCTCGCGCGGTCGCATGGTGCTCGCGGGGGGCGTCTACGCCACGCTGGTCATGCCCGAGGTGATCCTGGGCCTCTCGCTGCTGCTGCTGTTTGTCGCCGCCGGCCTGCCGCGCGGCTTCTGGACGGTGACGCTCAGCCACGCGACGCTCACGCTGGCCTACGCCACGGTCGTCGTGCAGGCCCGCCTGCAGAGCTTCGACCGCAGCCTCGAGGAAGCGGCGCAGGACCTCGGCTGTCCCCCCTGGAAGGCGTTCGCGCTCGTGACCCTGCCGGGGATCGCGCCGGCCGTCGCGGCCGCCTGGATGCTGGCCTTCACGTTGAGCCTCGACGACCTCGTCGTCGCCAGCTTCACGTCGGGTCCCGGCGCCACGACCCTGCCGATGCGGCTCTACAGCCAGGTGCGCCTGGGCGTGAACCCCGAGATCAACGCGGTCTCGACCCTGCTCATCGGCCTCGTGGCCACGGGCGTGATCGCGGTCTACCTGATCCAGCAGCGGCGGCGCCCGTCACCCTGACGGAATCGCCGCAGGCGGTCCGGACCCGGCGCTGCGTGACCCTGACCGGCCGTCAGCCGGACCGCCTGCGGCCAACGTCGCCCCCGACGTCGGCGAGCCCGGCGCACCCCCGTGCCGGGCCTCGAAGGCTGTGCGTCCCGTCTCGGCACGCGCCCCCGACTTGCCGGCGCTCCCTTGCTAGAGCGGCGCCACGCGGTCGAACCAGGGCCGCGCGCGCTCGAGCTGGCCCGCCAGCCGGAACAGCAGCCCCTCGTCGCCGACCTTCGCGGCGAACTGGATGCCGATGGGCAATCCGTCGGGGCTCCAGGCCAGCGGCACGGTCATCGCCGGCTGGCCGGAATTGTTGAACGCCTGCGTGTTCGGCATGTAGCTGAACAGGCGCGCGTTGATCTCCTTCGGGTCCTCGAACAGCCAGCCGATCGGGATCGCCGGCCGGCCCAGGGTCGCCAGCAGGAAGACGTCGTAGGTCTCGAACAGCGAGGCGCAGTCGCGGCCCCAGGCGTGGATCGTCTGCACGGCCTTCACGTAGTCGGGGCCCGAGGTCCGCTTGCCCAGTTCGTGGATGCTGCGCGTGATGGGCTCGAGTTCGCCGTCCTCCAGGGGCCGGCCCCGGCGCTCGCATTCGCCGTCCACGACGCTGGTGATCGAAGCCCAGAGCACGGTGCGCGCCGCGGCCTGCATCGCCGCGTGGTCGCCCGGCAGGGTCGCCGCCTCGACGCGGTGGCCCAGTTCCTCGCAGAGCCTGGCGGCGTCGCGCACGGCCGCGGCCACTTCGGGCTGCACCGCCATGCCTTCGGTCAGCGCGCCGTCGAAGAAGCCGATCCTCAGCTTGCCGGGGTCGCGCCCGACCTCCTGGGCGTAGGGCCGCTCCGGCGGCGCCAGGAAGTACGGATCGCCGGGCTGCGGCGCGCAGGTGGCGTCCAGCAGGACCGCCGAGTCGCGCACCGAGCGCGTCACCGCATGCTGGATCGACGCGCCGGCCCAGCCCTCGCCGCCCGGCGCGAACGACACGCGCCCCCGCGAAGGCTTCATGCCGAAGAGCCCGCAGGCCGCCGCCGGGATGCGGATCGAGCCCCCGCCGTCGCTGGCGTGCGCCGCCGGCACGATCCCCGCCGCCACCGCCGCCGCGGCGCCGCCCGACGATCCGCCCGGGCTGCGGTTCAGGTCCCATGGGTTGCGGCAGGCCCCGAGCAGATGCGGCTCCGTCACCGGCCAGATGCCGAACTCCGGCGTGTTGGTCTTGCCGAAGATGTTCAGCCCCGCGGCCTTGTAGAGCCGCGTCATGGCGCTGTCGGCCGCCGGCGTGAACTCCGCGGTCAGCCGCGAGCCGCCCGTCGTCGGCACGCCCGCGTAGGATGCGCCCAGGTCCTTCAGCAGGTAGGGCACGCCCGCCAGCGGCCCGTCCGCCAGCGCCGCGCCCCGCGCCAGGTCGCTCATGTCCCGGGTGATCGCGTTGATCCTGGGATTGACCTCCGCGGCGCGCGCCAGCGCGGTCTCCAGCAACTCGTCGGCCGTCACCTCGCCCCTGGCGACCAGTGCGGCCAGCCCCACGGCGTCATGCTTGCGATACTCGTCGAAACGCATGGCTTTCCCCCGTTTTCGGGAGCATACGCGCCATGGCCGAAGGCGCCAGCGTGGTGCCGGATGCAGGACTCGAACCCGCGACCTTCGGTTTACAAAACCGCTGCTCTACCAACTGAGCTAATCCGGCGCATGCGCGTGGGCCGGCCGCTTATGCGGTCTCGGGCGGGCGGCGCCAAGAGGGGCGCTCACGTCCGGCGCAGCGCCTTCCTCACCTGCTCCAGGCGGCGGCGGCGCGGGTCGTCCGGTGCGAAGCTTCGGATTTCCGCGGCGCACTCGTCCTCGGCCGCGACGCCGTAGCGCTCGCGCAGCCTGCGGGCGCGCAGTTCGGCGAGTTCGACGTCGTTCAGGGCGCGCAGCCAGTCGTCCGACATGGGATCGACCCCACATTCCGCCCCCGCCGCGATCCCAACCGATGGATGGTCTCGCCGGTTCCTTTTGGCTATGCGAGGCCGCGCATGCGCATCTTCATCGACGCCGACGCCTGTCCCGTGAAGGACGAGACCTACAAGGTCGCCGCCCGCTACGGGCTGAAGACCTTCGTGGTCTGCAACAGCTTCATCCGCGTCCCGACGACGCCGGCCATCGAGCTGCGGGTCGTCGAGGCCGGCCCGGACGTGGCCGACGACTGGATCGCGGGCGAGGCGGCGCCCGGCGACATCGTGGTCACCAACGACATCCCGCTGGCCGACCGCGTGCTGAAGGCCGGCGCGGCGGCCATCGCGCCGAACGGGCGCGCCTTCACGGCCGACTCCATCGGCTCGGCGCTCGCCCAGCGGTCCATCATGGAGCACATCCGCTCGACCGGCGAGGTGACGGGTGGCCCCCCGCCCTTCGCGGCCGCCGACCGCTCGCGCTTCCTGCAGGCGCTGGACGAGGCCGTGAACCGCGAACGGCGGAAGAAGCGCTAGCCCGGCCTTGCATCCGCAGGGCGCGACGCTAGCTTGCGCGCGAAATTCAGCCGGAGATGAAACTGATGCGCCTGGGACCGATTCTCGCCGCCGCCGCTTTCGCCACGCTGGCGGCCGCCTGCAGCCCCTCCCAGCCCGAGCAGAAGTCCGGCGACGCGACCTCCGGCCCCACCACCGCCTCCGCCCCCGCCGCGCCCGAGATGAGCGCCGAGGACAAGCAGAAGCTGCTCGCCTCGTTCCCGGCGCCCTACAACGCCGCCGACCTCGCCAACGGCCAGGCCAAGTTCGGCCTCTGCCAGTCGTGCCACACGATCACGCCCGGCGGCGCGAACATGACGGGTCCCAACCTGCACGGCGTGTTCGGGAAGAGGTCGGCCAGCAACCCCGACTTCAAGTACTCCGACGCCTTGAAGGCGGCCGGCTTCGAGTGGGACGCCTCCCACCTCGACCAGTGGCTGGCCCAGCCCCAGACCTTCCTGCCGGGGACGAAGATGACGTTCGCGGGCCTCAAGGACGCCAAGGACCGCAACGACCTGATCGCCTATCTGATGGTCGAAACGGGCCACACGCCCAAGTAGGCGCCGCCCTTGGGTGACACTCGCCCAAAAAGCGCAAGATTTTGTCGAGTTTCAACCTTGACGCGCAATGCGCGGGGGGTCATGGTGCCGGCGTCGATAGAGAGCATCTGTCTGGATCGACACCCCAATCCGAAGGGTGGCGCCCCCCGCCACCGGCCGGGCCCAGGGACCTGACACCCCCCCTTTTTCCAGGCTCCCTGGCGCCGGTCGCTGCCTCGCCGGCAAGGGGGAGGTGATATCAGCGCCCCGCCCTACTCCGCCGCGTTCGCGACCCGGGCCTTCTCGGCTTCCTCGAACGCCTCGATGCGGCGCGCGGTGGCCATGGGCGACTTCGTGAAGCGCGCCAGCATGTTGTAGAAGACCGGAACGATGAAGAGCGTGACCAGGGTGGCGAAGATCGCCCCCGAGAAGATGGTCACCCCGATGGTCTTGCGCGCCTCGCCGCCCGCGCCGCCCCAGACGATCAGCGGGATCGCGCCCGCCGCCGCCGAGATCGACGTCATGATGATCGGCCGCAGGCGCAGGCTCGCGCTCTCGATGACTGCCTCGCGCACGCTGAGCCCCTCGTCGCGGAGCTGGTTCGCGAACTCCACGATCAGGATGCCGTTCTTGGCCGCGATCCCGATCAGGATGATGAGCCCGATCTGGCTGTAGGTGTTGATCGAGGAATCCGCGATCAGCAGGCCGAACAGCCCGCCCACCGCCGCCACCGGCACCGTCAGCATGATCACCGCCGGGTGGATCCAGCTCTCGAACTGCGCCGCCAGCACCAGGAAGACGAGCAACAGCGCCATGCCGAACGCCAGCCCGATCGACCCCGACGCCTCGAGGTAGTCGCGCGCGCCGCCGCCCCACTTCACCGTCACCGATCCCGGCTGCTTGGCCGCCTCGGCCCGGAAGAAGGCGATGGCCTCGCCCATCGAATAGCCCGGATTGAGCTGGGCGTTCAGGCTGATCGAACGCAGCCGGTCCACGCGCGAGCGGTCGGGCGTGTCGCCGCGGACCTGGGTGGTCACCACCGTCGAGAGCGGCACCGTGTCGCCGCCGGCCGTGCGCACGTAGAGCCGGCTCAGGTCCTGTTCGGTCTGTCGCCGGGCGCGGTCGGTCTGGAGGAGCACGTCGTACTCCTGGCCGTTCTTGATGTAGGTCGTGACCCGCCGCGAGCCGAACTGCGTCTCCAGCGCCCGGCCGACCGTCTGCGCCGAGATGCCGAGCGAAGCGGCCTTGTCGCGGTCGATGTTCACCACCACCCGCGGGCTGGTCGGCTCGTAGTCGAGGCGCGGCCGCGCCAGGCCCGGGTTCTCGTTGGCCGCCGCCAGGATCGGCTGGATCCAGCGCGCGATCTCCGGATAGTCGGTCCCGGTCGCGATCAGTTGCATGCTGGAGCCGCCGCCCCCGCCGCTGCCGGGCCCGCCCCTCTGCAGCCCGCCCTCGGGCGAGACGATGACCCGCACCGAGGTCACGCCGGCCAGTTCGCGGTTCAGCCGCGCGGACAGCTCCGGCGCCGTCATCTTGGTCTTGTCCGACAGGATGGCGTTGCCGCCGCCGCTGTTGAACGAGCTGTTGCCGAACCGCGGCATCGAGAAGACGTAGCGTTCCAGGACGCCCTCGTTCACGTACTTGATCAGCACCTTCTCGACCTGCCGGCTGGCCGCCAGCGTGTAGTCGAAGCCCGCCCCTTCCGGCCCCGAGAAGCTGACCGAGGCGCGGCGGCGGTCCTCCTCCGGCGTCAGCTCGCGCGGCAGGACCGAGAAGGTCACATAGGCGCCGATCGCCAGGAAGGCGACGAGGCCCAGCGCGCCGACCGAGACGATGCGGCGGCCCAGCATCGCCTCCAGCGAGGCATGATAGGAGTTCCGGAGCTTGTGCATCAGGCCGTCGACCGTGCGCGCGACCACGCCCTCGCCGTGCGCCGGGCGCAGCAGCTTGGACGCCAGCATCGGCGACAGCGACAGCGCCAGCAGCGCCGAGAAGCCGACGGCGGCGGCCACCGACACCGCCAGCTCCACGAACAGGCGGCCGATGAAGCCGGGCAGGAACATGAGCGGCGCGAACACCGAGATCAGCACGATGGTGGTGGCCACCACCGCGAAGAACACCTGCCGTGCGCCGCGCTGGGCGGCCACGATGGGCGGCTCGCCCTCGTCGATCCGTCGCTGGATGTTCTCGACGACCACGATGGCGTCGTCGACGACGAGGCCGATGGCGAGCACCAGGGCGAGCAGGGTGAGCAGGTTGATCGAGAAGCCCAGCGGAGCCAGCACGATGAACGTCGACAGGATGCAGATCGGCGCGACGACCGTCGGGATGATCGCCGCCCGCGCCGTGCCCAGGAACAGGAAGTTCACCAGCGCCACCATGCCCAGCGAGATGGCCATGGTGATCCAGACCTCCTGGATCGCGTGGCGGGTGAACTCGGTGTAGTCGACCGACACGCCGAGACGGGTGCCCTTCGGCAGGCCCGCGTTGATCTCCTTCAGCGCCGCGCGCACGCCGTCCGAGATCTCCAGGTCGTTGGCCTGGCTCTGGCGGGTGATCGCGATGCCCACCATGTCGCGCCCGTTCGAGCGGAACAGGCGGCGGCGTTCGTCGGGACCTTCCTCGACGCGGGCGATGTCGCCCAGGCGGGTGATGTAGTCCTGGCCGGCGACGGCGGTGGCGATCGCACGCGTTGCGCCCGCGGCGGCGCCGGCGCCGGCGGCGGTCCCGCCCAGGGCAGCCGAGGCCGTCGCGGTGCTGGGCGTCCGGGACGCCGTGATCGGCATCTGGGCGAACTCGGCGGGCGTCGCATAGCCGCGCCGCACGCGGATGGTGAAGTCCTTGGTCGGCGCTTCGAGCGAGCCGGCCGGCAGCTCGGCGTTCTGGCTGGTGAGCGCGCTCTCCACGTCCTCGACGGTGATCCCGCGCGACGCCATGGCGTCGGGGTCCAGCCAGATGCGCATGGAATAGTACTGGGCGCCGCCGACCCCCACCGTCGCCACGCCCGGAACCGTCGAGAGCCGCTCCACCAGGTAGCGCTGCGCGTAGTCCGACAGTTGCAGGCGGTTCATCGTCTGCGAAGTGAAGTTCAGGAACATGATCGGCGACGAGTCGGCGGTCGCCTTCTGGATCTGCGGCGGGTCGGCCTGGTCCGGAAGCTGCGCCGAGACCCGGCTCACCGCGTCGCGCACGTCGTTGGCCGCCGCGTCGAGATCGCGGTCCAGCTTGAACGAGATCGAGATGCGCGAGGACCCGTCGCGGGACGACGAGTTCACCCGGTCGATGCCCTCGATCCCGGCCACCTGGCGTTCGATCAGTTCGGTGATCCGCTCCTCGATCACCTCGGCCGACGCGCCGCGGTAGGTCGTCGAGATGCCCACCACCGGCGGGTCGACGCTGGGCAGTTCGCGCACGGTGAGCGAACTGAAGGCCGCGAAGCCCACGACGCACAGGATGATCGCGGCGACCGCCGCGAACACGGGCCTGCGGACGGAGATGTCGGAAAGCATCATGCGGCGGGCCGCGGACGCTCGGTCCGCGCTCCGGCCGGGGCCGCGTTCACCGGCGCCGCGGGCCGCGCGCCCGGCGCGGCGGGGCCCGGACGGACGCCGCCGCCGGCGACGCGCACGGGCTGGCCGGGCTGGACCTTGTTCAGGCCGTCGGCGACGACCCGCTCGCCCGGCTTCACGCCGTCCACGATCTCCACGAAGCCCTGCTGGCGCAGGCCCGTCACCACCGGCCGCTGCTCGACCATAGACCCGGCGGGCCGGTCGCCCTGCGCGGGCCGCGAGTGGATGACGTAGACGAAGGCGTTGTCCGCCTGCACCGAGATCGCCGACTCCGGCGCGCTCGGGCTGGTGCGCTGGCCGCGCGAGATGCCGATCCGCATCAGCATCCCGGGCTTCAGCCGCCCGCCGACGTTGGGGAACTCGGCCCGCGCCGTGATCGCGCGCGTGCGCTGGTCGATCCGCGTGTCGAGCTGGGCGATGCGGCCCTGGATGGTCTGGCCGGGGAAGGCGTCGGCCGTGGCGAGCAGCGGCTGCCCCTCACGAAGCTGCGCGAGGTAGCGCTCGGGCACCGGGAAATCGACGCGCATGACCGAGACGTCGTCCAGCGTGACGATGGGCGCGCCGGGGTTCACCAGCGCGCCGGGCGCTACGTCCGACAAGCCGACGACCCCGGCGAAGGGGGCGCGGATGATCCGGTCGTTCTGACGCGCCCTGGCGGCGTTCACGTCGGCCTGGGCCGAGCGCCACGCGGCCTCGTACTGGTCGATGGCGGCCTTGGAGGCGAAGCCCTTCTCGCCGAGCGTCTTGTAGCGGTCGTAGGCGCGCCGGGCCTGGACGAGGCGGGCCTCGGCCTGGGCTGTGCCGGCGTCCTGTTCGGTGTCCTTGAGCTCGACGAGCACGGCGCCGCGCGCGACCCGCTGGCCGTCGTTGAAGCGCACGCGGTCGACGAGCTGCGTCGCCGCGGCCGTCAGCGTCACGGACTGGCGGCCCTTGGCGACGCCCAGCACCTCGATGGTGTCCTCGAACACCCGCGGCTGGATGGCCACCGCCGAAACCTGCGTCGGTCCGCCGAACATGCCGCCCCGCCGCGCGCCGGCGCCGGCGCCGGCCCCGGCGCCCTTGCCCGCAGGCGCGGCGCCCATGCCCTGGGCCATCGCGGCCTGGCCGCCGCCCTCGCCGCCGGCCTTCTTGGCCAACACCTTGAACGCGCCGAAGACGATCATCACCGCCAGGATCACCAGGGCTGCGACGAGGAAGAAGTGGCGTCTCAACAAGCGGGGCTCCGAAGCCCGCTACCGGCGGGCGCATGACTGCAACCGAACGTATGACTGTAAATCGCACGCGTCCTCAAGCCCGCTGCATACACGCGGTCCAGTGACACGAGGATGGCTGTAGGTTGCGGGGCTGAAACTTTATCCCACGGGAACAGACAGGCGCCTGCCGTCTAGTGTGCTGGATCTGAAGTTCGCCCGCTTCTGGGCCGGAGCGCCGAGCGAACTTCAGATCCAAAAAGCACACTAGAAACAAATATTTCTCTAGTGTCCTTATCGATTCCGAAGTTCGACCGAGTCCGCCTCACGCGCTTGCGAACTTCGGAATCGGGACACTAGCGCGGGATCGCCGGCGGCTTCAGGCGTCGTAACCCGGCAGGGCGCGATCCAGCTTGCGCAGGCAGGCCGGCCACGCCAGCCCGCCACCGAAACCGCGGCCGGTCTGGGCCTTCACCTCGGTCTGCGAGGCCTCCGGGGCGATCAGCACCTTGTCGCGGCCGCCCGACAGCGCCTGGATCTGCATGGTGCAGGCCCGCTCGAGGTAGAACATGCCGAGCCAGCAGTCCGCCGCCGTCTCGCCGGTCGAAAGCGTGCCGTGGTTGCGGAGCAGCATGAGCGGCTTGTCGCCGATGTCCGCCACGAGCCGTTCGCGCTCGTCGTGGTTCAGGGCGATGCCTTCGTAGTCGTGGTAGGCCAGCCGGGGGATCACGATCAGCGCGTGCTGGCTGAGCGGCAGCAGGCCGTCCTTCTGCGCCGCCACGGCCACGCCCTGGTCGGTGTGCAGATGCATCACGTACTTGGCGTCCTCGCGCGCGGCGTGGACCGCCGAGTGGATCGTGAAGCCCGCCGGATTGATGAAGTACGGCGTCTCCTGGAGGATGTTGCCGTCCAGGTCGATCTTCACCAGCGACGAGGCGGTGATCTCCTCGAACAGCAGCCCGTAGGGGTTGATCAGGAAGTGGTGTTCGGGCCCCGGGATCCGCGCCGAGATGTGCGTGTAGATCAGGTCGTCCCATCCGTACAGCGCCACCAGGCGGTACAGCGCCGCCAGGTCCACGCGCGCTTGCCACTCTTCCGCGCTCACCTTGCCCTTCAGCGAGGTGACGCCCGCGACCGAACCGTCCGCCATGGCGCTCTCCTTGTCGTCCTTCGCTCCAGCGTCCTCTCCCGCCGCGCGGGCGTCAAGCGCCGGCCAGGGCCGCCACCGCGTCGGCGGCGGCCTCGAAGTCCGCCGGGTCGGTCGGATCGAGGCCGACCGCGCCCCTCAGCGGCCGGTCGTGCTTCTTGCGCGAGCGATCGTAGGCAGGGTCGTAGTGCAGCGCCATGATCGCCTGGGCGAGCCCCGCGAAGTCGCCCGCGTCGGCGAGCCCGCGCCACGTCGCCAGCCGTTCGCCGCTGACCCGCACGGGCAGCCGCCCCAGCGCCGCGTCCAGCGCGACCCGGTCCTCGGCGATGTCGCTGTAGGCCCCGACGAGATAGCGCGCCCGCGCCGCCGGCTCGGCGATCAGCTCGATGCGCGACGCGTGGGCCAGTTGCGACCAGAGCGCCGGCGGGACCATCCGCTCGCCGATCTTGCTGCTCTCGGCCTCGGCCACCACGGGCCGCGCGGGATCGAACCCGTCGAGCGCGGCCAGCAGCCGGCTCTCGAACAGCTTCTGGCTGGGCTGCGGCCGGCCGGCGAGCGCGCCGAACAGCGAGCCTCGGTGCGCCGCCAGTCCCTCGAGATCGAGCGTCTGCAACCCGCGCGCGGCGAGCTTGCCCAGCATCTCGGTCTTCCCCGATCCGGTGTGGCCGTCCAGCAGGACGAACCTCAGGGAGAGCGCGCCGTCGTAGAGCCTGGCCGTCACATGCCGCCGATAGGTCCGATAGCCGCCGGACAGCACGGTCGTCGGCCAGCCCACCTGCGACAGGATCGTGGCCATGGCGTTCGAGCGCATGCCGCCCCGCCAGCAGTAGATCAGCGGCCGGAAGCCGCCCGGCTTGTCCCTGAGCACGGTCTCCAGGTGCCGGGCAATGTTGCGCGCCACGTGGGCCGCGCCGATCCGGCGCGCCCTGAAGCGGCTCTCTTGCACGTAGATCGCGCCCACTTCCGCGCGCTCGGCGTCGGACAGCACCGGAAGATTAACCGCTCCGGGCGCATGGTCCTCGGCGAACTCGCCCGGACTGCGCACGTCGATCAGCATGTCGAAGCGCGCCAGGGCTTCGGCCGAGACATCCTCTGTGAGCAGCAGGCTCATAGTGGTGCTATAGCCCGCTTCGCTCTGGGGGAGAGCCGGAATGCCTGAGAAAGTACGCCTGACGTCCTTGGCCCACGGCGGCGGCTGCGGCTGCAAGATCGCGCCGGCGGTGTTGCGGGACATCATGAGCCGCATGCCTCAGGCCGCCGCCTTCCCGAATCTGCTGGTCGGGACCGAGACCTCGGACGACGCGGCCGTCTGGCGGCTGAACGACGAGCAGGCGCTGGTCGCCACCACCGACTTCTTCATGCCCGTCGTCGACGACCCGTTCGACTTCGGCCGCATCGCCGCCACCAACGCGCTGTCGGACGTCTACGCGATGGGCGGCCAGCCGATCCTCGCCCTCGCCGTCGTCGGCATGCCGGTCGGCAAGCTGTCGCCGGACACCATCGGCAGGATCCTCGCCGGCGGCGCGTCGGTCTGCGCCGCGGCCGGCGTGCCGGTGGCGGGCGGCCACACCATCGACAGCGCCGAGCCCATCTACGGCCTCGTCGCCCTCGGCCTGGTGCATCCCGGAAAGGTGCTGACCAACAGGGGCGGCCGCGAGGGCGACACGCTCATCCTCACCAAGGCGCTGGGCGTCGGCGTGCTGTCCGCCGCCTTCAAGCAGGACCGGCTCGAGCAGGGCGGCTACGACACGCTGATCTCCACGACGACCCAACTCAACGTGCTGGGCCGCGAACTCTCCGGCATGGCCGGCGTCCACGCCGTCACCGACGTCACGGGCTTCGGCCTCATCGGCCACGCGCTGGAGATGGCCCAGGGCGCTCAGTTGCTGGCCGACATCGAGGTGGGCGCCGTGCCCTTCCTGCCCGGCGTGGAGCGGCTGGTGCGCTCGGGCGTGCGCACCGGCGCCTCGACCCGCAACTGGGAGAGCTACCAGGACCTCGTGCAGGAGCTCTCGCCCGTCCCGCACTGGAAACGCGACCTGCTCACCGACCCGCAGACCAGCGGCGGTCTGCTGATCGCCTGTGCGCCGGACGCCGCCGGGTCCGTGCTGGACGCCGCCCACGCCCGCGGCTTCGGCGCCGCCACCGCTATCGGCCGCCTGGCCGGCCGCTCCATGGGCATCCGGCCCCGGGTCCGCCTGCTCTAGTGTCCCGATTCCGAAGTTCGCAAGCGCGTGAGGCGGACTCGGTCGAACTTCGGAATCGATAAGGACACTAGAGAAATATTTGTTTCTAGTGTGCTTTCTGGATCTGAAGTTCGCTCGGCGCTCCGACCCGGAAGCAGGCGAACTTCAGATCCAGCACACTAGCTGGTCCGGACGCGGTTCACGGCGTCCAGCCAGCGGGCGTAGGCCCGTTCGCGCGGATCGGACGCCATCCTGGGCCGGTAGCCCTCGGTCCTGGGCCTTGCGCCGGCCGCCTCGGTCACGTCCCGGTAGACGCCCGCCCCCACGCCGGCGAACAGGGCCGCGCCCAGCGCGGTCGTCTCCTGGTACGTCGCCCGGCTCACGCCCACGCCGGTCAGGTCGGCCAGGCGCTGGCTGAACCACGCGCTCTTCGACATCCCGCCGTCGATACGCAGCTCCACGTCGCCCCGGAACGCCTGGGGCGCATCGGCCCGCATCGCCTCGATCAGGTCGCGGGTCTGCAGCGCGCAGGCGTCGAAGGCCGCCCGCGAGATCTCGGCCAGGCCGGCGTCGCGGGTCAGCCCGAACAGCCCGCCCCGCGCATTGGCGTCCCACCACGGCGCGCCGAGCCCCGTGAACGCCGGAACCAGCACCACGCCCAGATCCTCGTTCGCCCTGGCCGCCAGCGCCTCGGCCGCCTGCGGCCCGCCCTGTACGCCGAGCCCCTCGCCCAGCCACTGGATCGCGGCGCCGGCGATGAAGATCGCGCCCTCCAGCGCATAGGTGGTCCGCCCCCCCACCTGCGCCGCCACCGTCGTCAGCAGCCGCGCCTGGCTCACCGGCGCGGCCTCGCCGGTGTTCAGCAGCATGAAGCAACCGGTCCCGTAGGTGGCCTTCATCTCGCCGGGGTTGATGCAGCCCTGCCCCATCAGCGCCGCCTGCTGGTCGCCCGCCACGCCGCGGATCGGGATCGCGCGGCCCAGCAACCCCGCGTCCGTCTCGCCGAAGTCGCCGGCGCAGTCGCGCACGTCGGGAAGCATCCGCAGCGGAACCTCCAGCATCTCGGCCATCTCGGCCGACCAGGCATGGGCGCGGATGTCGTAGAGCAGCGTCCGCGAGGCGTTCGTCGCGTCGGTCGCGTGGACCTGGCCGCCGGTCAGCTTCCAGATCGACCAGGTGTCGATGGTGCCGGCCAGCAGTTCGCCGGCCTCCGCCGCCTTGCGCGCGCCCGGCGTGTGGTCCAGCAGCCAGGCCAGCTTGGTCCCGGAGAAGTAGGGGTCCAGCAGCAGGCCGGTGATCTCGGTCGCGCGCCTCTCGCGCCCGGCCTCGCGCAGCCTCGCGCAGACGGGCTCGGTCCGCCGGTCCTGCCAGACGATGGCCTTGTGGATGGGTCTGCCGGTGGCCTTCTCCCAGACCACGACCGTCTCGCGCTGATTGGTGATGCCGATGGCCGCCACGTCGCCCATCGCGCGGCCGGCCTTCTGCACGGCCTCCTTCAGCACGGCCAACGACGCCGCGAAGATCTCATCGGCGTCGTGTTCGACCCATCCGTCGTGCGGATAGTGCTGCTCCAGCGGCCGGCCGGCCTCGCCCAGCGCCGTGCCGTCGGCGCCGAACAGGATCGCCCGCGTCGAGGTCGTGCCCTGGTCCAGCGCCAGGATCAGCGGCTCGGCCATGGTGTGGTTACCTCCCGTTCGACGGCGCCCTTAAACATGTCTTCATTCGAGAGCCTCAGTGTCTGTCCGCCGAATTCAGAGTGTCGCTTCTGGGGGGATTTGGCTTGAGTCTCGCGATGAGCAGCGGAAGTCTGCTCGATCTCGCAAAGAGCCGCCAGCCGGCGGATCGTGAACGCCTCCTGCTGGCGATCGCCGACCTGTGCGATGCGCCGCACGCCGGCGACGTCATGAAGTCCGGCGCCATCCAGGCGCTGCTCTCGTCCATCTTCATGAGCCTGGTGGTCGAGGCCGAACGCGACATCCGCCGCCGCCTGTCCGAGAAGCTCGCCGAGGCCGACTGGGCGCCGAACGCCCTCGTCAACGTGCTCGCCCTCGACGACATCGAGATCGCCCGCCCGATCATCGCCGGCAGCCCGGTGCTGAAGGACCTCGACCTCGTCCGCCTGCTGGTCGAGGCGACCATCGAGCACCAGATCGAGGTCGCGCGCCGTCCGAACCTCTCGCAGGCCGTCGTCGGCGCCATCCTCGAGCAGGCCGAGCCCGCCGTGCTGACCGCGCTGGCCGGCAACCCTACGGCCGACCTCTCGCAGGCCGACATGGAGGAGCTGGTCGAGGCGGCCCGCCAGATCGCGGCCCTGCGCACGCCGCTCTCGCAGCATCCCCGGCTCACGGGCCAGCTCGCCAAGCGCCTCTACCTCTGGGTGGGCCTGGCGCTGCGCCAGGGCCTCGCCGACCGCTTCCGCCTCGACGTCGCCATCCTCGACGAGGCGCTGGCCGCCTCGATCAACGAGGGCCACTACGACATCGTCGCCGTCCCCGCCTCCGAGGCCCAGCCGCGCACCGCGCGCGACGGCGAACGCGAGGCGATGGAGCGGCGCCTGATCGACAAGCTGCACGCGGCCGGCCAGTTGCGGCCCGGCTACCTGATCCGCGCGCTGCGCGAGGGTCGCCTGGGTCTGTTCGCGGCCGCGCTGGCCGTGCTGGGCCGCTTCGACCAGAGCCACGTCCAGGCCACGATCGACTCGGATCGGCCCGAACTGCTGGCGCTGGCCTGCGCCGCCGTCGGCATCGACCGCAGCGTGTTCCCCGACATCCTGGAGATGACGCGCAAGCTGAACGACGGCCGGCCCGGCGGCGGCTCGGAAGGCGCGGCCAAGGCCCAGGTCGCCTTCGCCCCGGTCACGCCCGAGGTGGCCGGCGCCGCGTTCCGCCAGGCCGCGCGCTCGCTCTCGGCCGCCTGACCGACGTCAAACCGTTGTTTGACAGGCGCTCGCGGTTCGGCGGTTATGGCCGCCGATGAACCGCTCCGCCTTCGTGACCCGCGTCACCTTCGTCGCGTCCACCCGCCCTGAAGCGCAGGAGTCGCGCGAGCGGCTCGCGGCCCGCTACGGCGACGCCGGCGTCGACGACGCCCAGGTGATCGTGGCCCTCGGCGGCGACGGCTTCATGCTCGAGACGGTCCACGCGCTGATGGACAAGGGCAAGCCGATCTACGGCATGAACCGCGGCTCGGTCGGCTTCCTGATGAACGAGTTCGCCGACGACGACCTCCTCGGGCGGATCAACGCCGCCGAGCATGCCGTCATCCACCCCCTGCGCATGAACGCGGTCGACGTGGGCGGCCAGAGCCACGAGGCCATCGCGTTCAACGAGGTCAGCCTGCTGCGCACGACCCGCCAGGCCGCCAAGCTGCGCATCTCCATCGACGGCAAGGTGCGGATGCCCGAGCTCATCTGCGACGGCGCGCTGCTCTCCACGCCGATGGGCTCCACCGCCTACAACCTCTCGGCCCACGGCCCCATCATCCCGATGGACAGCCAGATCCTGGCGCTCACGCCCATCAGCGCCTTCCGTCCCCGCCGCTGGCGCGGCGCGCTGCTGTCGCATCAGGCCCGCATCCGCCTGGAGGTCCTCGAAGGCGCCAAGCGGCCCGTCAGCGCCGTGGCCGACAACTTCGAGGCGCCCAACGTGCTCGAGGTCTACATCGCCGAGGACCGCAACGTGCAGGTCTGCATGCTGTTCGACGCCGGCCGCAGCCTCGGCGAACGGGTCCTGGCCGAGCAGTTCTCCGTCTAGGACACCTCCAGTTAACCCGTTCACCGTACCCTCCGGACGCTTGTCGGTGGGGAGTGTCACGTGAGCGAAGCCAAGCCCGGCCAGATGATCGAGCCTCCGAACGCCCTTCGCCTGAAGGTCGGCGGCAGTCGTCTGGGCGTCATCGATCCGGCCGCCATCGCCAAGGCCGAAGCCGCGCTCAAGAGCCTGTCCTGCAACTTCGTGCAGTGGCTGAACGACGAGATCGGCAAGCTGGAAGGCGCGCGCCAGACGGTGCATGCCGAGGGGCCCACCGCCGACAACCTGGAAAGCCTCTACCTCCGCGCCCACGACCTGAAGGGCCTGGGCACGACCTACGGCTTCCCGCTGATCACCCGCATCGCCGGCCTGCTGTGCCGCCTGATAGACGACAAGGCCAAGCGCCTCGACGCGCCCGTCAGCCTCATCGACGCCCACATCGACGCGATCAAGGCGTGCGCCCGCGACGACATCAAGACCGAGGACCACCCCGTCGGAAAGATCCTCGTCCAGGAGCTCGAAGGCCGGATCAAGGAATTCGGCGCCTGATCTAGGTTTTCATCGCCAACTGGGCGCGGTCCATCGCCTCCTCCACCGCGCCGTAGCCGGCGTTCGGCGGGATCACCAGGAACCGCGCGCCTTCGCGCATCTCCACCACCGGCAGCACGGTCACCAGCTCCCGCGCCTCGGCGCGGGCCACGCAGTCCTCGGCGCTCGACGCCTCGGCCAGCAGTTGCACGTTCATCCGCGTCGGGAAGATCACCGTCCGCTCGCCGGCGTCGGCCAGCCGCAGCACCTCGTCCGGCGCGATCCACTCGGCGTCCACCGCCTCGCGCCCGTCGCACACCGCCACCTGATCGGCCGGCGCGCGGACCGCGTAGAACCAGGTGTCGAACCGCTTCGGCATCATCGTGGGCGTGATCCAGCGCGCGAACACCGTCAGCGCGTCCAGCCGCAGCCGCACGCCCAGGCCCTTCACGACGTTCAGGAACGCCACCTCCCCCCGGTCGACCTGCTCGCGCACCGACAGCTCGCAGGCGTCGGCGAAATGCGCGCCGTCCGGAGATTCCGCCAGCAGCACGCCCGCCTCCTCGAAGGCCTCGCGGATCGCCCCGATCCGCAGCGTCCGCTGCTCGTCGTCGAACCGGTCCCAGCCCGAGCAATGATCGGCCCACGCCGCGTCGGCGTCGCCCGCGTGCGTCTTGCCGCCGGGAAACACCAGCGCGCCCGACGCGAAGTCGATCTGGTGATGGCGCTTGACCATCAGCACTTCGAACTGCGGCTCGTCGCGGAGCAGCAGGATGGTGGCGGCGGGTCGGATTTCGGCCGGCTGGCGGGGCGCTTCGCTCATCCTCCCAGCTTGGAACCCTGACCGCGCGGAAGGCAAGGCTGCAGGGAAACCACGAAAAACACGAAAGGCGGGCCGTCCCCGAATGCCTCGAAGGGCGCACAGCCCCTTTCGTGTTTTTCGTGCTTTTCGTGGTTCCTTAGGCGACGCGGCGCGCGGTCGACGCGGTGCGGTCCATGCGGTCGAGCAGGTAGTCGACGTCCTCGCGCGCGGCGGTGTCGGGCTGGGTCAGGAACCGTTGCAGCATCCGCTCCTGGAACCGCTCGCGGTCGCGCGGTCCGCCGTCGAACTCCATCGAGTGGAAGGTGTCGACGGCCGCCCGGAACGCCGGGAACAGCCGCGCCGGCAACCCCGCCCGCTCGTAGATCGCCCGCAGGCCCAGCGAGCCCGCGTCGTGGATCATCAGCCAGGTGCGGTGATGCGGCACCCCGGCCAGTTCGGCCACGCCATGCTCGAAGAAGGTCATGTGCCCGTGCGCCAGGCCGCGCAGCAGCAGCGACGCGGTCAGCTTCCGCTCGCCGTTCAGGTGGCCCACGAAGCCGCGCACGTCGGCGGTCTTGCCCGCCTGGTCCACGAGGTCGACGGTCGCGCGCTCGGCGACGCCGGTCGCGAGGGTCAGCGCCGCCTCGGCGCTCACCGCATGATGGCTCACCAGGTGGTCGCGCACCTGGTCGGTCACCAGTCCGATCAGCCGTTCGGTGATCGACAGCGGCAGCACCTGGCGGTAGGCGACCGCCGCCAGCACCCGCTCCGACTGCTCGAACCGGTCGACCACGCGCTTCAGCGCCGTCTCGGCGAAATCGGCGCCCGGATTGGCGCAGGCGGTGGCGAGGGCGCGCTCGCCGCCATGCTCGGCCAGGCTGTCGGTGACCTTGCGCGAGATCTCGGGCCGCTTGGCGATGGCCACCTGCCGCACCGGGCCGCCCAGCCGCACGATCTCGGCCAGGTCGTCGTCCGAGAACGCCGGCGAGTGGGCCAGCAGCGGCAGGCAGACGCTTTCCACGTCGCGCGACAGCTTCAGCGCCACGTCGCGCGGCACGACGGTCGAGGCCTGCAGCGTCTCGGCGATCGCCTTGCGCACCAGCTCGGCCGCGTCGGCGGCCATCACCCGCAGGATGTCGGCGGCCAGCGCCCGGTCGTCGTCCGACAGCGGGACGTGGTCCATGGTGTTGCACAGCTTGCGGGCGGCGAGCGCGCGCTCGTCCGGAGTGGCGCCCTTCACCAGCGTGCGGATATCCACATCCGTCAGCGCTGACCGCGTCGTCGCCATCGTTCCCAAATCGCCCCAGGTCGGACCCGTTCCGAACCGCGTCCGGAGTCCCGCGATTCGAGATTGCCGACTCGCGCCTTAACGAGAGGTTGCCGCGCGAATCTGTGGATTAAGGATTTCGCTTAGGACGCCGCCAACGGGCGGGTCCCTACCCTGCCGGCCTCGCCTGCGAAGGGGCCGCCCGTGACGTCCGCAAAGCCCGCCGAACCGGCCCGCGCGCTCACCGCCGGCGAGCAGGGGATGAAGGCCCAGGCGGCGCTGCTTCCCTATGCATTGCTGGGGTTTGGCGTCTCGCTGCCGATCTTCGTCTGGGCCGGGAGCCATGCCGCCAACGCCGCCTGGATGAGCGCCTGCCTGGGCGCCTTCGCGGTCGGCTGGGGCGCCTTCTACGGGATCGTCGACTGGCTCAGGACGCCGGCTGCGGCGGATCTACGCAGGCGCGCGCGGATGCAGATCGCGGGCGGTCTGATCTGGGCCGGCGCCATAGCTTCGGTCGCCGCCTTCGCCCACTTCGCGGGCCCGGCGCGCGAGACGCTGCTTCTCCTCTCGCTCGGCGCTGCGGTCGTCTGCATCGCGTTCACGACGCCCTGGCTGCCCAGCCTGCTGATCGTCGCGCCCGCCGCGCTGGCGGGCCCCCTCGCCGCCCTCTTCGTCCACCCGGAGGACGCGCCCATCGCGCGTCTCGGCCTCGCCGCCACGGCCCTGGCGCTGGCCATCGCGCTGCTGGTCAACCGCATCCTGCGCGCCCAGTACGCGCTGGCCGCCGATCGCGAGCGCCTGCTGGCCGAACGCGCCGAGCAGGCGGAGGCGGCCCGCAGGTTCGCCCGCGTGAAGTCCGAACTGGCCGACACCCTCTCGGACGAGCTGCGCGACGGCCTGACCGGCGTCGCCCATGTGCTCGCCGCCGCCGCCCGCGGCCGGGCCGCGCCCTCCCGTGGCCAGATCGGCGTCGCGCTGGACGCGGTGAACGAACTCCTCGCCATCGTCGGCGGCGCGCAGGCCGCCCCCGAGGCCGGGACGCCCCCGCGACGCCTGCGGATCCTCACCCTCGAGCCGGACCCGCTGGCCGCGGCCGCCCTGCGCGCCAGTCTGGAGCAGCTCGGCCACCAGATCGTGCAGACGGCCCAGGCCGCCCGCGCCGTCGAGCTCGCCCGCATCTGCGACCTCGACCTGATGGTCTGCGGCGACCTCGGCGCGATTCCGACGCTCCGCGCGCTGCCCGGCGGCGCCGGCGCCACCCCGGTCGTCGCCCTGGTCGGCCAGGAGGCCGCCGATGCCGAGGCCGCCCTCGCCGCCGGCGCCGACAGCCTGTTGCGCCGGCCCATCGCCATCCCCGCCGCCGCCCGCGCCATCGCCGAGGCCATCGCCGCCAGCCCGCCCGCCAACGATCGCGCCGCGGTCGCGTAAGCACCCCTCTGGGCGCCGTCCGGTCACCTCGGCTAGGGTCGCGCCCGCATAAGGGGAGACGTGCGCGTGCTGCTGCAGGGTCTGAAGGTCGTCGACTTCACCGCCTACATCGCCGGTCCGGGAACGGCCGCCATCCTGGGCGACTGGGGCGCGGAGGTGATCAAGGTCGAGCGGCCCGAGGGCGACAACATGCGCCACGTGTTCGCGGACCTGAAGAACGACCTGGGCGCCAACCCCACCTTCGAGGTCGACAACCGCGGCAAGCGCGGCGTGGTCCTCGACATCACCAAGCCCGCGGGCCGCGATGCGCTGGCGAAGCTCGCCGAGACCGCCGACGTCTTCCTCACCAACACCCGTCCGGCCTCGCTGAAGAAGTACGGCCTCGACGAGGCCACCCTGCGCAAGCTGAACCCGCGTCTCGTCTACGCGGTGATCACCGGCTACGGCCTCGAAGGCCCCGACGCCCACCTGCCGGGCTTCGACGTCACCGCGTTCTGGGCCCGCTCGGGCATCGCCTACATGACGGCGCCCAAGGGCGCGGAGCCGTTCATGCGCACCTCGGGCATGGGCGACCACTCGACCTCGCTGGCCACCGTCTCGGCGATCCTCGCCGCCCTCTACGAGCGCGAGAAGACCGGCGTGGGCCGGCTCGTGCAGACCTCGCTGCTGGCCACCGGCGTCTACCTCTGGGGCTCGGACCTCGCGGTGCAACTGAAGTTCGGCCGCGTGGCCTCGGTCCGCTCGCGCGACAACCCGATGAACGCGCTCGCCAACCACTTCAGGAGTTCGGACGGCCACTGGTTCGTCCACAACCCGCGCGGCGGCCACGGCGGCTGGGAGAAGTTCCTGAAGGCCGCGGGCTGCGAGGACCTGATCGCCGACGATCGCTTCGCCAGCGGCAAGGCGCGCCGCGCCAACGCCCGCGAACTCGCGGTCGAGCTGGAAGCGGCCTTCGCGCGCCTCCCCATGGCCGAGATCGCCCTGCGGCTGAACGAGGCCGACCTCGTCTGGGCGCCGCTGCAGGTCCCCGCCCAGGTGGCCGAAGACCCGCAGATCGCCGCTGCCGGCGCCTTCATCGAGATCGAGGATGGCCAGGGGGGCACGTTCCGCTCCGTCGCCGCCCCGGCCCGCTTCCCCGGCGCGGACGCGACCGTGCGCCCGCGTGCGCCGAGGCTCGGCGAACACACGCGCAACGTCCTGAAGGAACTCGGCTACGCCGACGCCGACATCGACGCCATGTACGAGGCCGGCGCCGCGGCGGGCTAGCCGCCCTCTGCCCTTCCCGCTTTGCGGGAAAGGGGGAGAGCCTTTGCGGGCTCAGCTATCGCGGCCGTCCGAGAGCATCTTCAGCATCTCGCTGGTGAACAGCGAGCCGGTCAGGCGGCTGCCGACGCCGAGCTGATCCGAGGGCTGCGAGCCGCGCAGGATCATGGAGATCAGCGCTTCCTGCTCGCGCTGCCGCGACAGGCGGCGCGCCGAGGCATACTGGATGAAGCCGCCGTCGACGGGATCGGCCTCCTCCGCCTGCGGGGCGATGGCCTGGCCTCCGCCGGTCTTCGTCAGGTTCGCGTAGACCTCGCCGACCGTCGCCGCGCGCCCGTCGCGGTAGAAGATCGACCTGTTCGAGCGCGCCGCATCGGGAAACAGCGACGCCGCCGTGGCGCCCGGCTGGTTCTGCGCCGCGTTGATCAGCCTGGCCGAGCCCTGCGGGCCCAGGAAGTGCGCCGCATAGAGTTCGCCCGCCGTGGGATCGCGCCCGGTGCGCCCCTTCAGGTAGGCGGCATGGTCCGAGGCCAGTTCGCCGGCCATCAGCGAGGCCGCGTGCGGGTCGAGGCGCAGGTCCATCACCGCGCGCCGCGCTTCCGAACCGCTCACGTGATAGCGCCCGTCCGCGCCCTTGCTGATCAGCTCGGCGTAGCGGGCGTAGCCGTGCTTGGTCCCGTGCTGCTTCAACGTGGACAGCCAGGTCTGCTCCACGAACTGGAAGAGGCCGGCGGCCGACGAGGTCGACGCCTGCGCGCGCGGATTGAAGCTGCTCTCGCGGCCGGCGGTCTTCATCAGGAATCCGAAGTCCACCCCCGTCGCCTGGGAGGCGCGCTGGATGGCGGCTTCGACAATGCCTCGGATGCCCTGGACGGCCATGGCGGCAGGAGTCGCCGATCATGGTGAATCTGCCGTTAACCTTGCTTGATCGCCCCGCCGCGCCGTCTGCGCGATTTCGCCACATTACGGCTGTAATTCAGTATCAGCTTACATGCGTAAACCGCTTGGAGCTGTTCCCATGGTCACTCGCCAGGCCACGCCTTTCGACTTCGAGCCGGCCCGCCGGCCGCTGTCGAAGAAGACCACCCTCATCGTCGCCGTCTCGCTGGGCGTCCACGCCTGCGTCGCCGCCTACCTGGCGATGATGCAGTTCGCCCCGCCGAAGGCGCCCGTCGTCGAGGAGGCGCCGCCCATCATCGTCGACGTCGTCAAGCGACCGGACAAGCCCCCGCCCCCGACGCCGGCGGAGAAGCCGCCGATCCGGCTGCACGATCCCCTGCCGGTCCCCGACAACATCTCCGTCCCGCCCCTGCCGCAGGATCCTCCGCCGAAGGACGTGCCGCTCGCCCCGCCCCTCGCGCCCCCCACCTTCGACGTGGCCGATGCGACGCCCACGCCGCCACGTCCCCCGGTCATCGGCCGGCCCGACTGGCTGAAGCGCCCCGGCGCCGAGGAGTTCGCCCGCTACTATCCCGACCGCGCCGCGCGCATGGGAACGGAGGGCACGGCCACCCTCGCCTGCTCGGTCACCGCGTCCGGCGCGCTCGCCGGCTGCCGCGTCACCTCCGAGACCGCCGAAGCCGACTTCGGCGCCGCCGCCCTCAAGCTCGCGAAGTTCTTCAGGATGCGGCCGCAGACGGTCGACGGTCAGCCCGTCGAAGGCGGCCAGGTCGTGATCCCGATCCGGTTCAGCCTGAAGTAGGAACCGGATCGGCGGGCCTGTCGGAGGGGCGGGCGCCTTCAGCAAGAGTGGAAGCCGGTTTTGCGCCCGGAAGGCGCCCTCTCCTGAATGCCCGCCTTCCGGGCGGTATCCACTTCGCCTGGAGGCGGGCCCCTCAGTAGCTCTTCGGCAGGCCCAGCACGCGTTCGGAGATGTAGTTCAGGATCATCTCGCGGCTCACCGGCGCCAGGCGCGCGATCATCGACTCGCGGAAGTAGCGCTCGACGTCGAACGCCTTGGCGTAGCCCATGCCGCCGTGGCTCAGCACCGCCGCCTCGCAGGCCCGGAAGCCGGCCTCGCCGCCCAGGTACTTCGCCGCGTTGGCCTCGGCCCCGCAGTCGCGGCCGGCGTCGTGCAGGGCGGCCGCCTTGAACGCCATCAGGTTCGCCGCTTCCAGCTCGGCCCAGCACTTCGCCAGCGGATGCGCCACGCCCTGGTTCTGGCCGATCGGCCGGCCGAACACGACCCGCTCCTTGGCGTAGCCCGCGGCCCGCTTCAGCGCCGCCCGGCCCAGGCCCACGGCCTCGGCCCCGATCAGCACCCGCTCCGGGTTCAGCCCCTCCAGCAGGTAGTAGAAGCCGCGCCCCTCCTCGCCCACCAGGTCCTCGGCCGGAACGTGCAGGTCGTCGATGAAGACCGCATTCGATTCAACGGCTTTTCGGCCCATCTTCGGGATCGGCGTGGCCGTGATCCGGCTGCGGTCGAAGTCGGTGTAGAAGAGGCTCAGGCCCTCGGTCGCCCGCTTCACCTGATCCTTCGGCGTGGTCCGCGCGATGATCAGCATCTTGGTCGCGCGCTGGGCGTTGGTCGTCCACATCTTCCGGCCGCGGATGACATAGCCGTCATTGGTCCGCTCGGCGCGGGTGGTCAGGCTGGTGGTGTCGAGCCCGGCGTCCGGCTCGGTCACGGCGAAGCAGGTCTTGTCCTGGCCGGCGATGATCCGCGGGATCGCCTTCTCGCGCAGCGCCGGCGTCCCGAACTTCACCACCGGCATCAGGCCGAAGATGTTCAGGTGCATGGCGCTGGCGCCCGAGAACCCCGCCCCGCTCTCGGCCACCGTCTGCATGACGATCGCCGCCTCGGTCAGGCCCAGGCCCGCGCCGCCCAGTTCGGCCGGCATGGCCACGCCCAGCCAGCCCGCCTCGGCCATCGCCGCGACGAACGCCTCGGGGAACACCCCGCTCTCGTCGGTCTGGCGCCAGTAGGCCGCGTCGAAGCGCGCGCACAGCCGCTCCACCGAGTCGCGGATCGCCTGCTGTTCGTCCGAGAACCAGAAGCCGTTCATCGTCACCCCACCCCTCAGTCCCAGAGGGACGCCCGGAACCGCGCCGGATCCATCCGGTCCGCATAGGGCCCCCGGTCGCGCCCCGTCACGCAAGCCGCCACGATCTTCGCCACCAGCGGCGCCACCAGCCAGCCGTTCCGCCGCGCCCCGGCCGCCAGGATCACCCCGGGCTCGGCCTCGCTCCAGCCCACCAGCGGCAGCCCGTCGGGCGTCGCGGCACGCACACCGGCCGCCGCCGTGAAGGCGCGGGACTGCCCCATCCTGAAGACGTTCTCGGCGCCGGCCGCCAGGTCTCCGAAGACCGCGGGATCGGGATCCGCGTCGTCCCGCCCCACCTCCATCGTCGCCCCGAACGTCAGGCCGTCCGCCGAGCGGATGCCATAGCCCCACGGGGAGCGCACATAGACGCCACCGCCCGCCATGTCACCGAACCCGACGATGTGGCCCTTGATCGGCCTGAGGTGCGCCATCTCGGGCGCCAGCTTCGCCAGCCTGGGCGCGTAGCCGGCGGCGACGACGAGCACGTCCTCGCCGCCGCGCGCTTCGACGAAGGTCGCGTCGTGGGTCACGCCGGCATGCAGGGCGGCAGTCCGAAGCGCGTCGAGGGCCGGCTTCACGTCGACGCGCCAGTCTTCGCGCGTGAGCAGCCCGCGCTGGAACGCAGGCTCCAGTCCCGGCGCAAGCCCATCCATCGTCCGGCGGCCGACATCGGAGAACGGCGCGCCCAGGCCTCGGAAGGCAGCCGCGATCCTGTCCAGCCACGCGTCGTCGCCCACCGCCATGGCCCCGGAGCGGTCGAGCGCGATCCCGGCCCGCGCGGCCAGGCCCGGCCAGAGGTCGCGCGCCGCCATCAGCAGGTCGAAGTGCGGTCGCGCCGCGTCGTCCAGCACCGCCTCGAACACGGGCGCGATCATGCCCGCCGCCACGCTGGAGGCGTTGGGTCCGCCGGGATCGCAGATCGTCACCGCGCAGCCCGCGTCGGCGAGCGCCAGCGCGGTCGTCCAGCCCAGCACGCCGGCGCCGGCGACAGTGACTCGGGGGCTGCGGTCCATGCGCCTAACCACCCGCTGCGCCGGCGAAAATCAAGGCCCGGAACCGCGGTGGAGCGCGCCGGGTTCATACTGCGCGAGACGCTCGAGGCCCGGAGAGCACGATGGCCGACACCCCGCAGCGCTAGTGGCCGAGGCCCTCGCCCCGCCGCTGCCCGACGACATCGACCGCCTCGCGCAGGATGTCCTGCGCGAGGCGTGCGAGCGCCGCCTGATGCTGGCCACGGCGGAGAGCTGCACGGGCGGCCTCCTCGCCTCGCTGCTCACCGACATTCCCGGCGCGAGCCACGCCTTCGAGCGCGGCTTCGTCACCTACACCGACGAGGCCAAGCACGAGCTTCTCGGCGTGCCGATGGCGATCCTGAACACGGACGGCGCCGTGTCGGAGGCGGCGGCTGTCGCCATGGCCGAAGGCGCCATCCGCCGGTCGAAGGCCGACCTGGCCGTGTCGATCACCGGCTTCACCGAGGACGCCCCCGGCCAGCCCGGCGGCCTCGTCCACTTCGCCTGCGCGCGGCGCGGCGCCGGCGGCGCCCGCCATCACGTCCAGCGGTTCACGCCGGCCGGCCGCGCCGAGGTGCGGCTGGGCGCCCTGCGGGTCGCGCTCGCCCTGCTGCGCGACGCGCTGCTCGAACTCGACCGCGCCGCCTGACTTCGGCCGCTTGCCGGGCGCCGGGACGCGGCCTAGCCTCGGGTGCCAGTGTTTCTCCGGCGACGCAAACCGGACATGGACACGACGGCTCGGCGCGATAGAAGAGCCGGTATGCTTGCGGGGGACGCATCAACTTGATCCGTGACTTCCTGGTGTGGATGTCCACCGAGCTGGGCAAAGGTCCCGGCGAGATCGACATCTCGTGGAGCGACGCGCTCGCGAGTTCGCTCAACTTCTGGGGCCTGCTCGAAGGCACCCACGTGATGACGCTGGTCCTGTTCGCCGGCACGATCTTCGTGGTCGACCTGCGGCTCCTGGGCGTCCTCTTCCGGAAGACGCCGGTCTCGGTGATCTCCGACCGGATCCTGCCGCTGACCGTCTTCGGCATCGTGCTGATGCTGGCCACGGGCGCTGCGCTCTTCTTCGCCAAGCCTCTGGTTTACTACCACAATCTCTGGTTCCGCCTGAAGCTGGTGTTCCTGGCGCTGGCCTTCATCAACATCATCGTCTTCCACTACCGCGTGCAGCGCGACATCCATGCGTGGGACACGCTGGCGAAGCCGCCGACCAAGGTCCGGGTCTCGGCGTTCCTCTCCATCGCGAGCTGGATCCTGGTGATCTTCTTCGGCCGCTACATCGCCTACGACTGGATCAACTGCGGCAAGCCCCTTCCCCACTGGATCAACGTCGCCCAGGACTGCAAGGCCTCGGAGAGCGGCGCCCTCGATATCGGAGCGCCGGTGCAATGACCGTCTGGGCCCCCCAGGACTTGTTCCCTCAGCTTGCGGGCTGGGTCGCGAACCTCGACGACACCTTTCCGGGCAAGCCGATCAAGGACTCCGTCTACGCCTTCGCGCAGGTCGAGGTCGGCCACCTGCTGGCGTTGGCCGTGCTGGCCGGCACGTCGCTGCTCATGAACCTGCGCCTGATCGGCGTCGGCCTCACCGAGGAGCCGCCGCGCGAGATGTACCGGAACCTCGCCGGATGGACCTGGGCCGGGCTGATCGTGATCCTGGTCACCGGCCTCTTGATGGGCGCCTCGAACGGCGAACGGCTCTACACCTCGGAAGCCTTCACCGCGAAGATGATCGGCCTCGCCGCCGCCATCGTCCTGACCTTCGCCATCACGCTCCCGGCGACGAAGAACGACGGCCGCCTCGGCCCGGTGTCGCGGGTCCTCGGCGTGATCGGCCTGGCGATCTTCCTGTTCGCCATCTGGGTGTTCCTGCAGGCCAAGCTGGCCAATCCCGGGCTGTGGCACGTGATCACGGCCGGCGGCCTGATCGTCCTCTACGCCAGCCGCGGCCTCACGCGGGTCGTCTACCTGGGGGTCATGCTGCTCATGATCGCCTGTCAGCAGCTAATAACCCACATCGTCTACAGGCCCGACGACTTCGAGCATCTGGACCCGGTCAACAAGGGCTTCGCCTGGGCCTTCGTCGGGGTGATCCTGCTGACCGCCGTCGTCCAGTCGGCCGGCTCGGGCCGCGGCCAGGAGAACGGGCCGTTCGTGAAGGGCATGGCCTTCGCCGCCATCCTCGTCTGGATCATGACCGCCGCCGCGGGCCGCTGGCTGGCGTTCGCCTGAGCCTACGGCCGGGGGTGCTCGCGCCCCCAGCCCTGGTGCCACTCGGGCTCGCCGGCGTAGCGCGCCGCCAGGAAGTCGACGAACGCGCGCACCTTCGCCGCCAGATGCCGCGCGTGCGGATAGACCGCGTAGACGTGGATCAGCTCGGGCTCGAAGTTGCACAGCACCGGCGTCAGCCGCCCGTCCCGCAGCGCCTCGGCCGCCGCGAACGCCGGGGTCCGCACGATCCCGAACCCAGCCACCGCCGCGGCCACGCAGGGTTCGGCGCCGTTGAACCGCAGCCGCCCATGCACCCGCACCTCGCGCACGTCGCTCTGCGCGCCGAACCGCCACAGCGTCGCCTCGCGCGCGTTGGTGTCGAGGATCGCCTCATGCCCCGCCAGGTCCTCCAGCGCCAGGGGCGCGCCGGCCCCGGCCAGATAGGCGGGCGAGGCGCAGGTCACCATCCGGACCGCCGCCAGCCGCTTGGCCACCAGCGACGAGTCCGAGAGCTGGCCGATCCGCACCGCCACGTCGAAGCCCTCCTCGACCAGGTTCACCATGCGGTCCGAGAAGCTGACGTCCAGCGACACCGCCAGGCACTGCGAGGCGAACTCGATCAGCGCCGGCGTGAGCTGGTTCTTGCCGAACGACACCGGAGCCGAGACCCGCAGGTTGCCGCTGGGGCCGGCCTGGTCCTTCACCGAGGTCTCCAGGGCGTCGAACCGTTCCAGGAGGTCCCGCGCCCGCTCCAGGTAGGCCTGGCCGGTGTCGGTCAGCGACACGTCGCGGGTGGTGCGGTTCAGCAGCCGCTGCCCCAGCCGGTTCTCCAGCCGCGCCACCAGCTTGGAGATCTGCGCGCCGGAGACGTCCAGCTTGCGCGCGCCCTGCGTGAAGCTGCGCGCCTCGGCCACCGCGGCGAAGGCGCGGATCTCGTCCAGACGATCCATACGATTGTTTCCTGTTTGGACGCACTCTTGTCCTTACGACGGCGATTATCAACGGCGAAGATCGCGATCATCTTCCCCCCATGCCGAGCGATCGGCGCCCCCTCTCGCAAGGACCAACCCAGATGACCCAAGTCCGCAACGTCGCCGTCGTCGTCGGCTCGCTCCGCAAGGAAAGCGTCTCGCGCAAGCTCGCCAAGGCCTTCGCCGCGGTGACTCCCAATCTCAAGTTCGACATCGTGGAGATCGGCGACCTGCCGCACTTCGATCAGGACCTCGAGTCCGATCCGCCGGCCCAGTGGGTCCGCTTCCGCGAGCAGATCGCCGCGGCCGACGCGGTGCTGTTCATCACGCCCGAGTTCAACCGCTCGGTGCCGGGCGCACTGAAGAACGCCATCGACGTCGGCTCGCGCCCCTACGGCGCCAGCGTGTGGAACGGCAAGCCCGGCGCGGTCATCAGCCAGTCGCCCGGCGCCATCGGCGGGTTCGGCTCGAACCACCACCTGCGCCAGTCGCTGGTGTTCCTGAACGTCCCGCTGCTCAGCCAGGAGGCCTATATCGGCAACTCGTTCTCGCTCTTCGACGAGAACGGCGAACTGGTGAACGAAGGCACGACCGAGTTCCTCCGCGCCTACGGCCAGGCCTTCTCGGCCTGGATCGACACCATCGCCCCGGCGCAGCCGGCCGCGAAGGCCGCGTAACATCCCCCGCAACCCGGGGCGGGCGCTCCCCCCGCCCGCCCCGCGAAAGGTCCCAGGCCAAGCCATGACCCTCCCGACCGTCTTCCTCCCCCACGGTGCGGGCCCCTGCTTCTTCATGGAGTGGCAGAGGGGTCCGGCCGACGCCTGGGACCGCACCGCGGCCTACCTCCGCGACCTTGTCGCCACCCTGCCCGAGCGCCCGACGGCGATCCTGGTCGTCTCAGGTCACTGGGAAGCCCCCGAGTTCACCGTGGGCGCGGGGGAGCGGCCGCCGTTGATCTACGACTACTACGGCTTCCCGGAGCATACCTACCGGCTGACCTTCGAGGCGCCCGGCTCCCCCGACCTCGCGCAGCGCGTCCGTCGCCTGCTCGACGCCGCCGGGATCGCCTCGGCCGAGGACGCGGGCCACGGCTGGGACCACGGGGTCTTCGTGCCGCTGAAGCTGGTGACGCCCGCCGCGGACATCCCGGTCGTCCAGCTCTCGCTGAAGGCCGGCCTCGATCCGGCCGCCCACCTCGCCGCCGGCCGGGCGCTCGCGCCCCTGCGCGACGAGGGCGTGCTGATCGTCGGCTCGGGCATGAGCTGGCACAACATGCGCGGCTTCTCGCCGGCCTACACGGCGCGCTCCGCCGTCTTCGACGCCTGGCTGGAGGCCGCCGTGACCGACCCGGCCCGTCGCGACGCCGCCCTCGCCCGCTGGGAAGAAGCGCCGCACGCCCGCGAGGCCCACCCGCGCGAAGAACACCTGCTGCCGCTGATGGTGGCCGCAGGGGCCGCCGAGGGCGAGCGCGGCCGGATCGCCTTCCGCGATCAGGTCATGGACGTGGTCATCTCGGCCGTCGAGTTCGGCGGCTCATAGCTCTCCGCGAGAGGGAGCCGGGGGCCTTCAAGCACCCCAACGGCGTCCACACACCCGCCGTCGAAGGCCTCCGGCATCTCGCCAGATCGCTCGTCCGCAGGGGGGCGGCTAGGCCACCGCGCTGCGTGCGTCGCTCTCGCCGTCGACCGCCGCCCGCAACGCCTCGTAGAGCCGCCCGGCCTCGATCGGCTTCATCACGAAGGCGTCCATGCCGGACTGGAGGTACTCCGCGGTCTGGTGGCTCATGGCGTTGGCCGTCAGGGCCACGATCGGCGTTCGCGCCCGGCCTTCGTGACGCTCGCGCGTGCGGATCACGGCGGTGGCGGTCGGCCCGTCCATCACCGGCATCTGTACGTCCATCAGGATGATATCCCAGGACTCGCGCTCCCAGGCCGCCACGGCCGCGCGGCCATCGGCCACCATCACAGGCTCGATCCCCACCTGCTGGAGCAGGGTCTTCAGGACGAGCTGGTTCATAGCGTTGTCCTCGGCGGCCAGCACGCGGATCGCCCCCCCCTCGATGACCGGCGGCGCCTTGGGCGCCTTCGCCCGGCTCGGCCTGCGCGCCACGTTCGCCACCTTCTTCAGCGGCAGCCGCGCCGTGAAGGTCGAGCCCTTGCCCGGCGTGCTGGTGGCGGTGATGACGCCGTCCATCAGCTCGGCCAGCTCGCGGCAGATGGCCAGGCCCAGACCCGTGCCGCCGAACCTGCGCGTGGTCGAGGCGTCGGCCTGCTCGAACTTGCGGAACAGGCCCGAGAGCTCGGCCGGCGTCATGCCGATGCCCGAGTCGAGCACGGTGAGCGACAGCGCGCCCGCGTCGTGACCGATGCGCACCGTCACGCCGCCCTTCTCGGTGAACTTCAGCGCGTTCGAGACCAGGTTCCACAGGATCTGGCGCACCCGCACCTGGTCGCCCTCGTAGACGCCCCGGGCCGAGCGGTCGACGCTGAGCTCGAAGTCGAGGCCCTTCGTGTCGGCGATGGCCTGGAAGGTGGCCTGCACGGTCCTGGCGAGCGCGCGCACGTCGAACTGCGCCTGCTCGAGCGCCAGCTTGCCCGCCTCGATCTTCGAGAGATCCAGCACGTCGTTCAGGATCGCGAGCAGGCTCTCGCCCGACTGGCGGATCACGTCGATCTTGTCGCGCTGGCCCTTCGAGAGGTCGGCGTCCGCCGCCAGCGCCTGGGCCATGCCCAGCACGCCGTTCATCGGCGTGCGGATCTCGTGGCTCATGGTCGCCAGGAAGGCGCTCTTGGCGCGGTTCGCGGCCTCGGCGTCCTCCTTGGCCTGCACGAGCGCCCGCTCGGCCGCCTTCTTCGCGGTGATGTTGCGCAAGGCGCCCACCAGGCGCAGGGGCTGTCCGGCGTCGTCGACGAACAGCTTCGCGCGCCCCGCCGCCCAGACCTCGCGCCCGTCGGCCCGGGTGACGCGATGTTCGGGCCGGAACGGCGCGCCGTCGCGCTCGTGGCGCGCCCAGGCCGCCTGGACGTCGGCGACGTCGCGCGGGTCGATCCCGCGCCAGATGTTCGCCAGCAGGCCCTCGTAGGTGCTGGGCTCCTCGTAGAACGAATCCTCCGCGCCCACCTTCAGCAGTTCGCCGCGGACGTAGTCCATCTCGTAGACGTGCAGTTCGGCGAGTTCGACGGCCAGCTTCAGGCGCTCCTCCGACCGCTCGGTGCGCTCCAGCGCCTCGACCATGTGCGTGATCTCGTAGGAGCCGACGATCAGGCCGCCGACCTCGCCGTCGTGGCCGTACCAGGGGGCGATCTGCACCCGCGCCCACGCGGTCGCGCCGTCCGGGGTCGGAACCCGGAGCCGTTCGATCGTCCGCGAGTGGCCCCGAAGGCAGAATTCCAGCCCCTCGCGCCACTGGTCGGAGATGTCGGGGCGCAGTTCGTAGAGCGTGCATCCGACCACCGGCCGGCCCTCCAGTCCGCTCGCCGCGATCCAGGGCGGGCTGGCGTACAGCAGCCGCAGGTCGCGGTCGGTCAGCACCATCGAGACCGGCATCGCGTTCACGATCGCCGACATGGTCCGCTCCGCCTCCGCCTGCGCGCGCGTCGCGTCGACCCGGGCCCACTCGTCGGCGACGAAATCGGCCAGGTCCTCCAGGCGCCGCGCCAGCGCGGCGTCGCAGGCGCGGGGCTCCAGCCCCACCACCGAAAGCGCACCCGGCGTCGAGCCGTCCTCCAGGCGGATCGGCGCGCCGGCGAAGAAGCGCAGGTGGGGCGGGCCGGTCACCGCGGCCTCGTCGCGGACGCGGGCGTCCAGCCGCGTGTCCTCGATCCAGACCACCTCGCCGCGGCGCATCACCTCCTCGACGCCGCGGGCGGTGGGCACAGTCTTGCCCGTGCGGCTGCGCCAGTAGCCGTCGCCGATCCTGAGCGTGATCTGGGCCTCGACGGCGCCGAACAGGGTGCGGGCGAGACGCGTCGCGCGGTCGAACACCGCCTGGGACTGCTCCAGCCCAGGCGGGACCATCGGCTCCTGCGAGCGCTCGCGCGACATCCATTCCCCCCGGACATGCCTCGGCGAGCGTTGTCGGCCCAAACGCGTTAAGCGCGAGCTAAGGCGTGGCGCGCCTCGCTCCCAGATTGTGCAGGACGATGCCGCTCGTGGTGGCGACGTTCAGGGAGTCGAAGCCGCCGGCCATCGCGATCCGCACGGTGCGCGCGCGGGCCATCACGGCCTGAGGCAGGCCCGGCCCCTCGGCCCCGAACAGCGCCGCCGTCCGCGGGCCCGGCGCGTAATCGGCCAGTTCGACGTCGCCCCGCGGCGACAACGCCACGATGTCGAAGCCCGCGCCCGCCAGCAGGTCGGCCATGGCCGCCGCGTTCCCGGCCCGCGCGAACGGCACGCTCAGCGCGGCCCCGACGCTGACGCGGATGGCCTTGCGGTAGAGCGGGTCGCAGCAGGTGTCGTCGAGCAGCACCGCGTCGGCGCCGAAGGCCGCGGCGTTCCGGAAGATGCCGCCCATGTTGTCGTGGTTGGCGATGCCCACGAGCCCCACGACCAGCGCCCTCGCCGGCAGGCGCGCCACCAGCGCCGCCGCGTCCCGCACGGGCCGCCGCACCAGCGCCAGGATGCCCCGGTGGATCGGGAAGCCCACGACCGCGTCCATCGCCGCCTGCCCGGCCGCGTAGACCGGCGTCGACGGCGGTAGCCCCGCCAGCACCCCGGCCAGGCTCTCCAGCCGATGCGCGGCCACGAGGACGGAGACCACCGCCGCGGGATCGACGGCGACCGCCTTCTCCAGCACGACACGCCCCTCGGCGACATACAGCCCCTCGCGGCCCGTCAGGTCGCGCTCGCGGACCGCCCGGTAGGGTTCCAGCCGGGGGTCCGCGGGGCCGTCGATCGCGACCGCTACCAGATCTTCACCCGCTCGGCCGGGGCGAGGTACAGCTTCTGGCCCGGCTTGACGTCGAACGCCGGATACCAGGCGTCGAGGTTGCGCACCGTCAGCGCGCGGTACGGCGCCGTCGCGTGGACGTCGGTGACGATCTGCCGGCGCAGCGCCGCCTCGCGGAACCTGGCGCGGTAGTTCTGCGCCCAGCCGAGGAAGAACCGCTGCTCGGCGGTGAAGCCGTCGATCACCGGCGCCGGCTTGCCGTTCAGCGAGAGCTGGTAGGCGTCCCAGGCGGTGGCGAGGCCCGCCACGTCGGCGATGTTCTCGCTCGAGGTCTGCTGGCCGTTGATGTGCAGCCCCGGCAGCGGCTCGTAGGCCGAGTACTGGTCGGCCAGCTTCTTCGCCTCGGCCTTGAAGTGGTCCATGTCGGCCTTGGTCCACCAGTTCTTCAGGTTGCCGTCGGCGTCGAACAGCGCGCCGATGTCGTCGAACCCGTGGCTCACCTCGTGGCCCAGCACGCCGCCGACGGCGCCGTAGTTCACCGCCGCGTCTGCGTTCGGATCGAAGAAGGTCGGCGCCAGGATGCCGGCCGGGAAGGTCACCGAGTTCTGGCTCGGCGCGAACAGCGCGTTCACCGTCTGGGGCGTCATGAACCACTCGCCGCGGTCCACCGGCCGGCCCAGCTTGGCGAGGTTGCGGCGGTACTCGAAGAGCCCGGCGCGCCGGGCGTTGCCGTAGGCGTCGCCCTTCACCACGGACAGGGCCGAGTAGTCGCGCCACCTGTCGGGATAGCCGACCATGATGTTGAAATTGGAAAGCTTCTTCTTGGCCTGGGCCTTCGTCTCGGGCCCCATCCAGTCCAGCCGGTCGATGCGCGCGGCGAAGGCCTTGAGGACGTTCTCGCCCATCTCCCTGGCCTGCGCCTTGGCCTCCGGCGGGAAGTATTTCTCGACGTAGAGCTTGCCGATCGCCTCGCCCAGCGCCGCCGAGGTGTTGTCGACGCCCCGCTTCCAGCGCTCGCGCTGCTGCGGCGTGCCGCTCATGGCGCGGTTGTTGAACTCGAAGCTCTCGTCCACGAAGGCCTTCGACAGGTACGGCGCAGCGTTCTCGACCGTGTGGAACGCCAGGTAGTCCTTCCAAGCCTGGATCGGCTGGCTGGCCGCGAGCTTCGACGTCCCCGCGATCGCCGTCGCCTGCCAGGCGCCGAACCGCGGCTGGTCGTTCATGCCGGCGGCGATCAGGAAGGCGGTCCAGTCGAGGCCCGGCGCCTTCTTCGCCAGATCGGCGCGCAGCCAGACCGTGTTGCCCTTGGCCACGTCGTTGGTCTCGTCGACGCTGACGTGGGCCTTGGCGATGGCCATCTCCAGCGCCATCACGCGCTTCGCCCGCGCCTCGGGCTCGGAGAAGCCGGCCAGCCGCAGCATGTTGGCCACGTGCGTCTCGTACTTGCCGCGCAGCTCGACGTAGCGGGCGTTCGAGCCGAGATAGTACTCCCGGTCGGGCATGCCGAGGCCGCCCTGCAGCAGGTAGGGCCGGTACTTCGTGGTGTCGTCCAGGTCCTCGGCGACCCACAGGCCCATGATCCGCGGCGTGTAGTAGTTGGTCGCGTTCAGCACATCGACGTCGGCGCGGATCGAGCCGCCCAGCGCCGCCGACAGGTCCTTGCGCGTCTTGATCGCGGCGATGGCGTCCAGTTCCGGCTTCAGCGGAGCCGCGCCGAGCTGTTCGATCCGCGCCTGGTCCATGAAGCTCGCGAAGTAGTCGCCGATCTTCTGGGCGTCCGAGCCCTCGGCGGCCGGCGCCTTGGCGGTGTCTTCGATGATCCCGCGGATGCGCGCGTTGGCCGTCTCGCGGATCGCCACGAAGGCTCCGACGCTGGAGAGGTCGGCCGGGATCTCGGTGGTGTCGGTCCACTTGCCGACGGCGTAGCGATAGAAGTCGTCGCCGGGGGCCGCGGACCTGTCCATGCCGTCCACGTTGAACCCGAAGGTCCCGACCGCGGCCTTGGGCTTCGGCGGAGGCGCGGGCGGAGGCGGCGGGGCTTCGGCGACCGGCGGTGGCGCGGGCGGCGCCTTCTCCATGGTGGCGCAGGCGGAAAGCAGGGCGGCGGCCGAACAGGCGGCCAGCAGGCGAAGGGTCATAGGATCAGGTCACTCCCAGGTGCGGCCCGCGTCCCGGCGGCGCACGATTTTGCCGCTACATACACCCTGGCCGGCACAAGGCGAGCGCCACGACGCCGGATTGCGATCAGCGGTCCTCCGCGCTCTCCCGAACGCGCACGATCAGCGACTGGCTGGCCGTCGCCATCAGCTCCCCGCTTTCGGCGAACAGCGACATCGAGCCGTGGGCGAACCCGCCCGCCACGCCGGAGATGCGGATGTCGCACAGCACCCACTGCGTCGGCACGATCCGGCGGATGCGCAGGGTGTTGTCCAGGCTGTTGCCGCCCGCGTTGCGGCCAAGCGCGTTGCCCACGCCCTGCGGCACGAAGTCGGCCATCACCGCCAGCATCGCCGCGTCGATCGCCAGGTCGTCCTTCGGCCGCGCCCACAGGATCGTGCGCCCGTCCGGCTCGGCCGCCCCGTCCCGGTCGAACCCCGAGCGGCCCTTGGCGAAACGCACGTCCATGCGCGAATGCACCCCCTCCTCCGACCCGCGCCAGTGATGGCGGACCGGGCAGGCCTCGGGCTTCGGCACGACCGGGGCCTCGACCCACTGGCTGTCGAAGGGACTTTCCCGCGCGCCCAGGGCGGCGCTGACGCTGATGATCTCCTTGTCGTCGACGTGGCTGATCGAGCGCGCCTGGGTGTTGTACTTGCCCTCCACCGGCGTCCAGACGTCGATGTCGACCACGCTGCCCGGCCGGGCGTAGCCGAGATACTGCGCCGTGGCCCAGATCAGGGGCCGCCCCGCCGTCCGCTCCAGCGCCGCCACCGCCGAGGCCATGCCGACCCCGCCGAACATGAACTGATTGCCCGTCGGGCCGACGCAGATCTCGGGCGTGATCGGCAAGTACCAGCGGTGCGGGTTGTGGGTCGCCTGGAGGTCGAAGAAGAGCTTGCTCATCGCCGCCCTCAAAGCCCGTTGCGGGCCTGCGCGCAAGGCCTTCGCCCCAGGGCGGGCCGCCGAGACGCGGCGCGCGGCGGGCAGGCCCCGATAAACCCATGATCAACCATGAAAATTAAGCCTGCGCCAAGGCCGCGGCGCCTATCGTGGCGCAGATGACGATGGGGCATCAGATCAGGCTTCCGGCGGCGCCGGCGATCCCACGGCCGCTGTACGTGCCGGTGGCGGCGATCATGTGCCTCGCCGTCCTGGCGATCTCGCTGACGCCCCTCGCCGAGCCGTTCCTGGCCCGGGTGCTGATCTTCTACGCCGCCGTGAACCTGGCTTACGCGCTCATGCCCTACGTCCGCCGCGGCGACATCCCGCTGGTGGCGGCCTGGGTGGTGCTGTTCTGCGAACTCGCGCCGTGCTTCGCGGGAAGCCTGATCTCGCCGACGCGGGTCACCGCCGACGTGCTCGGCGTGGTGATGGCCGCGGGGCCCATCTACGTGGCGCGCCTTCGCCAGGTGCAGCAGGGCGACATCCGCCCCCCGGGGCGCCGCGCCTCCGAGCGCTGAGCCTCAGCGGACGGTTTCGGTTTCCCTGGGCGCCGAGACCCGGCGCGTCCTGGCCTGGGCCCTGGGCTTCGGCAGCAGCCGGAACCGCGTCTGGCACCAGGCGAAGTCGATGCCCACGTCGATCAGCGCGTCCGAGCGCCCGCACGGACAGCCGAACTCCATGACGCCCAGAACCCGATAGGTCTCGCCCGCCTGGAGGGGCACCGGCCGGCCGGAAGCATGATTGGGGGCCGCGTTCACGCAGAGAACAAGATCGCCGGGGCCGACAGGATCGCTCATAGCCTTCATCCCATGATCGCGGCGACAGCCTACACCATCGCGGCCTTCAGGGCACGCTAGCTGCGGGTGAACACCGGATCGCGGCGCTCGCGGAAGGCCTCCAGCGCCGCCTTGTGGTCGTCGGACCTGCGCAGCACCCGCAGTTCCTCGCCCCAGATCTTCCCCGACTCCTCGGGCGACAGGTCGAGCGCCCGGTGCGAGGTGCGCTTGGTCGCCTCCACCGACAGCGGGGCGCGCGTCGCGATCCGCTCGGCCAGCGCCGCCGCGGCGCCCTTCAGCGCGTCCGGCGCATGCAGGCCGGTCACCAGGCCGTAGCGCTCGGCCGTCTCCGCATCGTGCGGCAGGCCGGTCAGCAGCATCGACTTGGCCCGGCTCTCGCCGATCAGCCGCGGCAGCCGGTAGGTCGACGCCATCAGCCCCACGTTCACGCCGGCGCAGACGAATTTCGCCTCGGTCGAGGCCAGGCGGATGTCGCAGCAGAGCGCCAGCTCGAAGCCGCCGCCGACGCACCAGCCGTTCACCGCCGCGATCACCGGCACGCGGGTCTGTTCCAGGCGGTCCAGCAACCGCCCGAAGCCCGCCAGGTCCTCGCCCTTGCCCGAAGCGGCCTTCAGGTCGTCGCCCGAGCAGAACGCGCGGCCCCGCCCCGTCACGATCAGGCAGCGCAGGTCATCGTTCTTCTCGACCTCGTCCAGCGCCGCCATGAAGGTGGCGCGCATCTCCACGCCCAGCGGGTTCATCGGCGGGTTGTCGATCTCCAGAAGCGTGATCGCGGGCGAAATCCGCTCGATGTGCATCACCCCGCTCACGCCTTCGTCTCCGTCCTGCGTTCCACCGCCGCCGCCCCGCTGGCGATCAGCGCCTCGATCTCGTCGCTCGAATAGCCGGCCTCGGCCAGCACGGCGCGCGTGTCCTGCCCCACCTCGCCGGGGCCGCGCTCCAGCGCGACCGGCGTGTCGTGCAGCTTGATCGGCGTCTTCACGAACCGCCGGCCGCCCGCCTCGCCCAGCAGTCCCCGCGCCTTCACCTGCGGGTCGTCCCAGGCCTGGGCGATGTCGTTCAGCGGCCCGGCCGGCACGCCCTCGGCCTCCAGCCGTTCGAGCCAGTATGCCCCTCGCTGTGTCGTCAGCACGCCCTCCAGCCGCGCCTGCAGCGCGTCGCGGTTCTGCATCCGTCCCGCCGGCGTGTCGAAGCCCGCCTCGCCCGCCAGCGCCGGTTCGCCGATCGCCTTGCAGAACCGCGCCCACAGCCGCTGGCTGTTGACGCCCACCACGATGTGCCCGTCCGCCGTCTTCAGCGGCTCGTAGGGCGCCGCCAGCCGGTGGCGGGCGCCGTTGCGCCTCGCCACCTCGCCGCTCGACAGGTACATGCCCGTCTCCCAGATCGTGTAGGCCAGCGCCGACTCCAGCAGCGACGTCTCGACGTGCTGGCCCCGGCCCGTGGCGGTCCGGCTCTGCAGCGCCGCCAGGACGCCGACCGCGGCGAACACGCCGGCGTTCAGGTCCGAGATCGGCACCGCCGTCGAACAGGGGACCTCGCTGCCCGCCTCGCCCACGAAGCTCATGATCCCGCTCATCGCCTGGGTGACCAGATCGAACCCGCCCCGCTCGCGATACGGCCCGTCCAGCCCGAACCCCGAGACCGAGCAATAGACCAGCCGCGGGTTGATCGCCGACAGCCGCTCGTAGCCCAGCCCCATCCGGTCCATCGCGCCCGGCCGGTAGTTCTCGACGAACACATCGGCGGTCCGGGCCAGCTTGCGAACCACGTCCGCGCCAGCCTCGGTCGCGAGGTCCAGCGCGATCGCGCGCTTGTTGCGGTTCACGTGGTCGAAGGCGCGGAAGGCGTCGGCCCGCAGGCCCAGCATCCCGCGCGTCGACTCGCCGGCCGGCGGCTCGATCTTGACGACGTCGGCGCCCAGGTCGGCCAGCACCAGCGAGCAGTAGGCGCCGGCGATCACATGGGTGCAGTCCAGCACCTTCAGGCCGGCAAGCGCCCCGCCGGCCACTAGAAGTTGGCCCGCCGCGAGATCGCGCCGTCGACCACCATGTTGATCCCGGTCGTGAACGCCGACCTGGGGCTCGCGAGGAACACCGTCGCCGCGGCGACCTCCTCCGGCGTCGCCATGCGGCCGGTCGGGTTGCGCGCGATCATCTGCTCGAAGAACTGCGGCATGCCCGCCTTCACGTTCCCCCACACGCCGCCCTCGAAGAACACGGTCCCGGGCGACACCACGTTGCAGCGCACGTGCTTCGGCGCGTACTGCCGCGCCACGCCCTTGGCGAAGTGGATCTGCGCCGCCTTCATCGCGCCGTAGCTGTTGGGGTTGTCCGACTCGGCCGCCGAGACCGACGAGGTGATGATGAAGGCCGCGTCGCCGCGCGCGCCGGCCTTCTCCAGGAACGGCAGCGCCGCGTCGAACGTGCGCACCGCGCCCATGATGTCGACGTCGAACATCGCCTGCCACGAGGCCTCGTCGTTGCCCTGGACCAGGGCCGAAGCGTTGGAGACCAGCACGTCGATCCCGCCCAGCGCCTCGCCGGCCGCCTGCACGAAGCTCTTGATCGCGGGCCCGTCCGAGATGTCCACCGCCTGGCCGAAGGCCTTCACGCCCCGGGCCTCCAGCGCCTTCACGGTCTCGGCCACCTGTTCGGCGTTGCGCGCGCAGATCGCGACGTTGGCGCCCTCGTCGGCGAACGCCTCGGCGATGGCCCGCCCGATCCCGCGCGTCGCGCCCGTCACCACCGCGGTCTTGCCCTTGAGCTGCAGATCCATCCCGTCCTCCCGTTTCTGGACGCGGACCCTGCCCGGCGATCAGGCCTCGAACAAGTGTTCGTATTGCTGCCGCAGCAGGCTCTTCTGCACCTTGCCCATGGCGTTGCGCGGCAGCTCGTCCACGAACACCACGCGCTTGGGCGCCTTGTAGGCGGCCAATTGCGAGCGCGCCTCGGCGATCATCGCCGCCTCGTCGCCGCGGCCCATCACCACCGCCACCACGCCCTCCCCGAAATCCGGGTGCGGCACGCCGATGACCGCGCTCTCGGTCACGCCCGGCAGTTCGTCGAGCACCAGTTCCACTTCCTTCGGATAGACGTTGTAGCCGCCCGAGATGATCAGGTCCTTCGCCCGGCCGCTGATCCAGACCCGCCCGTCCGCATCGGTCCGGCCGACGTCGCCGGTGATGAAGAAGCCGTCGGCCGTGAACTCCTCGGCCGTCTTCTCCGGCATGCGCCAGTAAGCCGAGAACACCGAGGGCCCGCGGATCTGGATCACGCCGGTCTCCTCACCGCCACCGATGCGCAGCTCCACGCCCGGCAGCGGGTAGCCGACCGAGCCGCCGATGCGCTCGCCGTCCAGCGGGTTCGTCGTGATGATCACCGCCTCGCTCATGCCGTACCGCTCCAGGATGCGCTGG
>NZ_JAEUMO010000209.1 GCF_016793285.1 Phenylobacterium sp.
CCAGTCGAAGCGGTGCAGGGCCTCGGCGAAGGCGCGGCTGGGGCTGGGGCGGTCCCAGGGGTCGCCGCGCACGCCGCTGGCCAGGGTCTGGCCCGCCAGCACGAAGGCGCCCGCCAGCACCGCGCGGCCGGCCTCGACGTCGGGCGGCCGGAAGTCCCGCGGCGCGATCCCGAAGCCGTCCGGGCGCGGGCGCGACGTCGCCCAGCGGTGCAGTCCCGATGCGCGCCATTCCTCCGAGAGCGCGCCGCCCGCGCCCGCCCAGAGCGCCAGCGCCAGGTGGCGGCCGGGAATCCGCGGGACGCCGGCCAAGCCGGGACGCCTAGCCGCGCAGGGCGGCGATGTTGGCGGCGTAGGCGGACGGGCCGCCGCGGAACACCGCGGTCCCCGCCACCAACGCGGTCGCCCCCGCCGCGATGCAGAGTTTCGCCGTCTCCGGCGTGACGCCCCCGTCGACCTCCAGCGGGATGTCGCGCCCCTCGGCGTCTATCATCCTACGGAGCGCCTCGATCTTGCGAAGCTGGGAATGCATGAAGGTCTGGCCGCCGAAGCCCGGGTTGATCGACATGACGAGGATCAGGTCGACCTCGTCCATCATCCACTGGATCACGCTGGGGTCGGTCGACGGATTGAACACCACGCCCGCCTTCGCACCCGTCTTGCGGATCAGCTTCAGCGTCCGGTTCAGATGCGGCCCGGCCTCCGGGTGCACCGAGATGTAGTCGGCCCCGGCCTCGCGGAACGCCTCGATGTAGGGGTCGGCCGGCGAGATCATCAGGTGGCAGTCGAACGGCAGCGTCGAATGGGGACGCAGGGCCTTCACCACGTCGGGGCCGATGGTGATGTTCGGCACGAAGTGGCCGTCCATCACGTCGACGTGGACCCAGTCGGCGCCGGCGGCTTCGATCGCCGCCACCTCCGCCCCCAGCCGCGCGAAGTCGCTCGCCAGGATCGAGGGCGCGATGATCACGTCAGGCTTGGCCATGCGACGGGCTTAACGTGATGCGGGCCTCCGCACCACTCCCGCCGTTCAGCGCCTGCGCAGGCGGGCCACGTAGAAGCCGTCGGTCCCGCCCTCGCGATGATGCGGCAGGATGCGCAGCGCGCCGTCGTCGCGCCGGCTGGCGGCGGGGGCGGCGCCCTCCCCCTCGGCGATCGGGTCGAGGACGAAGCCGGGCGTGCGGGCGAGGAACGCCGCGACCTGGCCCTCGCCCTCCTCGGGCTCCAGCGAGCAGACGCAGTAGACGAGCCGGCCGCCCGGCTTCACCCGCCGCGCGGCGCTGTCGAGCAGGCGGGCCTGGACGGCGGCGAGCTTGGGAATGTCGGCGGGACTCGCCACCCACAGCACGTCGGGATGGCGGCGGAACGTGCCGGTCGCCGAGCAGGGCGCGTCGAGCAGCACGGCGTCGAACGTGCGCCCGTCCTTCCACTCGGCGGCGTCGGCAACCACCACCTCGGCGCCCAGGCCGGTCCGCGCCAGGTTCTCGCTGACGCGCCTGATGCGGCCCGCCGAGCGGTCCAGCGCCACCACCTTCGCGCCGGCCGCGGCGAGTTGCAGCGTCTTGCCGCCGGGCGCCGCGCAGAGGTCGAGCGCCGTCTCGCCGGGCTTCACGTCCAGCAGCCGCGCGGGCACGGCGGCCGAAGCGTCCTGCACCCACCATGCGCCGTCCGCGAAGCCGTCCCAGGCCGACACGTCGCCCTTCTGGCCGCTGCGCTCGGTCGCGCCGGTGGCCTGGATGGTGAGGTCGGTGGCCGGCTCCAGGGGGACCACGGCGGCGATCGCACGGGCGTCGGCCTCGCCGTAGGCCGCGCGCCAGCGGGCGGCGAGCCAGGTGGGCAGCAGCAGGTCCGGATCGTCGAGCGCCGGCGGCTCGCGGGTCAGGCCGCGCAGCACCGCGTTGGCCAGGCCCTTGAACGCGGCGCCGCCCTTCTGGGCCGCGACGACGTCGACCGTCGCGCCGACCGCGGCGTGCGGGGGCGTCTTCAGCACGAAGAGCTGGGCCACGCCGAGGCGCAGCGCATGCACGATGCGCTCGGGCGGCGGCTTCTTCAGCCGCGACTGCAGGACGGCGTCGATGGCCCCCAGGTGGCGCAGCGTCGCCATGACTACCGCCCGCGCGAAGGCGCGGTCGCGCGGGGCGAGCGCGGACATGGCGGGATGGTTCAGGCCCTCGTCCAGGCCGGCCCGGCGGGCGAGCGCGGTGGCAAGGAGATCGAGCGCGGCGGCGCGGGCGGGGAGGCCCGCGATATCGGGGGTATCGTTCACGGCGCGCGGCGTGTGCCCGCTTGGAGCCCCGCGCGCAAGCGCTTAAGTTTCCCGCATGGACGAGACGCCGCCGAACGCCGCCCCGGGCAAGGAGCTCCCACCGGCCGCCCGCCGCGCCCTCGAAGAGGCCGAAGCCCGCCGCCGGACCGAGCACGCCGCCGAAAGGCCGCACGAGGACGGCGGCCCAAGGGGCCCCGAACCCACCCGCTTCGGCGACTGGGAGCGCAAGGGCATCGCGGTCGACTTCTAGGGTTCCGATTCCGAAGTTCGCAAGCGCGTGTTCGCTCGGCGCTCAACCCGGAAGCAGGCGCACTTCAGATCCAGCACACTAGGGCAGGGCCCCCGCCATCTCCCCAGCCACCCGGCGCGCCGCGGCGGCGGGGTCGTTCGCCGCGGTGATCGGGCGGCCGCAGACGATGTGGCTGGCGCCGGCCCGCAGGGCGTCGAGCGGCGTGGCGGCGCGGGCCTGATCGTTCCTGGCCGACCAGTCGGGCCGCACGCCGGGCGTGACCACCAGGAAGTCCTTGCCGCCGAGCGCGCGGGCCAGCGCCGCCTCGTGCGGGCTGGCGATCACGCCGTCGCAGCCGGCGGCGATGGCCTGGTGGATGCGCCGCTCGACCAGGGCGCGGGCGCTCTCGTGGTAGCCGGTCTCGATCAGGTCCGCGTCGGTCAGGCTGGTCAGCACGGTCACGGCCAGGATCCTGAGGCCCGACGATCCGCGGCCGCGCACCGCCGAGGCCATGACCTGCGGCTCGCCATGCACCGTCAGGAAGTCGCAGCCCGAGCCCGCCAGCACCGCCGCCGCCCGCTGTACGGTCGTCCCGATGTCGTGCAGCTTCCAGTCGAGGAACACCTGCTTGCCGGCCGCCTTCAGGTCGCGCGCCAGGGTCATGCCCTCGCCGCCCGCGAACAGCTCCAGCCCCACCTTGTAGAAGCTGACCGCCTCGCCCAGCGCCTCGACCATCGCCCGCGCCTCGGCCACGGACGGCAGGTCCAGCGGGACGATCAGCCGCGGATCGGCCTTGACGGTGGAGGCTTGCGCAAGGGCGGCGGCGGCCATGATGACAGGCTCCGTTCGGGCGCGGGGGTGGTCCGCGGATGGCGATGTGGGCTAAGAGCCCTGCATGAGCCAGGCCGAGTTCGCGGTCAACTTCTTCGTCGCCCTGTTCGCGCTGATCGATCCGGTCGGCAACGTGCCGCTGTTCGCGGCGGCGACGGGTGGCGTGAAATCGCGCGATCGCGCCTGGATCGCGCTCTACATCTCGCTGTTCGTCTTCGGCTTCCTGACCTTCTTCTACTTCTCGGGGCTCAGCCTGCTGGAGTTCTTCGGGATCTCGCTGGCGGCGTTCCGGATCGCGGGCGGGATCATCCTGCTTCTGCTGGGCCTGGAGATGGCCCGCGACGACTTCACCGCCAGCTTCACCGAGGCGGCGGACACCACGACCGGCACCGGCCGCGCGTTCGTCAGGAAGCGCTTCGAGCGGATGATCGTGCCGTTCGCCATGCCGCTGCTGATCGGTCCCGGCGCGATCTCGACGGTGGTGATCTACGCCAGCCAGGCGCGCCAGTTCGGCATGCAGGGCGCCGCCGTGGGCGTGGGCGCGATCGCCGCCGTGGGCCTGGCCACCCTGCTGTCGTTCCTGGCGACCCCGATCCTGACCCGCCTCCTGGGCCGCATCGGCCTCACCATCGTCGTGCGCGTGCTGGGCCTGATCCTCTGCGCACTCGCGGTCCAGTTCATCCTGGCCGGCCTCGCCGAGAGCACCACCGGCTTCATCCGCCCGAGCGTGGCCAAGCCCTACGGGCACTAGACCGGGTTTCTCCCCCCGGGGGGAGCAACTCATGTCTTCCGCAACCGCCCGCTCTGGCTGGCCATCAGGGCCAGGGCCCAGTCCTCCGGGATCGCGCGGGCGAAGCCGGCGATGGCCTTGTTGACCGCGCCCGGCACGCAGACGGGGCGGTTGGCCTCCGCGGCGCGCCAGCCGGCCTCCACCACCGCCCCGGCGTCCTGCCAGATCCAGCGGGGCAGCGAGGCGTCGGCGCGTTCGCGCGTGCCGTTCACGTCATGGAACTCGGTCCAGGTGAAGCCCGGACACAGCGCGGTCACATGCACGCCGAGCGGCCGCAGCTCCAGGTGCAGGCTCTGGGAGAACCGCACGAGGAACGCCTTCGACGCGGCGTAGAGCGTGTGTCCCCCCGCGGCCGGCAGCAGGCCCGCCAGCGACGCCACGTTGACGATCCGCCCGAAGCGCCGCTCGCGCATGCCGCCCGCGACCCGGTGCGCCAGCTCGCAGGGCGCCGTCACCATCACCTGCACGAAGGCCTGCTGGTCGGCCCACGACGTCTCGGCGTAGGTCCCGCCCAGTCCGTAGCCGGCGTTGTTGATCAGCACGTCGACCGATCGGCCGCGCGCGGCCAGGTGGTCCAGGATCCCGCCGGGCGCCTCGGGATCGGCGAGATCGGCCGCCACCGTCAGCGCCTCGACACCGTGACGCGCGCGGATCTCGCCGGCGAGCGCGTCCAGCCGGGCGGCCCGCCGCGCGGTCAGCGCCAGGTCGTAGCCGCGCCCGGCGAGGGCGCGCGCGAAGCCCGCGCCGATGCCCGCCGAAGCGCCCGTCACCAGCGCCAGTTTGCGATCCATGTGCGTCCCTCCAGCGCGGCGGCCCGAAACCCGGGCGGCCGATAAGCCGTTCAAGGCCCAGGTTGCAGCTATTCGCCTGACCGGCGCCATGCGATTGAACGGCGCCCGGATTGGGTGTATTCGCGCCCGCCGCGACGGCATGGGGCCGCCTTGGGGACCTCGCGGGGCTCCCCGGAGATACTGGATGGCTGAGCAGGCCGTCGACGGAAAGCCGTCCGAAGACCCGTCGCATTCCCCGAACGGCTCGGCCCCCGGCGGTCAGGCCAACGGACACTCCGCGCACGCGGAGGGTTTCTGGGCGCTCGCGCTCGGCTCGATCGGGGTGGTGTTCGGCGACATCGGCACCAGTCCCCTCTACGCCATGCGCGAGGCGCTGGGGCATTCGCGCGGCGGCGGCGGCGGCGAGATGGCCGTGCTCGGCGTGGTCTCGCTGATCACCTGGGCGCTGATCCTGATCGTCACGGTCAAGTACGTGATCTTCCTCATGCGGGCCGACAACAAGGGCGAGGGCGGCACGCTCGCGCTCATGGCCCTGGCCCAGCGGGTGATGCCGCGACGCTCGACGTTCGTGTTCTTCCTGGCGGTGTTCGGCGCGGCGCTGTTCTACGGCGACGGCATCATCACGCCGGCGGTGTCGGTGCTTTCGGCCGTCGAGGGCCTGCGCGACGCGCCGGGCGTGCCCAAGAGCGCCGACGGCCTGGTCCTGCCGATCTCGGCGGGCATCCTGATCGCGCTCTTCCTCGTGCAGTCGCGCGGCACGGCGCTGGTCGCCAAGTTCTTCGGGCCGATCACCGCGGTGTGGTTCCTGACGCTGGCGGGCCTGGGCTTCTACCACCTGGCCGACGACCTCTCGGTCTTCCGCGCGCTCTCGCCGCACTACGGGGTCAGCTTCCTGCTCGACAACGGCTTCCTGGGCTTCGTGATCCTGGGCAGCGTCTTCCTGGCCGTGACCGGCGCCGAGGCGCTGTACGCCGATATGGGCCACTTCGGGAAGAAGCCGATCCGCGTCGCCTGGCTGGGCTTCGTGCTGCCCTGCCTGCTCGTGAACTACCTGGGCCAGGGCGCCCTGGTGCTCGCGAACCCCGAGGCGCGGTCCAATCCCTTCTTCGAGATGATTCCCGAGATCGCCTACTGGCCGGTGCTGATCCTGGCGACCATCGCCACGGTGATCGCGAGCCAGGCGGTGATCACCGGCGCCTTCTCGATGACCCAGCAGGCCGTGTCGCTGGGCCTGTTCCCGCGGATCGACATCCGCCGCACCTCCGAGACCCAGGCCGGGCAGATCTACGTGCCGCAGGTGAACACCTTCCTGCTGGTGGGCGTGCTGCTGCTGCTGTTCGTCTTCCGCACCAGCTCGAACCTGGCCTCGGCCTACGGCATCGCCGTCACCGGCGCGATGTTCGTCGACACCCTGCTGTTCTTCTTCATCGTCCGCCACCTCTGGAAGCGGCCGGTCTGGCAGGCGGTCGCCGCGTCGACCGCGTTCGGCGTGCTGGACGTGGTGTTCATCACCTCCAACCTGCTCAAGTTCTTCCACGGCGCCTGGCTGCCGCTGGCGCTGGGCGGGGCGCTGGTGGTGATCATGTGGACCTGGACCCGCGGCGCGCAGATCCTCTACGACAAGAGCCGGCGCGACTCCGTGCCCCTGGCCGAGCTGGCCGACATCCTGAAGGCCCGCAGCCCCTATCGCGCGCCCGGCACCGCCATCTTCCTGACCAGCGACCCCGACATCGCGCCCGTCGCGCTGATGCACAACCTCAAGCACAACAAGGTGCTGCACGAGAAGAACATCATCCTGACGATCCACACGGCCGAGACGCCGCGGGTCGCCGAGGAGAAGCGGGTCCGGATCGAGCCGCTGAACGACGACTTCAAGAAGCTGATCATCGCCTACGGCTTCATGGAGAGCCCGAACATCCCCAAGGCCCTGGGTCTCTGCCGCAAGCTGGGCCTGAAGTTCGACATCATGGCCACCAGCTTCTTCCTGGGGCGGCGCAGCGTGGTGCCGTCGGCGCAGTCGGGCATGCCGCTCTGGCAGGACAAGCTCTTCATCTTCCTGATGAAGAACGCCGCCAACCCGACCGACTTCTACAAGATACCGCCGGGCCGCGTGGTCGAGATGGGGACGCAGGTCACCGTCTAGATGCTGACCGCGCTCCACTACATCGCCGACGGCCTGTGGATCCTGGCCATGGCGCTGATCGCCTCGACCAGCCGCGGAGCGCTGAAGCGCGTGCCAGCCGGCGTGAGGATGCCGATGTGGGGCGGCGTGCGGCTCGCCCGCAACCTCGCGCTCGGGATCATGTTCGGCGCGCCGCTGCTGATCGGGCTCGGCCTTTCGGCGATGTCGTCCGCCGGCGGCCTGGACGCCCAGGGCGGCGTGATCCTGTTCCTCGTGCGCGTCACGCTGGCCGGCCTGTTCGCCGTCGTGTGCCTCACATGGCTCCGCGGCAGTCTGCGAACGCTCGAGGACGAGGGCGCGGTGAGCGCCTGAACCCCATTCCCGCCTGAACCCTATTCCCGCTTGAACCGCGGGGCCGCGTGCCCTTAAAGGCGCGCGACTTCCTCACCTCTTCACCCGAAGGCTCCTATCGACATGGCCGACAAGCCCAAGAAGGTCGTCCTCGCCTATTCCGGCGGCCTCGACAGCTCCACCATCGTCAAGTGGCTCCAGACCGAGCTGGGCGCCGAGGTGGCGACCTTCACGGCCGACCTGGGCCAGGGCGAGGAGATCGAGCCGGCGCGCCGCAAGGCCATGACGCTCGGCGTGAAGGAGGAGTACGCCTTCGTCGAGGATGTGCGCGAGGAGTTCGTGCGCGACTACGTCTTCCCGATGTTCCGCGCCAACACCGTCTACGAGGGCCAGTATCTGCTGGGCACCTCGATCGCGCGGCCGCTGATCGCCAAGAAGCAGATCGAGATCGCCCGCAAGATCGGCGCGGACGCCGTCGCCCACGGCGCCACCGGCAAGGGCAACGACCAGGTGCGCTTCGAGATCGCCTACTACGCGCTGGAGCCCGACATCCGCGTCGTGGCCCCCTGGCGCGAATGGGACTTCAAGAGCCGCGAGGCCCTGCTGGACTTCGCCGAGAAGCACCAGATCCCGATCACCAAGGACAAGCGCGGCGAGGCGCCCTTCAGCGTCGACGCCAACCTGCTGCACTCGTCGTCCGAGGGGAAGGTGCTGGAAGACCCGGCCGTCGAGGCCCCCGAGTTCGTGCATATGCGCACGATCAGCCCCGAGGCCGCGCCCGACACCCCCACCGTCTTCACCCTGGACTTCGAACACGGCGACCCCGTCGCCATCGACGGCCAGAAGCTCTCGCCCGCCGCCCTGCTGACCCGGCTGAACCAGCTCGGCCACGACAACGGCGTGGGCCGCCTCGACCTGGTCGAGAACCGCTACGTCGGCATGAAGTCGCGCGGCGTCTACGAGACCCCGGGCGGCACGATCCTGCTGCACGCCCACCGCGGCATGGAGTCGATCACGCTCGACCGCGGCGCCATGCACCTGAAGGACGAGCTGATGCCGAAGTACGCGTCGCTCATCTACAACGGCTTCTGGTTCGCCCCCGAGCGCGAGATGCTGCAGGCGGCGATCGACTACAGCCAGAAGAACGTCACCGGCCAGGTCCGGGTGAAGCTCTACAAGGGCAACGTCACCGTCATCGGCCGCACGAGCCCCTACTCGCTGTACGACCAGGAACTGGTCACCTTCGAGGAAGGCAAGGTCGCCTACGACCACCGCGACGCGGCCGGCTTCATCAAATTGAACGCCCTGCGTCTGCGCGTCGCCGCCAAGCGCGACAAGCGCGAGGGATGACCGCTCAGGCGTCGAGCCGGTTGTAGGGGTACTGGTCGCGGATCTCGGCGTGGAAGAACCGGCCCTTGGAATCCGCCTCCAGGAACGCGCGGCAGACCTCGCCCGGCACGCCCACGTAGACGTAGCGCTCGCCGCTGGCGAAGCGGACCAGCAGCTTGGTGTGATCCTCGTCGTAGTCGATGGCCGCGATGGCCTCTGAGTCGACGTCCATGGGCGCGCTCCAGCAATCGGAGGTCGGCAAGACAAGGCCTCGTGCGCCCTCGCGGTTCCCGCGCGGCCCGACGCATGCCAAGCTCGGCCGTGACGGCGCCGGCTGAAGGCGCGCCGCATCGCGCGAGGATCCCATGCCGCCCCACACCCTGGTCGCCATCGTCACGCTCCTGGCCCTGCTGGTCTACTTCTGGATGGGCCTCCAGGTCGGCCGCGCACGCGGGAAGAGCGGCATCGCCGCACCGGCCATGACCGGCGACCCGGTGCTCGAGCGGACGATCCGCGCGCACTACAACACCCTGGAATGGCTGCCGCTGTTCCTCGTGCCGCTGTGGCTGTTCGCGATCTACTGGGACGACCGCATCGCCGCCGCCGTCGGCCTGGTCTGGATCGTCGGCCGGGTCGTCTATCAGGTGGGCTATGTCGCCGACCCCAAGAAGCGCGAGGCCGGCTTCATGATCCAGGCGCTGGCGGTCGCCGTGCTGCTGTTCGGGTCGCTGGGCCGCCTGATCTACGTGCTGACGGTCACCGGCGGCGCCTGAGCGCAACACGGCAACCACAATTGCGGCCAAGTGTTGAGCTTCCTGGTCCCCGGATGGGAACTCTGAGACTTCGAGACCTGCCAATGTTTAGGAAATCCACCACCCTGGCCGCCGCGGCGCTCGCGCTCGGCCTGGCCGCGTGCGCCACCCCGACGCCCTACCAGCCCAATATCCGCGGCGGGGCGACGTCCGGGGGCTTCTCCGAGGTGAAGCTGGAGCCGAACCGCTTCCGCGTGAACTTCGCCGGCAATTCGCTGACGAGCCGCGAGACGGTGGAGGGCTACCTGCTCTTCCGCGCCGCCGAACTCACCACCCAGAACGGCTACGACTGGTTCGAGATCATCGACCGCGACGTCGACAAGCACAGCCGCACCTACGTCGAGCCCGACCCGTTCTACCGGCCCTGGTACGGCGCCTACGGCTTCTGGCGCCCGTCGTGGCGCTACTACGGCCGCGGCTTCGGCTGGCGGGGCTGGGATCCCTTCTGGGGCGACCCGTTCTGGGCCGACCGGGTGGACGTGCGCACCATCGACAGGTTCGAGGCCTCTGCCGAGATCGTCATGGGCCGTGGCCCCAAGCCGGCCGACAACGTCCGCGCGTTCGAGGCGCGGGCGGTGATCGACAACCTGCGCTCGCGGATCGTCTACCCCGAAGCGAAGGCCCGCTGACCCGCCGCCCGACCGCGCCCTGCGCGCGGATCGTCGACAAAAGATTCGCCCTCCGGAGCGTCCGCCGCCGCGCGGCGGACGAATAGGATTCGGGACGCCGGCCGGCGGCGGTCCGGCTTCACTTGATCGCCGCCGCGCGGTGATGTTGAGTCCCGGTCGGGATTCCTGCCCGCTATGCGGCTGGAGGGTGAAGTTGATGCGTAGGGCGACCGCGGAACGGCCCCGGTCGGCGCGCCGCTGGCAGGCGGTCGTCGTCGCGGTGGCGCTGAATGTCGTCGTCGTGCCGGGGGCATGGGCGGCGCAGCGCGTGGCGCTGATCGTCAGCGTCTCGAAGTACGACAAGGTCCCCAGCCTCGCGAACCCCGCCAAGGACGCCAAGCTGGTGCAGGCGACCCTGCAGAAGCTGGGCTTCACGGTGAAGGTGCTGAACGACCCCAGCCGCCTGCAGCTCATCGAGGGCCTCGGCGCGTTCGAGGAGGACGCCAAGGGCTCGGAGGCCGCGGTCGTCTACTACGCCGGCCACGGGGCCATGATCGACGGCGTGAACTACCTGCTGCCCAAGGACGCCATCTCGACCAACAAGTCGACGCTGACCGCCAGCTCGGTGGAGTCGGCCCTGCTGGGCCAGTCGCTGATGGGCGCGAAGGCCGTGCGCCTGATCATCCTCGACGCCTGCCGCAACAACCCCACCGCGACCCGCAGCCTGGGGGGCAACACCCGCGGCCTGGCGCGCGAGGCGGGCCCCACCAGCGTCGCGGTCGTGACCCTGATGGCCGCCGGCCCCGGCCAGGTGGCGCAGGACGGCGCCGCGGGCGCCGCCAACAGCCCGTTCGCCATCGCCCTCACCCAGGGCATGACGCGGCCCGGCATCACCGTCGGCGAACTGCCCAGCTACGTGCAGGCCGAAGTCGAGCGGATGACCGAGGGCGAGCAGACACCCGACCTGCAGGGGATCTGGCCCAACGTCCACTGGAGCTTCGACCCCAACGGCCCCGCGAAGCAGGCTTCGGCCGCGCCCGCCGCCGACGTCACCAAGATCAAGTGGGAGAAGGACCAGGTCTTCTGGACGTCGATCAAGGACTCCGACGACCCGGCCGACTTCAAGGCCTACATGGACGCCCAGGACCGTGGCGAGATCTCGGGCTCGTTCCGCAAGCTCGCGTCCAACCGCATCCGCGCGCTCGAGAAGCTGCCGGCGGGCTCGTTCCAGGTCGCGTCGCGCTCGGCGGCGCCCGGCCAGGAGTTGGTCGGCGCGGCCCGCGACGCCTTCGCCCGCGGCGACTACAAGGCCGCCTTCCGCGACTGGTCGACCGCCGCCGGCCAGGGCAACGGCGCGGCCATGTACAACCTCGGCGTCATGTCGCTCACCGGCAAGGGCGCCCCCAAGGACGTCAACGCCGCGGCCAGGTGGTTCAAGAGCTCGGCCGACGCCGGCCACTCCGGCGGCATGGTCAACTGGGCGCTCTGCCAGCTCAACGGCTTCGGCGCCGCCAGGAACGAGGGCGCCGGTTTCCAGACCCTGCAGCGGGCCGCCGATCGCGGCTCGGCCACGGCGATGGGCATGCTGGCCGAGGCCTATCTGCGCGGCCGCGGCGCCGCCCAGGACCCGCGCCAGGCGGCCGGCTGGCTGCAGAAGGCGGTGGACGCCGGCGACGGCCCCTCCATCGCCCAGCTCGGCGACCTCTACGAACGCGGCGTCGGCGTGCCGAAGGACGGCCGCCGCGCCTTCACCCTCTACCAGCGCGCCGCGGTGGCCGGCGACACCGACGCCATGGTGCGGCTGGGCTACGCCTACGAGGACGGCGAGGCGGTGGCGAAGGACGACGTCCAGGCCGCCACCTGGTATCAGCGCGCCGCCGAGGCCGGGAACAGCGAGGGCATGTCGAGCCTGGCCGTGATGTTCGAGAACGGCGCGGGCCTGACGCAGGACTACGGCCGCGCCGCCGACTACTACCGGCAGGCCGCGAACGCCGGCGACGCCCGCGGCTATCTGGGCCTGGGCAGCCTGACCGCGCGCGGCGCGGGCGTGCGGGCCAACACGGCCGAGGCGGTGAAGCTGTTCCAGCAGGCCGCAGACCGGGGCAGCGCCGCGGCGATGCGCAACCTGGGGATCATGTACGAAGGCGGTCAGGGCGTGGCGGCAAACCGCGCCAGGGCCGTCGAATGGTATCGCAAGGCGGTCGCGGCGGGCGACCAGGGCGCGCAGGGCGAGCTGGACCGCCTGGGCGCGCGATAGGGTCTCCCGGTCCGCTGCGCGGACGGGCCGGAACGTGGGAGTGTCGGGCCCCATGTCGCGTTTCGCCAAGCGGAACCGGCGGGGCTCCAGGAGGATGGGGCTATGTTGCAGATGCTGCGCAGGCGGGGTCTCCGCCTTTCCGTGAGCGCGGTGGCGCTCCTGAGCATGAGCGTCCAGCCGGTGCTGGCCCAGGGCAAGAACGACAGCGTCCTGAACGCCTGCGGGACCGAGCGCGCGAACCTCGTCAAGCTCGACAAGGACTACAAGGACCTGAAGCGCTCCAAGATGGCCAACGCCGTCGGCGAGGGCATCAAGCAGGGCGCCATGGTGCTGGCCAAGGGCGTGATGAGCGGCGGCATCCCGGTGGGCGGCCGCGGCGGGGGCGGCGGCTTCGGCAGCGCCATGGGCGGCATGGGCGGGCTGATGGGCGCCGTCGGCGGCCTCGCCATGCAGAGCGCCGCCCAGCAGCAGGCCGCGCAGGCGCAGCAGGGTCAGCCGCAGGCGTCGCCGCAGGCCGCCATGTTCGGCCAGGACATGCTCTCGGGCGCCATGGGCCTGCAGATCCCCGGCGTCAGCAACTACGGCGGCTTCAGCGGCAGCGGCGGCGACAACATGAAGGCCTATGCGGCGCTGGCCGTCCTGGTGGCCATCGTGGCGACCGCGGACGCCTATGCGAAGCTGAAGGAACAGGAAGCCGGCGGCGACCTGAAGAAGGCCTCGTTCAACATCGACCAGGACGCGGCGCGCCAGCTCACCGTCTCGCGCCAGATCGTGGCGGACGGGACGTCGCTCGCAGACTGCCGGGCCCGCCAGCTCGGCGACATCAACACCCGCCTGGCCGGCGCCGCCAACGACAAGGACCGCAAGGCGATCCGCCGTGAGCGCACGGACCTCGTCTCGGCGCTGAAGAAGGACATCGACCTCACCGGCGACGTGGTCGACCAGCATACCGGCATGGCCAAGACCTTCACGCAGGGCCGCGCCATGACCGACGGCGCCTCGGAAGCCGACGTGCTGGGCGGCCAGACGCCGGCCTACGCGACCGTGGCCGACACGACCCGGAAGTCGATGCCGAAGGCCGGCGGGGCGCCCGCGGGACAGCAGCAGCAGGCCGCGGCCCCGCCGGCGGCGCCGCCGCCCTCGTCGCTGGTGGCGATCAAGGCGACGGTGGTCCGCTCGGCGCCGGTGGCCTCCGCCGGCGTGGTCACGAACCTGCCGGTCGGCCGCGAGATCCGCCCGAAGAACAGCCAGCCCGACGGCGGCTGGTGGGAGATCGACGTGGCGGGCGCCCCCGGCTACGTGCGCGCCTCCGACGTCGGCCCGCCGGGCTCGGTCCCCGTGCAGACGGCCGCCGCCGCCAAGGCCCCGCCGGCCAAGGGCGGCGCGAAGGGCAAGGGCGTGGTCCAGGCCAAGGCCCCGCCACCGCCTCCGGTCCCCGCCGGCCCGACCAACATCCGCGCCTACAACCAATCGGTCATCGCCGCGCGCGACACCGGCAAGGGCCGCCTGTCGAGCCTGATGACCGACATCCAGACCAGCCAGCGCCGGGACAACGTCTTCTACGCCTGGCTCGACGGCCTGCCCTGGAGCTGATCGGCCGCGGCGCCTATCCGACCGCGATCCAGCCCGCGCCGAGGGAGGACAGGGCGACGCCGGCCAGGACCACCTGCCCGCCGCCGCCCAGGCTGACGATGGTGTCCGCCCCGCTCTGGGCGAGCGAATAGGTCGTCCCGAAGTCCAGGACGAGGCGGTCGCCCTCGGCGAAGCTGAAGTCGGCGATCCGCTCGAGGCCCGCCTCGCCGAATGCGTGGAAGGTGTCGGCGCCCGCGCCGCCGGTCAGGGTGTCGCTGCCGCGGTCGCCCGAGAGGTAGTCGTCGCCGGCGCCGCCGAAGAGCAGGTCGTCCTGCTGGCCGCCGCGCAGCGTATCGTCACCGGAACCTCCCTCGCAGGTGTCGTTCCCGAGGTTGCCGTAGACGAGATCGTCGCCGGCGTCGCCGGACAGCCGGTCGTCGTCCTTGCCGCCGACCACCCAGTCGTCGCCGGAACCGCCCGAGGCCGTGTCGGCGCCCTGGTTGCCGTTGATGTCGTCGAAGCCGGCCGAGCCCTGCAGCACGTCGTCGCCCTCGCCGCCGCGCATGACGTTGCCCGTGACGCCGCCCAGCAGCAGGTCGTCGGCGGACGTGCCGGTCATGGACACGACGCGGGGCGAGAGCAGGGCCCGCAGCGCCGCGGCGCCGTCGGCCACCGGGGCCAGGATGACCCGCCCGGTCTCGCTGACGTCGCTCGACTCGAGGATCGTCAGCCGCATGGTCGCGTTGTCGTCGACCGTCAGCCCGTCGATGCGGGTCAGGCGGATGTACGAGTTCCGGTCCAGCAGCGCCTGGACCGTGTTGTTCTCGACGGCGACGTCGACCGCGTGGTCGACGGTGATGGCGTTGTAGGTCGAGCCGACGAGGATGTTGCCGCGGATGATCACCCGCTCGTAGGGCAACCCGCCGTTCTCGTCGCGCAGGCAGATGCCCTGCACGTAGTAGCCGTCGCCGCGGCTGAAGATGTTGTCCTCGACGAGGATGTCGTGCGCCGAGGCGGTGGTGTTGGTGGTCCAGAACTGGATCACGTCGCCGTGGTCGCCGTCCTTGATGTGGAAGTCGCGGAAGCTGTTCCGCGCAATGGTGACGTTCGACGAACCGCCGCCGCGGACGCCGTCCATCCTGAGGTCGTGGAACTCGTTGTCGCTGATCGTCAGCCGCGTGTCGTCGAGGTGGCTGATCGCCCAGTAGAGCTGCTCGAACGTCGAATGGGTGACGCTGACGTCGGCGCTCCCGCGGATCTGGAGCCCGCCGACGTCGTCGGTCGGGTCGCCGTTCAGGGAGCCGTGGAAATAGACGCGGTCGAACGCGATCCGCTCGCTGCCGCTCACCAGGTTCGGGATGGCGCCGTCGTCAGGATCGGCCAGCAGGGTGAGGCCGCGGAAGGTGATGCCGCCGCTGTTCTGGACGTTGAGGCCCGAGATTTCGGCGGGCGACCGGCTGTCCTGCGAGGTGATCGTGATCCCTGCGCCGGCGAAGGTCAGCTTGCTGATCGCGACGTCGTCGTACCGGCCGGCGGCCAGGGCGATCACGTCGCCGGGCTGCGCAGCCCGCAGGGCGGCGGCGAGCGCCGCCGCGTCGCTCACGGCGACCACACTCATCGAAAACCCCCACGCATACCGAGGCCCTTCACGCCCGTTGACTGGTACGCGCCGGGGTACGCGAAGGATGGCTAAAGCTTAGATAAGCAGCTCGGCCGTGTCCGGCGTCGAATCGCCCGGATTCCCCTCGGCAGCCGCGGCATGCCGTCGCGGCGGACTGGATAAAACTTCCAGCGTATCAATTGGTTATGGTCAAGCTTGATCCGGTTCGGAGGTCGTCCGCGAGCGCGCCGCACCTCCGCGGTGATCCGCCCGCAGAGCGGCCGCCGCCGCGGGACGCCGAAGCGGCGGCGAGAACCTGTCGTCGACTGGAAATTTGGAGCGGGCGAGGCGATTCGAACGCCCGACCCCAACCTTGGCAAGGTTGTGCTCTACCCCTGAGCTACGCCCGCGCTCCGTGGGGACCGATAGGCGTCCCCGTGCGAGAGGCGGCCTTATGACAGACGGCTTTTCGCATTGCAAGCGGTCGAGTGACGGGGCCCCGAACCGGGATCGCTAGCGGAATTTCGGGGTCTTCAGGCGGCGCTTGTTGACGTGCCCTTCCGGGTTCGGCGCGTTCGCCTCCTCGGGGAACTCGCCCTTGAAGTAGTAGCGCTGCCAGGCCGCCTTGGTGGCTTCCGGGTCGCCGCGGAATATCTTCTGGTTGAACTCGGAGCGGTGCTTTTCCCAGACGTCGTACTGGTGGCGCAGCTCGGGATCCGAATCCATGCGCCGGATCACCGGCTGGATGTCGTGCAGCGTCTTGTCCTGGAGGAGCGTGATGAAGCAGAAGGGCTCGCCCTTCTCGAAGCGCACGCGGCCGGGGCGCGTGAAGATCCAGTTCATCGTGAAGGGGAAGGGCAGCCAGTCGGTCTCGACCACGCCCGCCAGCGGCTGGATGCCGTCCTTGACGTGGTTGGGCGGGCCCTGGGCCAGCATCGACCAGCCGGGCGGCGTGCGGAACAGGTAGCCGGCGTGGAACGTCAGCACCCCGTGGCTGAAGTGGCTGGACGCCAGCTTGTGGAAGTCGGGGTTGGGGCTGTCGGCGCGCAGCGTGATGTCGCCCTGCATGGGGCCGCCGTTCCACTCGGCGGTGAACGACATGGGGCAGAGCAGCTCCCAGCCCGAGGTGTTGGCCATGGCGAGCGGGAGGCAGCGATAGGGGTGCCGCGCCGTGAAGTTGTCCATCCAGGCGCGCCCCGGGCGGCCCGGCACAAGCTCGGGCGGCCGTTCGGTGACCGGGAAACACTCCAGTTCCATAGGTGGCTGGCTCACGCGACCCTCCGGGCTCGTCTCGACCGACCCTTAAAGCCCCGGTCGCGCCCCCGTCCACAGGCAACAGGCCGACCGCGCAAAGCAAAGGCCCCGCCGGTGGGCGGGGCCTCGCGTGGTCTCGAGCCGTTCGTCGTCGGCGATCAGGCGACCGCGGCCCTGCGGCGGCGGATCATCGCGCCCGCCAGGCCGAAGCCGCCGATCATCAGCGCCCAGGTCGCGGGCTCGGGCACGATGCCGGCCAGGCCGTCGAATTCGAACGCGTCCGACGTGGAGTCGAACCGGATGCCGGTCACCCTGGTCGTGCCGAAGCTGTAGTAGACGCGGAAGCCTTGCGTGCGGTCGCCGTTGCCGGGCGGGTCGCCGCCCCAGATGTCGACGCCCTCGAACACCGTCGAGCCGCCGCCCTGATGGAAGAAGGTGACTTTGTTGTAGGTGTCCGGCGAGCCCATGTAGAAGCTGAAGCCGCGCAGCGTGGTCCCGCCGAGCATCGTGTAGGTCGAGAACGTGCCGCCCTGGACCGACGCGTAGTTGGTGTTGTCGACGGGGTTGGCCGCGCCGCCGACGATGATGCCGCCCGAGTACGGCGGCGGAGCGCTGGTCGAGATCGGATCCTGGAACTCGTCCGGATACTCGATGATGTTGCCGACGTAGGACGTCCGCGCGTCGTCGATCGCGTCGAAGTCGTCCAGCATCACCTGGCCGTTGGCGGCGAGGGTCGAGCCGTGCAGGTCGTCGGCCACGGTGGTCGAGACGGTGATCGCGGCGTCGGCGGCCGACCCCACGGCCGCGAGCATCATCGCGGACGCCGCCGCGAGCACGAGCTTCTTCATGAAACTTCCCCGTTTCCAGGCCCGCCCGATAGCGGGCCCGGTTCCATCCGTTAACCATACACTAAAGTCGGCAATCCGACGAACGCGACTCGCCCAACGCGGGATTTTCTCCGGAAAATGCTGGCGCTTCAGTCAGTCTCGGTTAAGGCGGGGCATGATGTGTCGTGATGAGCTTCTCGCATTCCTGGTAGAGTTGGGCGTCGAACACTCGACATACGAGCATCCGGCGGTGTTCACCGTCGGCGAGAGCGGAAACATCAAGCAGCAGATACCTGGGGCCCACACCAAGAACTTGTTCCTGAAGGACGCCAAAGACCAGCTATGGCTGGTTTCGGCCGAGGCGCAGGCGCAGATCGACCTGAAGCGCCTGCACACCGTCATCGGCTCGGCCCGGCTGTCGTTCGGCAGGGCCGAGCTGATGGAGGCGACGCTCGGCGTCACCCCGGGTTCGGTCACCGCCTTCGGCCTCGTCAACGATACCGGCCGCCGCGTGCGGTTCGTCCTGGACCGGACCCTGGCCGAGGCCCCCGTGGTGAACTTCCACCCGCTGACCAACACCGCCACCACCAGCGTCGGCCGCGAGGGCTTCCGGCGCTTCCTCGGGGCCGTTGGCGTGGTTCCGACCGTCGTCGATTTCGACACGATGCGCGTGGTGCAGTAGCGATCGGCCCAACTTGCGACCATCTTGGGCGCGAACCGTTTCAGACACTCAGGGACAAGGGATACCGGGCATGACCCTCATCGGGGGAACCCCTCAAGGCGGCGCGGGCGCCGGCGCGCCGGCGCCGGCCGACCTCATCAAGGACACGACCGACGCCAGCTTCATGGCCGACGTGATCGAGGCGTCGAAGACGACGCCGGTGATCGTCGACTTCTGGGCGCCGTGGTGCGGCCCGTGCCGCCAACTGGGCCCGGCCATCGAGAAGGCGGTGGTCGCCGCCAAGGGTGCGGTGAAGCTGGTCAAGATCGACATCGACAAGAACCCTGCCTATGCGGGCCAACTGCGCGTGCAGTCGATCCCGGCGGTCTTCGCCTTCGTCGACGGCCGGCCGGTGGACGGCTTCATGGGCGCCCTGCCCGACAGCCAGGTGAAGCAGTTCGTCGAGCGCCTGGCCAAGCAGGGCGGCGGCTCGCCCATCGACGAGCTGATCGAGATGGCCAGGGAGTCGCTGGAGCTGAACGACCTGGGCGGCGCGGCCCAGGCCTATGCCCAGGCGCTGCAGATGGATCCGGGCAACCCCAAGGCCATCGGCGGCCTGGCGCGGCTCTATCAGACGCAGGGCGACCTGGAGCGTGCGGCCGAGGTGCTGGAGATGGCCGCGCCCGACGCCAGGGATCCGGACATCGACGCCGTGCGCGCCGCCCTCACCCTGGCGGCCGGAGCGCCCTCCGAGACCGCCGAGTTCGAGGCCCGTCTCGCCCGGGACCCCGACGACCACGAGGCGCGCCTCGAGTTGGCAAAGGCGCTCGCCGCCTCGGGCCGGATGACGGAGGCGGCCGACGAGCTGCTGGAATCGATCCGCCGCGACCGCGAATGGAACGAGCAGGCGGCCCGCAAGCAGCTCCTCACCATCTTCGAGGCCGCCGGCCCCGTGTCGGACGTCGCCCGGCAGGGCCGCCGCAAGCTCTCGTCCATCCTGTTCAGCTAGTTCCAGAGAAAGGGCCCCGATGGCGCCCTACCGCAACCTCGCCGACCTGCCGCAGCTCATCCCGGTATTCCCGCTGGACGGCGCTCTGCTGCTGCCCGGCGGCGAGCTGCCGCTGCAGATCTTCGAGCCGCGCTACCTCAACATGGTCGATGATGCGATGGCCGGCGACCGCGTCATCGGCATGATCCAGACCCGCGGGGGATCGCGGGCGCGGCCGATGCTGAGCCCGGTCGGGTGCCTCGGCCGCATCACCAGCTACGCCGAGACCACCGACGGCCGCTACCTCATCACGCTCACCGGCGTCTGCCGCTTCCAGACTGGCGAGGAACTGGACCTGCGCATGCCCTACCGCCAGGTCCGCGCGGCCTACGAGAAGTTCGGCGACGACCTGGACCGCGACGAAGACGCCGAGGTCGGCGAAGCCGCCCGCGCCCGCTTCGCCACGGCGCTGAAGACCTACCTCAACCGCCGCGAGCTCGACATCGACTGGGAGACCGCCAACGTCGCCCCGATCGAGGCCCTGGTGAACAGCCTCTGCATGGGCCTGCCGTTCGAGCCCGCCGAGAAGCAGGCGTTCCTGGAGGCTCCGGACCTCGAGGGCCGCTTCGAGGTGCTGACCACGCTCCTCGAGATCGACGCCTCCGAGCCGGATGACGAGCGGCCCAACCTGCAGTAGGACGCCGGCCATGCAACACGACATCGACCCGCGCCTTCTGGAGGTGCTCGTCTGCCCCGTCACCCGGGGCCCGCTCGGCTACGACCGTGAGAAGGGCGAACTGGTCAGCAAGGGCGCCCGCCTCGCCTACCCGATCCGCGACGGCGTTCCGATCATGCTGCCCGAAGAGGCCCGGGACCTCGGCGAGGGGGAATAGGACTCCGCTCCCGCGTCGCTCCGCGGGGGAAGGGAGCGCTCAGAGCGTCTCGCCCCGCAGCAGGCGCGGCAGATCCCCGACGGCGCCGCCGGCTTCCTGCATGAAGAAGCGCCGCGCCGGGCCGATGCGGTTGACCACCGCCATCCCGGCTCCGCGCGCCATGCGCAGCAGCGGGTTGTCGTTGGAGAAGAGCCGCACGAAGGCGTCCATGCCGGCCGACAGCATCACGGTGTCGAAGCGACGCCACGCCGCATAGCGTTCCAGCACCGCCTCCGAGCCGATGTCCTCGCCCGCGCGGGCGGCGTCGACCAGCACCTCGGCCAGCGCCGCGGCGCCCTTCAGCCCGAGGTTCAGCCCCTGGCCGGCGATCGGATGCACCCCGTGGGCGGCGTCGCCCAGCAACGCCACGCGCGGGGCGACCATCCGTTCGGCGAGCTGCAGGCTCAGCGGGTAGGTGAAGACCGGGCCCTCGACGGCGATCGCGCCCAGGAAGTCGCCGAACCGGCGCTCCAGATGCGCCTGGAACATCTCCGGCCGCGCGGCCTTCAGCGCCGCCCCGCGGGCCGTGCTCTCGGTCCAGACCAGGCTCGCGCGGTCGTCGGTGAGCGGCAGGATCGCGAACGGGCCGCCCGGCAGGAAGTATTCGTACGCCACGCCCTCGTGGGGTCGCTCCAGGCGCACGGTGGCGACCACGCCGGTCTGCCGGTAGTCCCAGCCGATGGCCCCGATGCCGGCCTCGGCCCGGATCACCGACCCTCGCCCCTCGGCGCCCACGGCGAGCGGCGCGCTCAGGACGCGCCCGTCCGCGAGCGTCACCTCGGCCGCGCGGGGACCGAACGCGGCCTGCGCCACCCGCGCCGGGGCCAGGACCTCGATCCCGGCGGCCTTGACCGCGCCCGCCAGGGCCGCGCGGGTGTGGCGGTTTTCCAGCAGGTAGCCCAGCGGCTCGCCGTCCGAGCGGTCGGCGATCTCACCCGAGTCGAACCGCAGGAAGAAAGGCGGCGCCGCGCCGGCCGCCGCGCCCGGCGTCGTGCTGTCGGTCACCAGGATCTGCTCGATCCGCTGGGCGTGCGGGTCCAGCGCGTCGCCGAGGCCCAGGGCCCGCCACTGCCGATAGGCCGCGTAGGCGATGGCCGAGGCCCGGCCGTCGAAGGCCGGCGCGAGCTGATCGTCGAACGCCACGGGGTCGATCAGCACGGGATCCAGTCCCGCCTGCTTCAGGGAAAGGGCCAGCGTCGCCCCGGCCATGCCGGCCCCGGCCACGATCACGTCGGCGTTCCTGCCCTCGCTCATGGGGCGGATAGGCCACGAACGGAGCGCGACGTCCAGCGGCGGAAATTCTGGACCGCCGGGTCCAGTCTTCACTTGAAGGCAACCCCCCGGGCACATATCTCCCGGAAAGGTTGGACCGCGTGGTCCAATTTTCGTTTTCGTGGGGCTTCAGTTCATGGCCGGACTTCGCAAGGGCCGCATCGTTCCCATCGCCGCCGGTGGCCTCGCCGCGGTCGCGATCGCCGTGGGCGGCGGCCTCTGGTGGATCGACCGCCAGACCTTCGAGACCACCGACAACGCCTTCGTCGCGGCCGACAAGGTGAGCGTCGCCCCGCTGATCGACGGCTACGTCGCCGAGGTGCTGGTCGACGACAACGAGACCGTCCGGCCGGGCCAGGTGCTGGTGCGCATCGACCCCGCGACGCTGAAGGCGCGTCTGGCGCAGGCCGAGGCCAACGCCCAGGCGCTGGACGCCGCGGTCAGCGCGGTCGACGACAAGGCCCGCCTCGAGCAGGCGATGATCGCCCAGCGCGCCGCCGCCGTGACCGCCGCCGACGCCCAGGCCCGCTTCGCCGCCTCCGAGATGAACCGCTACGGCCAGTTGGCGCAGCAGGGCTGGGTGTCGCCCCAGCGCGCCCAGACGGCGAAGACGGCGCAGGACCAGGCGACCGCCGGCGTGACGCAGGCCAAGGCCGCCCTGGAAGCCGAACGGCGCGCCGCCCAGTCCCTGGGCTCGGCCCGCGAGCAGAGCGTGGCGCAGGCCGCCGCCGCCCGCGCGGCCGCCGACCAGACCCGCATCGACCTGTCCCGCACCGAGATCCGCGCCCCCGTCGCCGGCGTCGTCGGCGCCAAGGGCGTGCGCCTCGGCCAGTACGTGCGGCCGGGCGGCGCGCTGATGAGCATCGTGCCGCTGACCCAGGCCTACGTCGTCGCCAACTTCAAGGAGACGCAGGTGGCGCGCCTGCGCATCGGCCAGGCCGTGACCATCCACGCCGACGCCTTCGGCAAGCAGGCGATCCGCGGCCGCGTGGAAAGCTTCGCGCCCGCCACGGGCGCGGAGTTCGCGCTGATCCCGGTGGAGAACGCCGTCGGCAACTTCACCAAGATCACCCAGCGGCTGCCGGTCCGCATCGCCATCGACCAGAACCAGCCGCTGGCCGGCGGCCTGCGCCCCGGCCTGTCGCTCAAGGTGAAGGTGGACGTGACCAAGGACACGGGCCTGAGCTTCGCGGAATCAGGCCGCGCGCCGACCGAGTTCGCCCGTCGCGGCGCCTCGAACTGATCCGGGCGCCGTCGTGACCGACGCGGTTCTTCATCCCGATTCCCAGCGGGCGGCAGCGCCCCAGGCGCCCGTCATGCTGGGCGCCGACGGGGCGGAGGTCGACTGGTTCCGGGTGTTCCTCGGCTTCGGCGGGATGGTCATCGGCCAGTTCATGGCCATGCTCGACATCCAGATCGTGGCGAGCTCGCTCACCCAGATCCAGTCGGGCATCGGCGCCACCGCCGACGAGATTAGCTGGGTGCAGACGATCTACCTCCTGGCGGAGGTCGTGATCATGCCGCTCACCGCCTACCTGACGAAGATGTGGGGCACGCGGTCGTTCTACGTGATCGCGGTCATCGGCTTCATCGTCACCTCCGCGGCCGTGGGGCTTTCGTCCTCCGTGCCGATGATGATCGTCTTCCGGGCGTTCCAGGGCCTGTTCGCCGGCGCGATGATCCCGCCGGTGTTCGCCACCGCCATGACCGTCTTCCCGCCCGAGCGGCGGGTGACCGCCAACGTCATCGTCGGCCTCATCGTCACGCTCTCGTCGACCATCGGCCCGACGCTCGGCGGCCATCTGACCGAGCTGCTCTCCTGGCGCTGGCTCTTCTTCATCAACATCCCGGTGGGCGTGCTGGTGATCTTCCTGGTCGGCCGCTACGCCAACTTCGACAAGGGCGACCCCAGCCTCTCCAAGGGCATCGACTGGTGGGGCCTCGTCCTGATGGCCGTCGCCCTGCTCTCCCTGCAGTACGTCCTCGAAGAAGGCGCCAGCGACAACTGGTTCGAGGAGCCTGCGATCCTGTGGCTCAGCGTCGTCGCGGCGGTCGGCGGCGTGGTCTTCATCTGGCGCCAGCTCACCTACTGGCAGCCGATCGTCTCGCTGAAGCCGTTCCGGGACATCAACTTCTCCCTCGGCATCGTCATGACCTTCGTGACGGGCGTCAGCCTGTTCGGCGGCACGTTCCTGATGCCGATCTTCCTCGGCAACATCCGGGGCTTCTCGTCGGCCGAGGTGGGCACCACCATGCTGGTGACCGGCGCGACCATGTTCCTGTCGGCCCCGCTCGCCGGGCGCCTGATCCGCGTCGTCGACCCGCGGATCGCCATGGTCGGCGGCTTCGCGCTCGCCGCCTGGGGCATCCAGCTCGCGGTGCGGGTGACCGACCAGTGGGGCTTCGCCGAGTTCTTCACGCTGCAGGTGGCCCGCGGCCTCGGCACCATGATCGCCATGATCGCCGCGCAGCAGATGAGCGTGGCCTCGCTGCCGGTGACGATGATGAAGGACGCCTCGGGGCTCATCAACCTGACCCGCAACGTGGCCGGCGCCATCGGCCTGGCCATGCTGTCGACCATCCTCAGCCACCAGACGGCGGTCCACTACATGGACCTGGTCAGCGCCGCGAACACCGCCAACCCCACCTCGCAGGCCATGATGGACGCCGTCCAGGGGATGATGAGCGCCGGCGGCGCTTCCGACCCCGAGGGGATGGCGTACAAGGCGATGGGCGGCATGATGCGCAAGCAGGCGTCCGTCCTGGCGTTCGGCGATGCGTTCGGGGCGCTCGCCCTGGGCTGCTGGATCGCCTGCGGCCTGGCCCTCTTCGTGAAGCCGGCGAAGGGCGACCTGCCGGCCCAGGGCGCGGGAGCGCACTGATGGCGCGCCTGGCCGGGCAGATCGACGTCTCGAAGAACGAGGCCATCCTCGACGCCGCCCTCGACGTGATGGCCGAGCGGGGCGTCGGCGCCTCGATGGAGGAGATCGCCCGGCGCGCCGGGGTCTCGAAGCAGACGATCTACAACCACTACGGCAGCAAGGCCGAGCTGGCGCAGGCGATGTCCGAGCGCCGAGCGCTGGAAGTGGTCGAGGTCCTGGAATCGCCGGGCGCCGTCGAGCACCCGCAACAGACGCTGGCGGCCTACGCGCGCCTGCTGCTGACGGTGGCGATCAACCCCCGCAGCATGACGATCTACCGCATGGCCATGACGGCGGCCTCGACCATGCCCGACGTGGCCCGCGCCATCTACGAGGCGGGCCCGCGGGCCAGCCGCGGCCGCCTGGCCGACTACCTGCGGCTCGAGAACGCGGCCGGCCGCCTCTCCTGTCCCGACCCGTTGCAGGCGGCCCAGTTCTTCGGCGGCCTCGTGCTGGGCCCCTACCAGACCGCCGCCCTGCTGGGGGTCGGCGCGGAGCTCGACGAGGCCGAGATCGAGCGCGTGGCCGAGGAAGCCGCCCAGCGCTTCATGCGCGCCTACGCCGTCTGACCTTCCGCGGGCTCGTCGTCCGAGAAGCCCATGATGTGGAAGCCGGCGTCGACGTGGACGCACTCGCCCGTCGTGGAGCGGCCGAGGTCCGACAGCAGCCAGAGCGCTGCGCCGGCCACGCCTTCCATCTCGGTGTCTTCCTTCATGGCGCTGAGCGAGCGGCCCTTGGCCAGCATGCCGCGCCCGCCGGAGATGCCCGCCAGCGACAGCGTCTTCATCGCCCCGGGCGACAGCGCGTTCACGCGGATGCCCTTCGGGCCCAGGTCGCGCGCGGCGTAGCGCACGGAGGCTTCGAGGGCCGCCTTGGCGACGCCCATGGTGTTGTAGTTCGGGATCGCCCGCTCCGAGCCCATGTAGGTGAGCGTCAGGATCGACCCGCCGGCCTCGGGCATCAGCGCCGCCGCGCGCCGGGCGCAGTCCACGAAGCTGAACGCCGAGATGTTCATCGCCCGCAGGAAGCCGTCGCGCGTGGTGTTGTCCACGAAGCTGCCCTTCAGCTCGTCCTTGTTGGCGAAGGCGATGGCGTGGACGAAGAAGTCGATCTGGCCGAACGCCTTCTCCACGACCCCGAACGCCGTATCCATCGCCGCATCGTCCGTGACGTCGACCGGCGCCAGCACCTTCACGCCGATGCTCTCGGCGAGCGGCTCGACGCGCCGCTCCATGCCCGGCAGGTGCAGGAAGGCCATCTCGGCGCCCTGTGCGGCCAGCTGGCTCGCGATGCCCCAGGCGATCGACTGGTGGTTGGCGACCCCGGTGACGACCCCCTTCTTGCCCCTCATCAGGGTCCCGGTCGGCATCTGATACTCGTCGGCCACGTTCGGCGTCTCCCTCGTGTTCTTCCCCTCCCTTAATGGGGAGGGACAGACCGCGCCAGCGGCCAGGGTGGGGAAGTGTGGGGCGAGAACGCGGTGGTCGGGGATGATCCGGCCTTCCCCGCCCCGCCCGGCTGCGCCGGGCTGTTCCTGCCGATCAAGGCAGGGAAGCGCGCACCTCGTCCGGATCGAGCCCCATGGCCCGGATCCGGGTCTCCCAGCGCTCCAGCGCGCGGTCGTAGTAGTCGAGGATGCAGGGGTCGCAGCCGCGCTGGCAGCACTCCTGCGGATCCGGCGGGGTGGGCGGCCGCGGGATCGGCGGCTCCACTAGACCCGCGCCATCACCAGGCAGCCGTTCGTCCCGCCGAAGCCGAACGAGTTGCTCATCACCGTCGTCAGCGCGCGGTCCTCGCGTTTGCGCACGATCGGCATGTCGGCGAACGCGGGGTCGAGGTTGTCGATGTGCGCGCTCTCGGCGGCGAAGCCGTTGTTCAGCATCAACAGCGAGTAGATCGCCTCCTGTGCCCCGGCCGCGCCCAGGCTGTGCCCGGTCAGCGACTTGGTCGACGAGATCAAGGGGGCCTTGTCGCCGAACACGGCGCGGACGGCCTCCATCTCCTTCACATCGCCCACCGGCGTGCCGGTGCCGTGCGGGTTCAGGTAGTCGATGGTGCGGCCGTCCGGATTGGCCAGCCGCATGCAGCGCGCCGCGCCCTCGCCCGACGGCGCGACCATGTCGAACCCATCGGAGTTGGCGGCATAGCCCACGATCTCGCCGTAGATCTTCGCGCCGCGCGCCCTGGCCCGCTCGTACTCCTCCAGGACCAGCACGCCCGCGCCGCCGGCGATCACGAACCCGTCGCGGTCGACGTCGTAGGCGCGGCTGGCGACCTCGGGGCGGTCGTTGAACCTGGACGCCATCGCGCCCATCGCGTCGAACAGTACCGAAAGCGTCCAGTCGAGCTCTTCCGTGCCGCCGGCGAACACCACGTCCTGCTTGCCCATGGCGATCTGCTCGTAGCCCGAGCCGACGCAGTGGGTGGAGGTCGCGCACGCGGAACTGATCGAGAAGTTCAGGCCCTTGATCTTGAACCAGGTGGCCAGCGTCGCCGATGGCCCCGAGCTCATCGCCTTGGGGACCGCGAACGGCCCGACGCGCTTCGGCCCCTTGTCGCGGGCGATCTGAGCGGATTCCACGATGGCGCGGGTGGAGGGGCCGCCCGACCCTACGATCAGGCCGGTCTTCTCGTGACTGACTTCGGCGTCGGTTAGGCCGGAGTCGGCGATCGCCTGTTCCATGGCGATGTGGCCGAAGGCCGTGCCCTGGGCCAGGAAGCGCGCGGCGCGGCGGTCGACCATCGACTCCCAGTCGATGCGCGGCGGCGCATGCACCTGGCAACGGAAGCCGAGTTCGGCATACTCGGCCGCGGCGGTGACGCCGGACCTGGCCTCCCGCAGCGAGGCCAGGACTTCGTTCGTGTTGTTGCCGATGGACGAGACGATCCCCATCCCGGTGACGACGACGCGACGCATCGGTCCTTGTCCTCCCTAACCCTGCTTGTCGTTCTGGAAGAGGCCGACGCGCAGGTCCCTGGCCTCATAGATGGGCTTGCCGTCGGCCAGGAGAACCCCGTCGCCGATGCCCATGACCAGGCGGCGCAGGATCACCCGCTTCATCTCGATCTTGTAGGTCACCTTCCTGATGTCGGGCGTCACCTCGCCGGCGAAGCGGACTTCGCCGCAGCCGACCGCGCGGCCGCTGCCCGGCGCGCCGCTCCAGCCCAGGAAGAAGCCGACCAGTTGCCACATGGCGTCCAGCCCCAGGCAGCCGGGCATCACGGGGTCGCCGACGAAGTGGCAGGCGAAGAACCAGAGGTCCGGATTGATGTCGAGTTCGGCCTCGATGTAGCCCTTGCCGTGCTCGCCGCCGGTCGAGTTGATCTCGACGATCCGGTCGAACATCAGCATCGGCGGGACCGGCAACTGGGCGTTGCCCGGGCCGAACAGCTCGCCGCGCCCGCAGGCCAGCAGCTCCTCGTAGCTGAATTTCGAGGGCCGGATGGGCACGTCGTTCATCTGGTTTCGCCCTTTAGGATCGAGGGGCCTGCGCCTAACACGTCGCGCAGGGTGGCCTCAACGACATTGCAGGGCCTCGGACGTGCCCCAAAGGGCGCCTTCCCGCACCCATCCGGACGCGCCGTCGGCCTTCACCTTGCACCAGCCCTTTTCGCAGCGATCCAGGGCGGCCATGGCGCGAACATTCAGGAAGGCCCCGGGTTCCGCCCCGCTCTTCGGGTGGCGATAGAGCGGCTGCGGCGTCCGGCGCGTGTTGATGACCGCGCGGCGGCCGTCGATCGTGCGCTTATGCACCCAGGCCACGCCGCCCTCGGGGTCGCACACGCGGCGCCACTCGGCGGTCTCGGCCACGACCTGCAGCGGCAGTCCCTTGGTGCGGTAGACCCAGAGCAGCCGGTGGTCGTCGCCGGGGCCGGCGCGGGCGTTCACCTTGCCGAACTTGAGGATCACGTAGCGCGGGACGTCGTAGCCCGAAGGCGTCTGACGCTTCTCTTCCGGCGCCGCGCCCAGCAGGCCCACGGCCGTCACGGCGAGCGCTGCGAACCTGAGCGCCCTAGGCGCGAAGACTTTCAACCGTGCGCCTCGCCTTGGCCATGGCGGGCCCCCCTGCTAAGGGTTCCGCAAATCGCGCCCCCCGTTCCAAAAAAGTGGGCGGCGCTGGAAACGTCCCTTTCTCCCGTAGGCCCATGGCGTCCCGCAAGCCGAAAGTCATCGTCACCCGAAAACTGCCCGATCCGGTCGAGACGCGGATGCGCGAGCTGTTCGACACCGAGCTGAACGTCGCGGACGAGCCGATGTCGCGCAAGCAGTTGATCGACGCCGTGGGGCGCTGCGACGTGCTGGCCCCGACCATCACCGACAAGATCGACGCCGGCCTGATCGAGAAGGCGGGCGAGCGCCTGAAGCTGATCGCCAACTTCGGCGCGGGCGTGGACCACATCGACGTGGCCGCCGCCAACGCCAGGGGGATCGTCGTCACCAACACGCCGGGCGTGCTGACCGACGATACCGCCGACCTGACCATGACGCTGATCATGGCGACCCTGCGCCGGCTGATCGAGGGCGCCAATGCCGTGCAGTCGGGGCAGTTCACCGGCTGGGCGCCCACCTGGATGCTGGGCCGCCGGCTGGGCGGCAAGCGGCTGGGCATCATCGGAATGGGGCGGATCGGCGCCGCGGTGGCGCGCCGCGCCAAGGCGTTCGGCCTGCAGATCCACTACCACAACCGCAAGCCCGTCAGTCACGTGGTGGCCGACGAACTCGAGGCGACCTACTGGGAAAGCCTCGACCAGATGCTCGCGCGCGTCGACATCGTCTCGGTTCACGCCCCGGCCAATCCGGCCAGCTACCACCTGCTCTCGGGCCGCCGCCTGAAGCTGCTGCAGCCGCACGCCGTGGTCATCAACACCGCCCGCGGGTCGATCATCGACGAACAGGCGCTGGCCGACCTCCTCGCCGAGGGCAAGATCGCCGGCGCCGGCCTCGACGTCTTCGAGCAGGAGCCGCGGATCAACCCCAAGCTCCTGAAGCTGCCCAACGCCGTGCTGCTGCCGCACATGGGCTCGGCCACCGTCGAGGCCCGCGTCGACATGGGCGAGAAGGTGATCATCAACATCAAGACCTGGATGGACGGCCACCGGCCGCCCGACCGCGTCCTGCCGCAGATGCTCTAAGCACCGCGTGCGGCGTTGACGCGCCCGAGGCGGCTCACGCACTGTCGCAGACGTAACATCCCGGGTTGCCGCGGACCTCGATGCTGACACGCCGCACGATGCTGGCTGCCGCGGGCGCCGCGCCCGGCGTGGCGCCGGCGCTGGCGCGTGCGCAGGGCAAGCCGCCGGTTCCGCCCACCATCGACGAGCTGATGCGCGAGCCGGCGGTACACGACGCGGCCATCTCGCCCGACGGCGAGCAGCTCGCGATCCTGCGCACGCAGCCCAGGGGCGGCAGGACCAGCGCCTTCGTGACCCTCTCGCGGATGGCCGACCTCACGGCGCGACCCGCCGTGGCGCTCCTGGGCGAGCACAAGGTCCGGCAGGTCGAGTGGGCCAACAACGAGCGCCTGCTCATCTGGATCACCTTCTACAACGACGAGAAGGGGCGTCCCTACGGCGTGTGGCTCGGCGACGAGTTCACCGCGATCCCAGTGCGCCGCGTGTTGTCGGTGGACCTGAAGGGCGGCGATCCGGTCGTGATGTTCGCCGGCTCGAAGGCGGTGCTGCGCCGCGGCTTCGACGCCAGCCAGGTGGTCGACCTGATGCCGGACGACCCCCGCCGGATCCTCATGCAGGCGTGGAACGAGGCCAGGAACGCCTACGGGCTGTACCACGTCGACGTCTATTCGGGCGAAGCCTCGCTGCTGGAGCAGGGCGTGCCGGCCACCGATTTCTGGCTCACGCAGGGCGGTGTGCCGATGCTCCGCATGGACTCCAACGCCCGCGGCACCGTGCGCTGGATCTACGGCCGCGCGCCGGGCGAGCGCGACTGGAAGCTGATCCGCAAGTCGCGCCTGAACGAACTGCGCAAGGCGCCCGACTTCGACGTGGTCGGCGCTACGCCAAGGGCCGGTGTCTTCCTGGTCCGGCAGCGGATGGAGGGGCGCGACACCGCCGTCATCCGCAGCTTCGACGTGGCCGGCCTGGAGTTCGGCGCCGTGGTGGCCGACACGCCCGGGCGGGAATACGAGACGGCCTTCATCGACGAGAACCTGAAGCTCGTCGGCAGCCTCTACTGGGACGACCGGTTGAACTACCAGTTCGCCGATCCCGGCCTGAACAGCCACTTCAAGGCCGTGAACGCGGCCCTGAAGAACGCCTGCAACGTGGCGCTCTACGACATCGACCTCGCCCACCGGCGGATGCTGCTGAAGGTCACCGGGCCGCAGGAGGCCGGCGCTTTCCAGGTGTACGACCGCGAGAAGCGGGCGCTGGAGTACGTGGGCCACTGCAAGCCCTGGCTCACCGCCGACCGCCTGGCCAACACCGAGCCGGTGCGCGTGACGACCCGCGACGGCGCCGGGATCACCGCCTACCTCACCACGCCGATCAACGCGGGGAAGGACCCACTGCCGATGGTGGTGATGCCCCACGGCGGGCCCGAGTTGCGCGACTATCTCGACTGGGACGTGACCGTGCAGGCGCTGGCGGCGCGCGGCTGGCTGGTGCTGCAGCCCAACTTCCGCGGCTCGGGCGGCTACGGCAAGGCGTTCGCCGACAAGGGCCGCCGCCGCTGGGGCGACCTGATGCAGGACGACGTCGAAGACGCCGTCGCCCACGTCGTCCGCTCCGGCCGCGCCGATCCCCGGCGGCTGGCCATCTTCGGCGCCAGCTACGGCGGCTATGCGGCGCTGATGGGCGCGGTGAAGACGCCCAAGGCCTACAGGGTCGTGGTCTCGATCGCCGGCGACGCCGACCTTCTCGAGACGCTGGCCTTCTCGCGGCGCGAGGACGGCGCGGACTCGCCCACCTACGCCTACTGGCGCATGACCATCGGCGACCCGAAGGCCGACGAGGCGCTGCTGATCCGCTCGTCCCCCGCTCGCCGCGCGGCCGAGATCGAGGCGCCCGTGCTCCTGATCCACGGGACCGAGGACACCATCGTCGATCCGCGTCAGTCGCGGGCGATGGCCAAGGCGCTCAGGGCCGCCGGCAAGACCTGCGACCTGGTGGAACTCAGGGGCGAGGGCCACCGCAACTGGTCCGACGCGACGTGGAAGCTCGTCCTCGACAAGGTGATCGACTACGTCGCGCCGCGGCTCAACTGAACTGCGCCTCGCCTTCCAGCTTGTTCAGCCGGTCGAGCACCGACAGGAACGACAGCAGGTAGAAGATCGCGGCGACCAGCAGCCCGATCGCCGGGATCAGCGTGGCGATCGTCCACGGCCACGGGTTCACGCGGCGCTTGCGGGCGATCACGTACACGACGATCGCGTAGACGACCCCGACGATGAAGTAGACGAAGAGCAGGAAGACCGCACTGGCCCCGGCGGCTGCGGCGGCCGCATCGGCCGCCTGGGTGGCTTCGACGTCTTGCATGATGGTTCCCCCAGCAGAGGGCGCCACGGTCGACCCTCGCGGACCTTACGTCAACGTCCGCCGCAAACGGGGCACCCGGGGTCCGCCGCCACACGCACGGTCCGGGTCTCGCCCGCCAGCGCGTCGTAGAGCAGCAACCGCCCCGTCAGCGGCTCTCCCGCGCCGGTGATCATCTTCACGGCCTCGACCGCCATCATCGAGCCGATGACGCCGGCCAGGGCGCCCACCACGCCCACGGCCGTACAGGTCTCGGCGTCGGGCGGGATCTCCGGCACCAGGCAGCGGTAGCAGGGCTTGGCGCCGAACACGCCCACCTGCCCCGTCCAGCGCCCGATCGCGCCCGAGATCAGCGGCTTGCCGTGCTTCACGCAGGCGGCGTTGACGCAGAAGCGCACCCCGAAGTCGTCGGTGCCGTCCAGCACCAGGTCGACGCCCTCGACCAAGCCGTCGGCGGTCGCCTCATCGAACGCGCCGTTGAAACCGGCGACGAAGATATGCGGGTTCAGGCCGTGCAGCCGGTCGGCGGCGGCGTCCACCTTGGGCCGGCCCAGGTCGTCGTCGGCGTAGAGCACCTGCCGCTGCAGGTTCGAGCGCTCCACCTCGTCCGGATCGGCCAGGATGATGGTCCCCACGCCGGCCGCGGCCAGGTAGAGCGACGCGGGCGAACCCAGCCCGCCGGCGCCCACGATCAGCGCGCTGGCGCTCTTGAGCCTTTGTTGCCCCGGCCCGCCCACCTCGCGCAGCACCAGGTGGCGGGCATACCGCTCGATCTCTTCGTCGGTAAAGCTCATGGGTCCGTGAAGCTCATCTCTTGACCGGGAGGCCCCCGCTGCTCACATCGCGCCGATGTCGAACAACTTCCCCGACTGGCACGGCACCACCATCCTCGCGGTGCGCAAGGGCGGCAAGACCGTGGTCGCCGGCGACGGACAGGTCAGCATGGGCCAGACCGTCGTCAAGGGCACGGCGAAGAAGGTCCGCACCCTGGCCGGCGGCCGGGTGATCGCGGGCTTCGCCGGCTCCACCGCCGACGCCTTCACCCTGATCGAGCGGCTCGAGGCCAAGCTCGAGCAGTATCCGGAACAACTCGCCCGCGCCTGCGTCGACCTCGCCAAGGACTGGCGCACCGACCGCTACCTGCGCCGCCTCGAAGCCATGCTGATCGTCGCCGACAAGGACCAGATCTTCACGGTCACCGGCGCCGGCGACGTGCTGGAGCCCGAACACGGCGTCGCCGCCATCGGCTCCGGCGGCAACTACGCGCTCTCCGCCGCCCGCGCCCTGGTCGACGTCGACGGCATCGACGCCGAGGCCGTCGCCCGCAAGGCCATGGCCATCGCCGCGGAGATCTGCGTCTACACCAACGGCTCGCTGACGCTGGAAACGCTGGGTTAGATCCCGACCTCGCCGCGCCCGAGCCTTCGTCCCGCCGCGTCCGACTTGCCGTTTGCAGATAGCCGGCTGACGACCATCGAAGCGCTGGCTAGATCAACGCGATGACATCGTTTCGGAACATCGTTCTTGCGGCAGCCGTCCTCGCCGCGCCCGCCGCAGCCGAGATCACGCCTGCCCCCGTGGTCGCGGCCGAGCGGGCGTTCGCGGCCGACGGGCTGGAGCTGGGCGTGCAGGGCGCGTTCCTGAAGCACTCGGCGCCCGAGGGGATCGTCCTCCAGCCCGAGCCGGTGCTGGCGAAGGCCGCGTTCGGCCAGCCGCAGCCGAAGGGGCCGCCGCTTGTCTGGTGGCCGCTCTGGGCCGGCATCGCGCGCTCGGGCGACCTGGGCTTCACGACCGGCCCCTACAGCGTAGGCGGCAAGCCCAGAGGCTACTACTTCACGGTCTGGGCGAAGCAGGCCGACGGCCAGTGGCGCTGGCTCTACGATGGCGGCCCGCCCAGCGACCCCACCGGCGCGGCGCCGCAAGACTCGGACGTCGCGTATGCCCGGCTCGCGGATCGCCGCACGGGCTCGCCGGCCAAGGCCATGACGGCGGTCAGCCGGGCCGAGATCGCCCTGCACGCGGCGGCCAGATCCGACGTCAAGGCCGCGTTCCTGGCCGTGGTCGCCGACGGCGGCCGCATCGTCGGCTCGAGGGCCGCGCCGCCCCGGACCCGCGCCGACCTGGAGGCCGAGCTCGCCACCCGCCCGGCATCCATCGCCTACGCCCCACTGGGCGGCTCGGCGTCGAGCGCCGGGGACCTCGCCTGGACCTACGGCGCGGCGAGCTGGACGGCCCGCGACGGCTCGCCCCAGCGCGGCCATTACGTGCGCATCTGGCGCAACGACAAGGCGGGCTGGCGGCTGCTGTTCGACCAGCTCCTGGCCGCGCCGCCGCTGAAAACGCCGCCGGTATCGTCAGCGGGAGGCTGACCCCCTATCTAGGCGGCGATGACCGAATTTTCCCCCCGCGAGATCGTCTCCGAACTCGACCGCTTCATCGTCGGCCACAACGACGCCAAGAAGGCCGTCGCCGTCGCGCTCCGCAACCGCTGGCGTCGCCGCCGCGTGGCCGACGACATGAAGGACGAGGTGACGCCCAAGAACATCCTGATGATCGGCCCGACCGGCGTCGGGAAGACCGAGATCGCGCGGCGGCTCGCCAAGCTCGCCCAGGCCCCGTTCCTGAAGGTGGAGGCCACCAAGTTCACCGAGGTCGGCTATGTCGGCCGCGACGTCGACCAGATCGTCCGCGACCTGGTGGAGAGCGCCATCGCCATGGTGCGCGAGAAGCGCCGCGCCGGGGTCGGCCCCCGCGCCGAGGCCGCCGCCGAGGAGAAGATCCTGGATGCGCTGACCGGCCCAGGCTCCACGGCCGCCCGCGAGAGCTTCCGCCGGAAGCTCCGCGCCGGCGAACTCGACGACAAGGAGGTCGAACTCCAGCTCGCCGACACCTCGAACCCGATGGGCATGATGGACATCCCCGGCCAGCCCGGCTCGCAGATGGGGATGCTCAACATCGGCGACATGCTGGGCAAGGCGTTCGGCGGCCGCACCAAGACCCACAAGACCACGGTGAAGGGCGCCTGGGCCCCGCTGATCGCCGAGGAGAGCGACAAGCTGGTCGACCAGGACGCGCTGACCGCCGAGGCCGTGGCGCTCGCCGAGAACGAGGGCATCGTCTTCCTGGACGAGATCGACAAGGTGGCCAGCCGGCAGGATCGCGCCGGCGCCGACGTCAGCCGCGAAGGCGTGCAGCGCGACCTGCTGCCGCTGATCGAGGGCACCACCGTCTCCACCAAGCACGGGCCGGTGAAGACCGACCACATCCTCTTCATCGCGTCGGGCGCCTTCCACGTCGCCAAGCCATCGGACCTGCTCCCCGAGCTTCAGGGCCGCCTGCCGATCCGGGTGGAGCTGAAGGCGCTGACCCGCGAGGACATGCGCCGCATCCTGGTCGAGCCCGAGGCCAATCTCGTGCGCCAGCACCAGGCGCTGATGGCCACCGAGGGCGTGACGCTGCAATTCACCGAGGACGCCTACGACGCCCTGGCCGACTGCGCCGTCGAGGTGAACGGCTCGGTCGAGAACATCGGCGCGCGACGCCTCCAGACGGTCCTCGAGCGCGTCATGGAGGAGATCAGCTTCTCCGCCGCCGACCGCGCCGGCGAGACCCTCGTCATCGACGCCGCCTACGTGAAGACCCGCATCGGCGACCTCGCGAAGAACGCCGACCTGAGCAAGTTCATCCTCTAAGCGGTCAGTCCCGGTGGCTTCGGGCCTTCCAGATCGCCTCTTCCAGCGCCTTGGCGAAGGCCTCGCGCTCGCCCGGGCTCAGCGCCGCGGCGACCGCGGTCTCGCGGCCGGACAGCGCCAGCCGCAGCGCCGTGCATCGCCGGTCGGAATCGTGCTCGGTCGTCACGCGGGTGAAGGCCGTGGGGCTTTCCCAGACGACCTTGGTCGCCTTCGGCGTCTCGTAGGTGATCTTCACCTCGGACGGGCTCACCTGGACCCGCTCGATCACCCGGCCCGAGCGGAAGCTGAGCATGAAGGCGACGGCCACCGCCAGCACGTCGATCGCCAGGAACGGCAGCAGGACGAACACCGCCTGCATGCGCATGAAGATCAGCGCCGAGCCGCAGTTGGCCAGCGTGATGACGCTGATCAGGATGATGAAGCCGCGCTCGGAGAGCGACCGGTTCGGCCGGATCTCGGCGTCCATGTAGAGCGCGGCCGCGGGCATGGCTCGCGACACTATTCCGGTCGCCGCGGAAGTCCACTATCCCAGCCATCATGAGCGACACCACCTGGGCCAACGGCCGCATCGCCCTCGTCACGGGCGCCACCTCGGGCTTCGGCGAGGCGATGGTGCGGCGCCTCATCGCCGGCGGTGCGAAGGTGATCGCCACCGGCCGCCGCACCGAGCGCCTCGACGCCCTGGCCGGCGAGCTCGCCACCGACCGGCTGCTCACCCGCGAGCTCGACGTCCGCTCGGCCGCCTCCATCGACGCCCTGCTGCCCAGCCTCCCGGCCGGGTTCGCCGCGATCGACGTGCTCTACAACAACGCCGGCCTGGCGCTCGGCCTCGGCAAGGCGCACGAGGCCGACCTCGACGACTGGACGACCATGATCGAGACCAACGTCACCGGTCTCGTCCGCATGACCCGCGCGGTCCTGCCCGGGATGGTCGAGCGCAACCGCGGCGACGTGATGAACCTCTCGTCCGTGGCGGCCAGCTACCCCTATCCGGGCGGCAACGTGTACGGCGGGACGAAGGCCTTCGTGCGCCAGTTCTCGCTGAACCTGCGCGCCGACCTGATCGGGACGAAGGTGCGCGTCACCTCCATCGAGCCCGGCATGGCCGAGACCGAGTTCTCGGTGGTCCGCTTCGCGGGCGACCAGGCCAAGGCCGACAACGTCTACAAGGGCATCCACGCCTTGAGCGCCGACGACGTCGCCCTGGTCTGCGAGAGCGTCCTGAGACTTCCGGCCCACATCAACGTCAACACGCTCGAGGTCATGCCGGTGCAGCAGGCGTTCGGCGCCTTCGCCGTGGACCGCGGCTGACGTGGCCAAGGCGCCCGCGAAACGCAAGACGCTGAAACCCGCCGAGCAGGCGCGGATCGCCGAGCTGTTCGCGCGCTTCGAAGCCCAGGAGAGCGATCCCCGCACCGAGCTGGACTACGCCAGTCCCTACGAACTGGTGGTCGCCGTGGCGCTCTCGGCCCAGGCCACCGACGTCTCGGTCAACAAGGCCACCGCCAGGCTCTTCAAGGTCGCCGACACCCCGCAGAAGATGCTGGCCCTCGGCGAGGCGGGCCTGAAGCCGTTCATCAGCTCGATCGGCCTCTACAACATGAAGGCCAAGAACGTGATCCGGATGGCCGAGATCCTGATCGAGAGCCACGGCGGCGAAGTCCCCCTCGTCCGCGAGCAACTCCAGGCGCTGCCCGGCGTCGGCCGCAAGACCGCCTCGGTGGTGCTGAACGAGCTGCGTATCGAACCCGCCATCGCCGTCGACACCCACGTCTTCCGCGTCAGCCATCGGCTCGGCCTCTCCACCGGCAAGACGCCCGACAAGGTCGAGGCCGACCTGATGGCCGTCGTGCCCGCGCCGTACCTGACCCGCGCCCACCACTGGCTGATCCTGCACGGCCGCTACACCTGCGTGGCGCGCAAGCCGAAG
>NZ_JAEUMO010000214.1 GCF_016793285.1 Phenylobacterium sp.
GCCATCGCCGGCGTGGTGAACTTCATCACCCGCAACCGCTTCGACGGCCTGGAAGTGAGCGGCGACTACCGCCTCGTCGACGGCTCGAACGGCGACTACACGGCCAACGCCATCTACGGGAAGACCTTCGACAACGCCGACGTCATGATCTCGGCGGGCTACCAGCATCGCTCGCAGCTTCAGGCGACCGACCGCGACTGGTCGTTCCAGCCCTACCTCGACAACCCCTCGGGCTGGTCGGTGCTGGGCCAGCCGCCGTCGTTCCTGCCGGTCACCGCGGCCGGCGCGCCGACCGCCGGCGTCACGCGCGACGCCAACTGCAGCGCCGTCGGGGGCTACGCGGGCTTCAGCGGCACCACCGCCGCCTGCTATTTCAGCTACATCCCCTACGACAACCTCATCGAGACCGAGAACCGCTACCACGTGTACGGCCAGGTCAACGTCGACCTGAACGCGGACACGAAGTTCCACATCGACGCCTACTGGGCGAAGACCGATCTGCCGCGGATGCGCTTCTCGCCGGCGTTCCCCCCGATCCAGGGCCCGAACGGCCCGGGCAGCGTGGGCGTCTTCTCCACGCCGATCACCAACCCCGGGGCGCTGACCGCCCTGCAGCAGGCGGGCCTGACGCCCGCGCAGATCGCCGCCACCAGCCGCGTTTCGCTGACCCTGTTCCGTCCGCTGGGCGCCGGCGGCAACCCGATCTTCGACGACGGCGGCCAGATCGGCTACCGCAACTACAACGTCTACCGGGTGTCGGCCGGCCTGACCGGCGTCCTGCCGTTCGGCGGCATCGGCTACGACCTCGGCCTCAGCTACTCGCGCACCCAGAACCGCCAGTCGACGCCGGACATCTTCATCGACCGCCTCCAGCGGGCGCTGAACGGCCTCGGCGGCCCGAACTGCATGGGGAACACCCCCGGCGCGAACGGCTGCGTCTACTTCAATCCGTTCTCCAACGGCTACGCCGGCAACCCGGCGCTGGGCCTGACGAACCCCGGCTTCGTTTCCGCCAACGTCAACAGCCCGGACCTGGTCCGCTGGATCTTCGAGCTCAACTCGCAGACCCAGCAGCGGCAGGACCTGATGGTCGTCGACCTGGTCTTCAACGGCGAGCTGGGCATCAGCCTGCCCGGAGGCGCCGTTGGCTGGGCGGCTGGCGCGCAGTACCGCGCCACCGACTTCCAGTCGTCGCTGCGCAGCCCGTTCCAGGACTCGCGCGTCACGCCCTGCCCGATCATCGGCCAGACCAACTGCGCCTTCCCGACCGGCCCCTACATCTTCCTGGGCCAGGGCACGCCGCAGCAGCTCGACGACTCGGTCTACGCCGTGTTCGCCGAAACCAGCCTGCCGATCACCGACAAGATCAACGCCCAGGCGGCGATCCGCTACGAGGACTACGGCGGCCTGACCGGCTCGACGGTGAACCCCAAGCTGGCCATGAAGTGGCAGCTCTTCGACCAGTTCGCCCTGCGCGGCTCGGTCGGCACCACCTTCCGCGGTCCGACCCCCGGCAACCGCTCGCCGAACGCCGTCACCGGCCTCAGTGGCATCCAGGCGGCGGGCAACGGCTTCAAGTCGGTCGACTTCACCGGCAACCCGGCGATCGGCCCCGAGAAGGCGTTCACCTACAACGTCGGCGGCATCTTCGAGCAGAGCGGCCTGCGGGTCATCGTCGACTACTGGCACTTCAACGTCGAGGACCAGATCACCACGGTCCCCGCGCAGATCGTCGCCACGGCGGTGGGCGGGGTCGGCAACGGCACGCAGTTCGCCAACTGCAGCAGCCCGCTGCGGAACCTGATCACCTTCAACAACAACAACACCTGCACCCAGGGCGTGACCGTCGGCAACGACATCCAGCGCGTCCGCTCCGACACGGTGAACGGCCCGCGGATCAAGGTCACCGGCATCGACGGCAGCGTCGACTACCGCTGGCGCGATGTCCTGGGCGGCGACATCACCACCGGCTTCTCGTTCAGCCGGCTGGTGAAGTACGATATCGGCGTGTTCAACCTGAACGGCGTGCTGGTGTCTTCGGCCTACAGCGCCCTGGGCTTCACCAACTACGACCGGTTCCCCGGCACGGTGTCCAAGCTGCGGGGCGCGGCCTACGCCGAATACAGCCGCGAGAACCACGACCTGCGCCTCGACCTGACCTACGTGGGCGGGGCCACGGACAACCGCGGTCCGACCACGGTGCAGACCGGCTCGTCGGCGAACTGCAATGTGGCCAACGCGCAGGCGGGCATCGCCACTAACTGCCTGCTGACGACCTCCGGCCTGCGGGTGAAGGAGTTCTACACCCTCGACCTGACCTACCGGCTGCAACTGCCGTGGGACACCACGGTCAGCGCGTCGGTGTTCAACATCTTCGACCGCGACCCGTCCGCGGCGCGCCTCGAGGCGAACTACGATCCCTTCATCGGCAACCCTTACGGCCGCAGCTTCAAGGTCGGCGTCCGCAAGAAGTTCTAGCCGTCGCGCCTGCGGGCGCGCGCCTCGCCAGTATCGGGGGACGCCGGGCGACCGGCGTCCCCTTCTTTTTGGCCCGGGCTCCGCCGGCTGCCCGACGTTCAGAGGCGCATTTTTCGAAGGAGCGGTGCGGTTCTGGGCGTCCGGCGCCGCAATCCGTCGCGGCGGATTCCGCTTCGCCGGTCTCGAAAATTCAGAACTCGGGTACGGCGACGCGGTGATTTCTCTGGCGGAATCCCAAAATTCCGCCGATCATTCCCCTACCGGAGGGTCCAAGCCAATTCCGCGCGTCAGACGCGGACGGCCCACGGGGGAGGAAACATTTATGACCAAACGCAGCTATTTCTCCGGCGGCTCCGTGCTGGCCGTGCTCATGTCATTCGGCCTGGCCGCCACGGCCCAGGCGCAGACGTCCGCCAGTGCGCCGGCCGACGTCGAGGAGGTGGTGGTCACCGGCTCATTCATCGCCGGCACCCCGGAAAATTCGGCCCTGCCCGTCGACGTGCTGAGCGCGCAGGATCTCGAGAAGCAGGGCTCCCCCACGGTGGTGGAGCTGGTGAAGACGATCACCGCGTCGCAGTCGTCGCTGGGCGAGTCCAACCGCTACAACGGCGGCGCCGGCACCGCGACGATCAACCTGCGCGGTTTCGGCGCGGCGCGGACGCTCACGCTGATGAACGGACGACGGCTGGCCGACAGCCCGGCCGCGGCGTTCCAGGGCGGCGGCGCCAACCTCAACTTCATCCCGACCGCCGCGGTGGGCCGCATCGAGATCCTGAAGGACGGGGCCGCGGCGACCTACGGGTCCGACGCGATCGGGGGCGTCGTCAACTTCATCACCCGCAAGGACCTGAACGGCCTCGAGGTCGACGGCGAGTACGCCCTCATCAACGGATCGAACGGCGACTACAACGCCAACGTCGCCTGGGGGAAGAAGTTCGAGAACGGCAACGTGCTGCTGACGGCGGGCTATCGCCACCGCTCGCGGCTCGACATCCATGAGCGCGGTTTCGCGCTCCGGCCCTTCGACTTCGCCGGCTCGTCCGGCGCGGCCGGCTTTACCGGGGCGTCCAACCCGGGCTTCTACGTCGCCGGCGCCACGGCCTTCCGCGACAACGGCTGCGAGGAGCTCGGCGGCACCCTGACCCGCACGGTCTCCTTCGTGAACCCGCTGGCGGGGCAGCCGAACCAGGGCGCCACCGTCGGCTTCGCGGTTCCGGTCGGGCCGCTCAACCCGGCGACGTCGGGCACCGGCACGACCTGCCGCTACCAGTTCTCGAACTACAACGACCTGGTGAACCGCGAGGACCACTACCAGCTCTACGGCGAGGTCAACTTCGACCTTTCCGACAGCCTGTCGTTCCACGGCGAAGTGGCCTGGACCAAGGATGACACCCCCGCGCAGCGGATCTCGCCCTCGAACCTGACGGCGCAGTATCCGTCGCCGGTCTCGGTGGGCGGCACGTCGTTCTCGCCGTCGGCGGCGACCGGCGCGAACCTGTCGGTGCCGTTCAACGTGCCGGTGAACAACCCGGGCCTGCTGGCGCTGATCAACGACTGCCGCGCGCCGCTGACGGCCACCGAATGCGCCGCCATCCGCGCCGGCGCGTTCAGCACCACGGGCGCCCAGGCCGGCGCGCCCGGCGGGGCGCGCGGCATCGACATCGTGCAACTGGGCTGGCGGGCGCTGTCGTTCGGCGGCAACCCGAAGTTCAAGGACGGCGCCGATCACCAGTCGATCGTGAACGACGCCTTCCGGGTGTCTGGCGGGTTCAAGGGCCGGCTCTTCGACAAGGTCAACTTCGACACCGCTCTGACCTACATGGAGCAGAAGAACACCGCGAACACGAGCGACATCCTGGTGCGCAACCTGCAGCTCGCGCTGCGGGGCTACGGCAGCCGCGACGGGGTCGCCGACCAGTGCACGGCCGCGGAGACCGCCAACTTCACGAGCGGCGCCGGCAACGCGGCTCTCGGGTGCTACTTCTTCAACCCCTTCACGAACGCCATCCAGACCAGCCTCGTGAACGGCGCGGCAAACCCCTACTACAACGCCGCCGTCGCCAACGACCCGCTCGTGGTGGCCGGCCTGTTCGGCAACTACACCAACGTGCTGACCAACCAGATCCTGGTGGCGGACGTGGTGTTCTCCGGCGAAACCGGCATCGAACTGGCCGGGGGGCCCGTCGCCTGGGCGCTCGGCGCGCAGTACCGCTACGCGCGCGAACTGCGCAAGTACGGCGCGTTCTTCAACGCCGACGAGAACCCCTGTCCCGACCGCGCCTCCTGCGCCGACGAGACCGGGCCGCTGCAGTTCTTCGGCTCGGCCACCGACCGGGACGACGACAGCAACGTCAAGGCGATCTTCGGCGAACTCCAGGTGCCGCTGCTGGACAACCTGAACCTCAACTTCGCCATCCGCTACGAGGACTACCAAGGGGGTATCGGCTCGACGACCAACCCCAAGGTCGCGATCAAGTGGCAGGCGTTGGACTTCCTGGCGCTGCGCGGCAGCGCCAGCACCACCTTCCGCGCGCCGGGCTCCGGCCTGACCGGGTCCAACTGCAACAACGGCGTGCGGGTCCTGGGCAGCGCCTACCGCGCGTTCCAGAGCTGCGGCAATCCGGACCTGAAGCCCGAAAAGGCCGACACCTACAACATCGGCGCCATCGTCGAGTTCGGCGGCTTCACGGCGACGGTCGATTACTTCAACTTCAAGTTCAAGGACGAGATCATTGAGGAAAGCGGCTCGCGCCTCTATGCGACCATGTTCCCCGGCGGTCTGAACACCAACTGCGGCGCGGCGGCGTTCGCTGACCTGCAGGCCCGCTTCACCTTCGCCGGGACCTGCGGCGCGGCGAACGTGGCGCGGCTGCGGAGCTTCGTGATCAACGGTCCCAACACCAAGACCTCGGGCCTGGAGTTCCGCGCCCAGTACGACTGGGATGGCTGGTACGACGCGAGCTACACCGTCGGCGCCGAAGCCACCTATCTGATCCAGTACAAGCGGGGCGCGGTGAAGCTGCTGAACTCCAACATCGCGATCGCCCCCGCCGAAGACCGCGCGGGCCTGAGCGACATCCTGAACGACTTCTTCTCGTATCCGGAGCTGAAGGCGAACACCTTCGCCGTCGTCTCCAAGGGCGGCCTGTCGCTGCGGTGGCAGATGCGCTACTCGGAAGGCACGTCGCCGGCCTTCGGCTCGCCGTTCTTCATCACGGTGCCGGACTCGACGGCGACCTCGGCGGCCACCGCCTGCACGTCGAGCGCTTGCGCCGGCCGCCGGCTCGAGGCCGTCGGCAAGTCCAAGGACTACTTCCAGCACGACCTCATCGTCCGCTGGCAGGCGCCCTGGGACACGGTGATCACGGCCAGCGTGCAGAACCTGTTCGACAAGGATCCGCCGTACCTGCCGTCGCCGTACAACTACGACCTCACCCAGGGCAATCCGCTGGGCCGGGTCATCGAAGTCGGCTTCAAGAAGTCGTTCTGATCGCGCCGGGGTGCGGCGGGAGACCGCCGCACCCACTCGTCACGGCCCAGCGTGCGGCGGGAGACCGCCGCACCTCGCGCTTCAAGGCCTCGCGCGCTTCGGCAGGGCCTTGATCTCGTCCTCGGTCAGCTTGCGCACGGTGCGCACGGGGCAGCGATGCGGGCCCAGCGACGACGGGGTCACGATCTCCGCATCCAGGCCCGAGCAGATATAGCTCGACCCGCGCGAGCGCACCGCGATGCCCTGCGCCCAGTCCACCTCGTCGCAGCGGCCGAACATCTCGAACCGATAGACGTCCTTCACGCCGACGCGGACGTTGACCACGCGGTCGTCGTCCGAGGCGAAGTTGCTGATCTGGCGCGTCCAGAAGCACTGCTTCTTGGCGGGGGCCGCGGCGGCGGGTTCGGTCGGCGACCTGGCCGCGGCCCCGGGCGCGGCGGCGAGCGCCAGCAAGCCGGCGGCGAGGGGCAGGGTGAACAGCTTCAGGGTCATCTTCAGTCCTCGGGCCGTCCCCCGACGCCGGCAATATAGGCGCCGCCGCGCGCCCTAGCTAGGAACCGCGGCGCGCCGCGCGGCGGGCGAAGCGGCCGGGGTCGACGAGGTCGGCCGCCGCCGCGCCGATCGGCGAGGGCGCGCCCAGCGCCAGCGCCGCGACGTGCTCGGCCAGCAACGGGGCCAGCGAGAAGCCGCGCGATCCGAAGCCCGTCAGCGCGAAGAGGCCGCCGCCGAGCGCCCCGGCGATCGGCGCCCGGTCGGGCGTCACGGCGCGCACGGAGGCGCGGCCGGCGAGCGGCAGGTCGGCCACCCGGGCGGCGAGCCCCGGCAGCGCCCTGGCCAGGGTGTCGAGGTTGCGGCGGTGGTCGTCCGGCCGCAGATCCGCGCCGGCGTCGTCGCGGTCGTGGGTGGCGCCGAACAGGAGGCCGTCGCGGGTCGGCAGCACGTAGCCGCCCCAGGCCGCCGCGGGCGCCGACGGGCCGGAGGCGAAGGTCGCCTGGCCGCGCACGGCCTGCAGCGGGAGGTCGGGCGCCAGTTCGCGCGAGGCCAGCGCCGCGGCCAGGATCACCGCGTCGGCGCGGAGGATCTCGCGGCCCTCGGTGTCCAGCAGCCGCCAGCCTCCGCCGTCGCGCGTGAGCGCGGCCACGCGGGCGCGGATCGGCGCGCCGGCCCAGGCGGCCAGCACCGGAGCCGGGTCGATCGCCAGCGCCGAGGCCTGGTCGAGCGCCGCCGGGGCGAGCTCGCCCAGGCGCGCCGCCGCGGCCGCCGGGTCGATGACGGCGAGGTCCCCGGCCTCGAACACGTCGGAGGCGGCGATCTTCGCGAACCGCTCGGCCTCGCGGGCGTCGGACGCGAGCTGCAGGACGCCGCGGACGATCGTCGCGCCGGCGACGCCGGCATAGAGCATCGTCGCCCGCCCGAACGCCTGGGCGAACAGCCGCGCCGCCTCGCCGAGCCCGGCGTCCAGCCGCGGCGTGACCAGCGCCGCGGGATTGCCCGAGCCGCCGGAGCCGGGCGCCGCCGCCTCGACCACCGCCGCTTCGCCGCCCAGCGCCCGGACGGCCCGCGCCGCCGCCGCGCCGGCTATGCCCGCGCCGACGATGGCCACGCGCGAGGTCGGCGGATCGGCCGCCTCGCCGGCCAGCCACGCCTCCAGCCGTTCGCGCTTGCGTCCGAAGCCGGGGCGCTTGGCGACCGCGAAGCCGTGCGCCGCCAGCCCGCGCCGCACCTGACCCGCCACCGTGAAGGTCGCCGCCCGCGCGCCCGGCGCCGAGCGCGCGGCGACGAGGCCCAGCACCTCGTCCGACCACATCTGCGGATTGGCCGAGGGCGCGAAGCCGTCGAGGAACCAGGCGTCGGCGCGCCCCTGCCAGCCGGCCAGGGCGGGTTCCGCCTCCATCGCCGCGAGATCCAGCGTCGCCGAGAGTTCGGGCAGGTCCACGCGATGACGGCCGCGCGCGCGGCCCGGCCAGTGCGAGGTCAGCAGGCCGACGACCTCGGCCAGTTCGGGCCAGCGCGACAACGCCCGCGCCGCCTCGTGCGCAGCGATCGGGAAGGCCTCGATCGAGAAGACGTGCAGGCGGCCGTGCGGCGGTCGCGTCGCCGCCCAAAGCTGCAGCAGGGCGGCGATGTTGAGCCCGGTCCCGAAGCCCAGCTCGCCCACCACGAACCGCCGGCGTCCGGCCCAGGCCTGCGGTAGCCCGCAGCCCGCGAGGAACACCGCGCGGGTCTCGGCCAGACCGTCCTCGGCCGAGAAGTAGACGTCGCCGAACGCCCGCGACCGGGGCTGGCCGTCGGGCGTCCACTCCAGCGGACTGTCGGCGCTCATGGCGGGATCCGGACAACGAAAAAGGGCCGCTCCGGAGAGCGGCCCTTCCGTAACCCGTATCGGGTCGAGATGCTTAGTGCTTCTCGGCCGGGGCAGCGGCGGCGTCGGCGGCCGGAGCGGCGGCCGGAGCAGCAGCGGCGGCGTCGGCGGCCGGAGCGGCGGCGGCGTCGGTCGCGGCGGCGGCAGCGGCGTCGGCGGCCGGGGCGGCCGGAGCAGCGGCGGCGGCGTCAGCGGCGGGCGCTTCGGCGGCCGGGGCTTCTTCCTTCTTCTGGCAGGCGGCGAGCGACAGCGCAGCAGCGGCGGCCACCACGGAGATCATCAGCTTGTTCATTGGGAATTCCCTGGTCTGGTGTGTCGAACGCCGGTCAGGCCTGGCAAGGCCGCCCCCCGACGCAGGCGTAGGACTACGCCTCACGGGTCCGTGATGGCAAGCGCTAACTCACGGTTCCGTGATCACTTCTTTCCCCTGTGGCGGGAGCGCCACCATTCGTTTCCGAGGGGTTAACGGCGCGGGTCGGCAGGCCCTGCACACGGCCTGCATGCGAAGACCTCGGGGCCTGGACGCCGGCTAGGTCTCTGCGGGGATGGCCGACAGGGCTTCTTCCAGCTCCAGGAAGCTGGGCTGGGCCGGGCTCGGCACGTTGCCGCGGCCGATCTCGACCGAAATCTGCGCCGCGTTGCCGTGCAGGTGAGCCACCAGCACCGCCTGGATGATCCTGTAGAAGGCGCCTTCCTCCTCGACGACTTCCTTCATCCGCGTCGCCATGGGCGCCACGATGCCGTAGGCCAGGAACACGCCCAGGAACGTCCCCACGAGCGCGCCGCCGATCATCTCGCCCAGCACCTCCGGCGGCTCGGTGATCGCGCCCATGGTCTTGATGACGCCCAGCACGGCGGCGACGATGCCCAGGGCGGGCAGGGCGTCGGCGAGGTTCTGGATGGCGTGGCTGGGCGCTAGCGCCTCGTGGTGGTGCTTTTCGAGCTGCTTTTCCATGGCGTCCTCGACCTGGTGCGGGTCTTCGAGGTTCATGGTCATCATCCGCAGCGTGTCGCAGATGAAGTCGATGGCGAAGTGATCCTTCCCGATCTTGGGGAAGCGCGTGAAGATCGAACTCTCGCCCGGGTTCTCGATGTGGCTCTCGAGGGCGATCACGCCCTTGGACTTCATGGTCTTGGTCAGCAGGAACAGGAGCGAGAGCAGGTCGCGGTAGTCGCCGGCCTTCCACTTCGGTCCGCCGAACACCTTGCCGAAGCCGCCGCCGCAGGCCTTGATCGTGGTCATCGAGTTGGCGACGAGGAAGCTTGCGACGCCGGCGCCGCCGATCGCCATCATCTCGTGCGGGGCGGCGTGCAGGATCACGCCCATGTTCCCGCCGGACATGATGTAGCTGCCGAACACCAGGCCGAACAGCAGCACGAGACCGATAATCTGGAACATGGCTTCCCCGCGGACGTGCGCGGAGCATGGCCTCGAATGCTTAATGCGGCGTGAGTGCGGGCCCGGCGCGCCCGGGCGGCGAGGACCTCGGGGAATGATTTGAGTTGGGGGGCCAACGACCGTAAGGCCTGTCGGCGATGTCCAGTCCCACGTCCGCGATCCCCCGGCGCTCGTTCGCGATCATCTTCGCCGTCTCGGCGGCGACGGCGATGGGCAACACCGGGCTGATCTCGGTGCTGCCGGCGATCGGCCGCTCGGTGGGCATCCCCGACTTCATGGTCTCGGGCATCTTCTCGCTCTCGGCGCTGCTCTGGGCGTCCTCCTCGCCGTACTGGGCCCGCTCGTCCGACCGGCACGGGCGCAAGCCGCTGATGATGCTGGGGCTGGCGGGGTTCATGGTCTCGATGGCGCTGTGCGGCCTCGTGGTCAGCGCGGGCCTCGCGCACCTGTGGCCGCCGATGGTGATCTTCGGGCTGTTCCTGCTGGCCCGCTCGCTCTTCGGCCTGTTCGGCGCGGCCTCGAATCCGGCCACCCAGGCCTACGTCGCCGAGCGCACCCCGCCGGAAGGGCGCACTCAGGCGATGGCCAGCCTCGCCGGCGCCTTCGGCCTGGGCACCGTGATCGGACCGTTCCTGGCGCCGCTGTTCGTCTATCCGGTGATCGGCCTCGCCGGCCCGCTCTACAGCTTCTCGCTGATCGCGCTGGTCATGCTCTTTGTCGTCTGGCGCTACCTGCCCGACCAGCGCGTCGCGCCCGAGGCGCAGCGGCCGCGCAAGCCCGTCGTCGGCGGCGCGGCGAAGGAGAAGGGGATGTGGCGCGACCCGCGGATCACGCCCTTCCTGATCTACGGCTTCATCGTCGCCACCTGCCAGACGGCGCAGGCGCAGAGCCTGGGCTTCCTGATCATCGACAAGCTGCACATGAGCCCGGCGCAGGCGCAGTACTTCATCGCCATCGCGATGATGTTCGGCGCGGTGGCGGGCCTGCTCGCCCAATGGGGTCTGATCCGGATGTTCGAGATGACGCCGCGCCAGCTCCTGCGCTGGGGCGTCGGGGTCGCGGCCCTGGGCAACCTGATCGTGGCGCTCTCTCCGGGCTACTACGGCGTGGTGGCGGGCTATGCGGTCTCGGCGCTCGGCTTCGGCTTCGCGCGTCCCGGCTTCACGGCGGGCGCGTCCATCGCCGTCGGCATCGACGAGCAGGCGCGCGTCGCCGGCGCGATCGCGGCGGTCAACGGCATCAACGTGATCTTCGCGCCGGCCTTCGTGCTGCTCTACGAGCGCTACGGCCCGCTGCCGTTCCTGCTGAACACGGCGCTCATGGCCGGCCTGCTCGTCTACGCCTTCCGCAACACCGCCCTGAAGAACGCCGACCCCAAGCCGGTCCCGCGCGAGGCGGCCACCATGGCCACCCTGGAAAAGAGCGACGAGGGCGGCGCGGCCTAGGCTGCGGCTTCGGCCCCCTCGGTGCGGACCGGGCGGCTCTCGACCGCCTGGACGATGGCGGCGATCAGCGCGGCGGGCTGCACCGGCTTGTGCTGCAGGGCGTCGAAGCCCAGGGCCTTGAGGCGCGCCTCCTCGCCCGGCATGGCGTCGGCGGTCAGCGCCACCACGGGCACCTCGGGCGGTCCCGCTTCGCCGTCTCGCAGGCGGCGCACCGCCTCGACGCCGTCCATCACCGGCATGTGGACATCCATCAGCACCACGTCGAACGCCTCGGTCCGAAGCCGCTCCAGCGCCTGCGCGCCGTTCGCCACCGCCTCGACGTGGCAACCGGCCGCGTCCAGGATCGCGCGGGCCACCGCCTGGTTGATGGGGTTGTCGTCGGCCACCAGCACGCTCAGCGCCGGCAGTTCGTCCGGGGTCAGGGAGTCCGTCGCGGCGGCCTCGGTGGCGGCCGGCAGCGGCAGCCAGACACGGAACGCCGAACCCTTGCCGGGCTCGCTCTGCGCCGAGATCTCGCCGCCCATCATCGCGCTCAGCTTGCGGCAGATCGCGAGGCCAAGCCCGGTGCCGCCGTAGCGCCGCGCGGTCGAGGCTTCGGCCTGGACATAGGGGCGGAAGAGCGCGCTCTGCTGCTCGGGTGTCATGCCGATGCCGGTGTCGCGGACCACGATCTCGACGCCGCCGTCGCCGTCGGTTCCCGGCGCGCAGCGCAGGGCCACCACCACGCCGCCGGTCTCGGTGAACTTCAGCGCGTTGGAGACCAGGTTCAGCACGATCTGGCGCACGCGGGTCTCGTCGCCCAGCACCAGCGGCGGCAGGTCGGGTTCGGCCGCGCAGGCGAGCGACAGGCCCTTGCCCGCCGCCGTCTCGGACCACAGCTCCACCGCCTGTTCGCCCAACGCCCGGAGGTCGAAGGCGTCGACGTCGAGGTCCATCCGCCCGGCCTCGATCTTGGCGATGTCGAGCACGTCGTTGAGCATGGTCAGGAGGCCGTCGCCGGAGCGCAGGATGGTCGTGACATGGGCCTGCTGACGTGCGTCCAGCTCGGTGCGCTGCAGCGCACGGGCCATGCCCAGCACCCCGTTCAGCGGGGTGCGCAGCTCGTGGCTCATCATGGCCAGGAAGTTGGACTTGGCCTCGTTGGCCGCCTCGGCCTGCCGCCGCGCCTGGCGCAGCGCTTCGGCCGTGCGGATGTTGGCGAGCGCGCTCGCGGCCACGTAGGACAGGAGCATCACCAGCGCCATGGTCAGCGTGACCAGGCGCACGCCCTCGTAGCCCCCGAACAGGGTCGGGAGCACCAGCCAGGCGGTGGTGGGCGCCGTCCCCATCGCGATCAGCGCCGCGGGCGAGCGGAACGAGAAGCCCTGCGAATGGACCAGGAGACCCGCCAGGATGGCCATGGCGGCGATGCGGAACGACTCCTGGCCTTCGAACCAGTAGAGCGTCGCCATCGACACCCAGGTCACGCTCGACCCGGCGATGCAGAGAACCTGCCAGACGTGATCGCGGTCGGCGATGGGCTCCCCGCGGGCCACGGCCCGGGTGGCCCAGCGCGAGCCGGCCTCGAACGCCGCGAACGCCGCGAACCATGCCGCGCCGAGCCAGGGCCAGTAGATGTAGCCGGTCAGCACGCCGGCCAGCAGGCCCAGCAGGATGCGCGTCCACAGGACGTGGCGTGCGGTCACCGCCACCGCATCCAGGCGTTCGTCCAGCAGGCTCAAAGCCCTCTTCACGACCCGTTCGTCCCGTGCGTTCGGCGTGCCCGCACCCCCATGCGGCAGCCTGTCGCATGCAGGATGCCCGCCATTGATGAACGGACCCTTGTTCGCGGAGCGGGATTTTCGCCGGCGCGCGGCGCGGCTAGGCTGGCGGCGTCGAACGGGAAAGGCGTCCTCACATGCTGGCCAGGTTCCTCGTGCGCGCGGTGTTCGCCGCGCTGGGTCTCTGGGTCGCCTCGAAGGTGACTCCGGGCGTGGTGGTGACGAACACCGGCAGCCTGATCGCCGCGGCGCTGCTGCTGGGGATCGTCAACGCCTTCGTCCGGCCGATCGTCGTCGTCCTGACGCTGCCGCTGACTCTGGTGACGCTGGGCCTGTTCCTGCTGGTGGTGAACGCGATGATGATCGGCCTCGTCGCCGCCATGCTCGACGGCTTCCAGGTCCAGGGCCTGTTCGCCGGGATCATGGCCGCCGTCATCACCGGACTCGCGAGCTGGATCGGCGCCGCCGTCCTGCGCGACGACCGCCGGCGCGACTAGCGGACGCCTCGTTTTCGCGGGGCTCCAAAGACGATGGGCAGGCGGATCCGTGCGCCGGCGCGTGGCGCCCCATCCATGGTCTGGGGCGTCATGCGCACGTACTGTGCAACCGCCAGCGCCGCCTCTCCAAAGCCGTAGCCGGCGGGAGTCGCGGCAATGGCCTCGCAGTCCTCGAGGCGACCGTCGAGAGCGACCGTGCAGGCGATGACCCCGCGGCCCGAAACGCCCAGCCGCCGGGCAGCCTCAGGATAGTGCCGCATGACCTCTTCGGCTGTAGGCCTGCGCGCCCAATCCGGATTCCTGATGATATGCACGGCGGAGCCCGAGGGTGGCTCTTGCGCCGTGGCGATCGAACCGAGGATCAAGCTCGCCGCCGCCCCGGCCAGCCAACGCATCGTTCTGCCCCCTGGCCCTGGCGGCATTCCAGCGGGCCACGGCGAAGCGCGTCAAGAGGCGCGGGGCAAAGAAAAAGGGCGGAGCCTCGCGGCCCCGCCCCTCATTCTCAGGCGTTGGTCGACTGGTCTTAGAAGTCCATGTCGCCCATGCCGCCGGGCATGCCGCCCGGGGCCGCGCCGCCGCCCTTCTTGGGGGCTTCGACGATCGCAGCTTCCGTGGTGATCAGCAGGCCGGCCACCGAGGCGGCGTCCTGCAGGGCGGTGCGCACGACCTTCGCGGGGTCGATGACGCCGGCCTTCACCAGGTCCACGTACTCTTCGGTCTGGGCGTTGAAGCCGAAGGTGGCCGAGCTGTTCTCGAGCACCTTGCCGACCACGATCGAGCCTTCCACGCCGGCGTTTTCGGCGATCTGGCGGATCGGGGCCTGCAGCGCGCGGCGCACGATGGCGACGCCGGCTTCCTGGTCGTCGTTGTCACCCTTGAAGCCGTCGAGAACTTTCGAGGCCTTCAGCAGGGCGACGCCGCCGCCGGGGACGATGCCTTCTTCCACGGCCGCGCGGGTCGCGTTCAGAGCGTCGTCGACGCGGTCCTTCTTTTCCTTCACCTCGACTTCGGTCGAACCGCCGACGCGGACCACCGCGACGCCGCCGGCCAGCTTGGCCAGACGCTCTTGCAGCTTTTCCTTGTCGTAGTCCGAGGTCGTCGTCTCGATCTGGGCCTTGATCTGGGCGATGCGGCCGTCGATGTCGGCCTTGTCGCCCGAGCCGTCGACGATCGTGGTGTCGTCCTTGGTGATCGTGACCTTCTTGGCCTTGCCCAGCATGTCGAGCGTGACCGACTCGAGCTTGATGCCCAGGTCTTCCGAGACGAGCGTGCCGCCGGTCAGGGTGGCGATGTCTTCCAGCATGGCCTTGCGGCGGTCGCCGAAGCCCGGAGCCTTCACCGCCGCGACGCGCAGGCCGCCGCGGAGCTTGTTGACCACCAGGGTGGCCAGGGCTTCGCCTTCGACGTCTTCGGCGATGATCAGCAGCGGCCGGCCCGACTGCACGACGGCCTCGAGGACCGGCAGCAGCGGCTGGAGCGAGGCCAGCTTCTTTTCGAAGAGCAGGATGAGCGGCTCTTCGAGGTCGGCCTCCATCTTCTCGGCGTTGGTGATGAAGTAGGGCGACAGGTAGCCGCGGTCGAACTGCATGCCTTCGACGACGTCGAGCTCGGTCTCGGCGGTCTTGGCTTCCTCGACCGTGATGACGCCTTCGTTGCCGACCTTTTCCATGGCGCGCGCGATCATCTCGCCCACTTCCACGTCGCCGTTGGCCGAGATGGTGCCGACCTGGGCGATCTCGTTGTTCGACGAGACCTTCTTGGCCGAGCTCTTGATCTCTTCGACGACCTTGGCGACCGCCTTGTCGACGCCGCGCTTCAGGTCCATCGGGTTCATGCCGGCCGCGACCGACTTCAGGCCTTCGACGACGATCGCCTGGGCCAGGACCGTGGCGGTGGTGGTGCCGTCGCCGGCCTTGTCGTTGGTCTTCGAGGCCACTTCACGGATGAGCTGGGCGCCCAGGTTCTCGAACTTGTCGGCCAGTTCGATTTCCTTGGCGACCGAGACGCCGTCCTTGGTCGAGCGCGGGGCGCCGAAGGACTTCTCGATGACCACGTTGCGGCCCTTGGGGCCCAGGGTGACCTTCACCGCGTTGGCGAGGGTGTTGACGCCGCGCAGCATGCGGTCGCGCGCGTCGGAAGCGAAATAGACGTCTTTGGCAGCCATGGCTGACTCTCTTTCCTAGAAAATTCGTGGGGGAAGCCGCCCAACGGGCGCTCGGGCGGTCTCGCCTAGGAGACGACGCCCAGGATGTCGCTTTCCTTCATGATCAGCAGGTCCTGGCCGTCGAGCTTGACCTCGGTGCCGGACCACTTGCCGAACAGGATGCGGTCGCCGGCCTTCACGTCCAGCGGCTGGACCTTGCCGGAGTCGTCGCGGGCGCCGGGGCCGGTGGCGATCACTTCGCCTTCCTGCGGCTTTTCCTTCGCGGTGTCGGGGATGATGATCCCGCCCTTGGTCTTTTCCTCTTCCTCGACGCGCTTGACGAGGACGCGATCTCCCAGGGGACGAAACGCCATGTGTGTTCTCTCTTCTTCCGTTCGGAACGGGTTCAAAATTCGCGACGTGGGCGGAGGGGCGGACGCGGCTGTTAGCAGTCCCGGCCCATGAGTGCCAACGTCGGTCGGGCAGTTAGGAACAGGGCCCGGTCGAGTCAAGGCGAACGTGCGGATTTGCGCATGGTCTTGGCTTTCTCGGCGTCGGACCTAGTCTGCGGGCGAGGGTTCTAGGAGCGTGTCGATGGGTCTGCAAGCGATGCTGGAGCGGGTTGTGCGCACCGGCGATCTCACGCTGAAGCTTCCGGGCGGCGGTACGCTGAAGCTCGGCGACGGGTCCGGCCCGCCGCTGGTCGCGAAGGTCACGACGGCGGCCTGGGCGGCGCGGATCGCGGCCAAGCCGGGACTGGGCGTGGGCGAGGCCTACATGGACGGCGGCCTCGTGCTGGAGCAGGGCACGATCTCGGACTTCATCGACCTGATCGGCGCCAACGCCGAGAACCGCAAGAAGAAGGGCCGCAACCCCTTCCGCCGCTGGCTGAAGCGCACGTTGCGCGAAGCCAACGACCGGGTGGCCGCGCGCAGGAATGTCGCCCACCACTACGATCTCTCCTACGACCTCTACCGGCGCTTCCTCGACGAGGACATGCAGTATAGCTGCGCCTACTTCGAGCGCCCCGACATGACCCTGGAGGAGGCCCAGCTCGCCAAGAAGCGGCACATCGCGGCCAAGCTGCAGGCCCAGCCGGGGCATAGCGTCGTCGAGATCGGCTGCGGCTGGGGCGGGCTGGCGCTGCAACTCGTGAAGGACTGCGACGTCGAGGTCGACGCCATCACGCTCTCGGTCGAGCAGCTCAAGGTGGCCAAGGAGCGGGCCGAGGCGCTGGGCCTGGCGCACAAGGCGCGCTTCTCGCTCACCGACTACCGCGACCTGAAAGGGACCTACGACCGGGTGCTGTCGGTCGCCATGTTCGAGGCGGTCGGCCGCCCAAACTACCAGGAGTACTTCGACGGCGTGGCGCGCCTGATGAAGGACGACGGCGTGGGGCTGGTCCACTCGATCGGCCGGCCCGAGCCCGGCACGACCAACGTCTGGATCGACAAGTACATCTTCCCGGGCGGCTACTCGCCGGCGCTCTCCGAGGTGCTGCCGGCCATCGAGAAGGCGGGCCTGATCGTCACCGACATCGAGATCCTGCGCCTGCACTACGCCGAGACCATCCGCCACTGGCGCGACCGCTTCGAGGCCGCCCGCGCCGACATCGCCCAGCTCTACGACGAGCGCTTCTGCCGGATGTTCGAGTTCTACCTGGGCATCGCCGAACAGAGCTTCCGCGCGCGCCGCCAGTACATCTGGCAGATCCAGTTGGCGAAACGCGTCGACGTGCTTCCGATCACGCGCGACTACATCGGCGACACCGAGCGCGCCTACGCCGGCGCCAGGCGGAAGGTGGCCTGACCTCCTCTCCCGCGAGCGCCGTCAGGCGCGAAGAAGGGAGAGGGTCGGGTGAGGGCCGGCTGGGCGACTCCGTTAGCCCATCGAGGGCCCGCCGGTCGCCCGTGGCCCTCGCAGGCTATCAGCGGAGCACGCTTTCACGAGCCGGCCCTCTCCCTCCATCGCTCCGCTCGGGGGAGAGGAGGCGATGCGCCGCGCGCGAATTCTGTGGAGGCGCCCAAAAACCGCCGCTAGGTTTCGGCTGAACACGCTCGAACGATCGTTTGGAGAGATACGCCCATGCGCCGCGCCATCGCGCTCGCCACCGCCCTGAGCCTCGTTGCGGGCGCCGCCGCAGCCGAGAGCTGGACCAAGTACGTGGACTCCGGCAACGGCATCCAGTGGTCCTACGACGCCGACTATACCTACAAAGACCGCGAGACCGGCCGCGTGGTGGTCATGCAGGCGGTCTCGAAGCCCGAGGCCAAGATCGGCCCCTCGGGCCCGGGCAAGGCCGACGGCGTCGGCAGCGTCGTGGCGCTCGATTGCAGCAAGAAGAACATGATCACGCTGGGCTCGTACAAGCCGAACCAGCCGCTCGACATCAAGGACACCTGGCGCAAGGACACCCCCAAGAAGGCCGACGGCGCCGACAACGCCGCGCTCCTGACGGCGGTCTGCGCGAGCGCCGACAAGGCGCCGGTGAAGTAGCAGGACAGGCGCGGGCCTTACCTCCCGCGTAATCGACGCGCGGCGGCGGCTGCGGGACCCTTGCGGCGTCAACCAGCCGAAAGGGTTCCTCCGATGACCGCCGTGCGTTCTCCCTTCCTCCGGACCGTGATCGCCCTCGACGCCGCCGTGTGCGGCCTCGGCGGCGCGGTGTTCGCGTTCGACGCGGGCCTGCTCGAAGGCCCCCTCGGCCTCTCGCCGTCGCTGATGCAGCCGGTGGGCGGCTTCCTCCTCGTCTACGCCGGCCTGCTGGCCTGGCTCGCCACCCGCCCGGCCTTGCCGCGCGCCGGCGTCTGGGCGCTGGTCGCCTTCAACCTGATCTGGGCGGCCGAGAGCGTGGCCCTCGTGGCGCTCGGCTTCGCCCAGCCGACGACGCTGGGCCTCGCGGCGATCCTCGGCCAGGCCGCCGGCGCGGCCGTCGTCGCCGACCTCCAGTGGCTCGCGCTCCGCCGGCATCGCCGGGAGGCCGTCGCGGCGTAGTCTCGCGCCGCCGCCGCGGCGTCGGGTCCCGGTCTCCCCGCCGGGGCCCGGCTGCGCCGTGGGCGAACGACGCACACCACTGAAACAGTTGTTTGAATCTCGCCGAAAGTGCGCCAAAACAGACGGCAGAGAAAAACCGCTGGGAGCAGCCCGATGACCATGACCTCCGACCGGCCGGCCGGCGCCAAGACGCAGGCGCAGTCCAGCTTCGGCCTTTCGCCGCAGGACGACCTCAACGACCTGCGCATGTCGGACAAGGCGCTGCCGCTCTACAACGCCGTGAAGGCGTTCATCAAAGACGTCGCCGAGCCCGCCTCCGAGGAATGGCACCGCCTGGGCGAGGGCCGTCCCGATCCGTGGCAGTACGCCCCGGGCCAGCTCGAAGTGCTGGAAGCCGCCAAGGAGAAAGCCAAGGCCGCCGGCCTCTGGAACTTCTTCCTGCCCGACGCCGAGACCGGCGAGGGGCTCACGAACCTCGACTACGCCTACATCGCCGTCGAGCTGGGCAAGGTCCGCCTCGCCTCCGAGATCATGAACTGCGCCGCGCCCGACACCGGCAACATGGAGGTGCTGGAACGCGTCGGCACGCCCGAGCAGAAGAAACAGTGGCTGGAGCCGCTGCTGAAGGGCGAGATCCGTTCGGCCTACTGCATGACCGAGCTGAACACCGCCAGCTCGGACGCCAAGAACATCGACACCCGCGCCGTGCGCGTGGGCGACGAGTACATCATCAATGGCGAGAAGCACTACATCTCGGGCGCGGGCTCGCCCCGCTGCAAGGTCATGATCTGCATGGTCAAGACCGGCGGCGAGCATGATCCGCCCCACCTGCAGCAGTCGCAGATCCTGGTGCCGCTCCCCTGCGAGGGCGTCGAGATCGTCGGCGGCCAGCACGTGTTCGGCGACCCCGACGCGCCGCACGGCCACATGCACATCCGCTTCAACAACGCCCGCGTGCCGGCCTCGAACATGCTGCTCGGCGAAGGCCGCGGCTTCGAGATCAGCCAACTCCGCCTGGGCCCCGGCCGCATCCACCACTGCATGCGCGCCATCGGCTCGGCCGAGAAGGCGCTGGACCTGATGGTCACCCGTGGCATGACCCGCGTGGCCTTCGGCAAGCCGATCATCCAGCTTGGCGGCAACATCGAGCGCGTCAGCCGCGCCCGCATCGAGATCGAGGCCATGCGCCTCATGGTCCTGAAGGCGGCCAAGGCGATGGACGTGCTGGGCAACCGCGAGGCCCGCGTGTGGATCCACATGGTCAAGGCGATGGTGCCCGAGAAGGTCTGCCAGATCATCGACCAGGCGATCCAGATGTACGGCGCGCTCGGCGTGTCGCAGCACACCCCGCTGGCCCGCATGTACGCCCAGACCCGCACGCTGCGCATCGCCGACGGCCCGGACGAAGTCCACCACATGGTGGTCGGCCGCAACGAACTGCAGCAATACCGCGAAATGCCGAACGACCCGTCGATGGCGGCGGTGTTCCGGAACTGACCGAAGGTCATCCCGGACGCCGCTCCGCGGCGATCCGGGATCCAGCTACCACACCGATCGGGTGTGTCGTGGGAGCCCCGGCGCAAGCCGGGGCTCTTTCGTTCTTGGCGCCTAACTGCGCCCGAGGCGACTGACGGACGTGCCGCTGCCAGCGGCGCCGAACGGGCCGAGCCACCAGCTCATCTCCACGATGGGAGCGGGGCCTCGCGGGTTCGGACTGAACAGGTGTTCGCATTCCAGAATGGCGGGATGAAAGGCCGGTGCGCCTATTTCACCGGTTGCCATGCCTGCGAGGAGGTCCGTCATGCCGCACGCGTTGGCGTGCGCTTCCTGATAGCCCATGCCTCGATCCAGGACAGTGACAGTCCAATCGTCGGGCGCGCCGTGCGTCACCCAGGCGAGATAGTCGCCATCAAGCGTGGAGCCGAAGGGCAACAGGCCGCCCGCCTCGGGCCAGACTGGAAACGGAAAGTCCTCATCCTCCTTGAGCAGCCTCAGGACGGTCGGCGCCATTGACTCGAGCCTGTCGTGGTGGTCCCAAGCCCCCGGCGTCCAAATCCAGACGTACTCCATGAATTGCCCGCGGCCGTACATCCGCACGAAAGCCTTGTAATCGCGCGGCAATGCCGTCCCGAGCTTCGCCTCGATGTCGCGCCACGAGCCGAGAAACGGATCGCCCGGCCTGTCGGGCGGCGGCACGACACGGGTCAGGTTCTCGATGCTCACCTGGGTCGTCCAGCCGGGTTTTCGACGATCCGGGCCATCTCGGCCATCGACGACCCCTAATTTCTGTGACTTCGGAGCGGCTGCGCCGCAAGACCTCGACGCTCGGATCATCGCACAAACGACACCGCAGGACAAGAACAAAAGAAGAACTTCATCGCCTTCCAGGCTCCCCCTGTCGCTCAGCCTGTGCTGAAGTCGCGCCAACAAGGGAAGGGAGGGCTGGGTATGAGGACGCTGCTGTTGGCGGCCGGGGTGGTGGTGGCGCTGGCGGCGGCGCCGGGGTTGGCGCGGGCGGAGAGTTCGTGTGCGGAATTTCCGAAGAACCCCACGAAGAGCGCCGAGGTCATCTCGGCTACGCGTGAGGTCGCCGACGGCAAGGCGCTCTGCAAGGTCACCGTCGTCAGCCGGCCGACGAAGGACTCGGAGATCGGCATCGAGGTCTGGATCCCGATCGGCTTCAACTGGAACGGCAAGTTCGTGCAGTTGGGCAACGGCGGGTTCGCGGGCTCGATCAACTCGTTCGCGCTGCGCCGGCTCGCGATCCAGGGCTATGCGGCGGCGGCCACCGACAACGGCCACCGCGCGATCGGCACCTCGGCCGCCTGGGCGCTGGGCCATCCCGAGAAGATCGTCGACTTCGGCCATCGCTCGCTGAAGGAGACCACCGACGTCGGCAAGGCGCTGGTGAAGCTCCAGAAGGCCGGC
>NZ_JAEUMO010000234.1 GCF_016793285.1 Phenylobacterium sp.
CGCCGGAACGACTATCTGAACGCGACGCGGGGCTTCTACATCGACTTCAACCAGGACATCGCGGGCCTGGGCGGCGACGTGAACTACGTGCGCACCGACATCGAGGCCGCGTGGTTCCACGGCTTCACCAAGGACTTCATCTTCTCGATCACCGGATCGGCCGGCTACGTGGCCGGCTGGGCGGGCGACGACGTGCGGATCAACGACCGCTACTATAAGGGCGGCCTGACCTTCCGCGGCTTCGAGACCGCGGGCATCGGTCCGCGCGACACCTCGCTGCAGCGCGCCGACGCCCTGGGTGGCAAGGCCTATGCGATCACGACCGTGGAACTGACGGTGCCGACGTTCCTGCCCGAACAGTACGGGATCAAGGCGGCGCTCTTCAGCGACATCGGTACGCTGGGCATGCTCGACAAGAAGGACAAGACCTACCAGCCGGGCGACGTGGACTGCCTGAACCCGACGATCCCGAGCCCCACCGATCCCACGCAGACCATCGCGAACCTGGCCGTGCCGGGCACCCGCAACGTCTGCATCCGTGACGACCTGTCGCTTCGCGCCTCGGCCGGCGTGAGTGTCTTCTGGAAGTCGCCGATGGGGCCGATCCGCTTCGACTTCAGCCGAATTTTGGCCAAGGAAGACTACGACAGGAAGGAACTCTTCCGGTTCTCCACTTCAACCAGGTTCTAGGAAAAGATGACGTTCAAGACCTTTGCCGTGGCGGGAACCGCCGTGGCCCTCGCGCTCACCAGCGCGACTTCCGCCGCGGCCCAGGCCCCGGCCGCCGCGGCGCCCGCCGCCGCCGCGCCGCAAGTGACCCACGGGGCGGCTCCGGCCGGCCTCTGCATCGTCTCGCCGGAAGGCGTGCTGGCCAACTCGACGGTCGGCAAGTACGTGCAGACCCGCATCCAGCAGCTCGCCGGGCAGGTGAACGCCGAGCTGCAGAGCGAAGGCACGGCGATCCAGAACGAAGCCAAGGCCATCGACGCCCAGCGCGCGACGCTGGCGCAGGATGCCTACGAGCAGCGCGCCGCGGCCGTGCAGGTGAAGGCCAGCGCCTTCCAACGCAAGCAGCAGCTCCGTGAGCAGGAACTGCAGGCGACGCAGCAGAAGGCGATCAACCGCATCGGCGAGGAGATGGAGCCGCTCATCCGCCAGGCCTACCAGGCCAAGGGCTGCGCCATGCTCTTCAACCGGCAGGTGATCGTGCTGGCGAACCCGGCGACCGACATCACCCCGCAGGTGGTGACGGCGCTGAACGCCAAGATCACCCAGTTCGCCTTCGATCGCGAGCGCCTCGACCAGCAGGGCGCGCCGGCGGCGGCTCCGCGGCCGGCGGCTCCCGCCGCGGCGGCTCCGGCGCGCAAGTAGGCGACGGATAGGACTGACGCGCGGGCCGAAGCGGCCTAGAACCCAGGCCATGCCAGACCCGCGCTTCTTCGAGGACCTGGGCCCCGCGCCCCTCCGCGAACTCGCCAGCCTGACCGGCGCCGAGCTCGTGGACGCGGGTGCGGGCGACCGGCTGGTGAGCCGGGTGGCCGTGCTGGCTCACGCCGGTCCCGACAGCATCACCTTCCTGACCGACAAGCGCTATGCGGCCGACCTGGCCGAGGCGCGCCCGGCCGCCTGCTTCGTCCCCAGGGGCGCCGAAGCGCTGGCTCCGGAGGGGTGTGCGGTGCTGGTCGCGGCCAACCCACAGGGCGCCTACGCGCTCGCCGCCCAGCGCCTGCATCGCCCGCGGGCGGCGGGAACGGCGGCCGTGGCTGCGGACTCGAAGCTCGAGGACGACGTCGTCCTGGGCGCCGGGGCCGTCGTGGGGCCGGCGGTCCAGATCGGCCGCGGCACGCGGATCGGGCCCAACACGGTGATCGGGCCGGGGGTCGCGATCGGCCGCGACTGCGACATCGGTCCCAACGTGAGCATCGGCTTCGCACTGGTCGGCGACCGCGTGAAGGTGCTGGCCGGGGCGCGGATCGGCGAGCCCGGCTTCGGCGCGACGGTCGGGCCCAAGGGCCTGATCGACATCCCGCAACTGGGCCGGGTGATCATCCAGGACGGCGTCTCGATCGGGGCGAACACCACTGTCGATCGCGGGGCCTACGACGACACGGTGATCGGCGAGAACACCAAGATCGACAACCTGGTGCAGATCGCCCACAACGTCCGCGTGGGTCGCAATTGCGTGATGGCCGCCCATACGGGGATCTCGGGCAGCGTGACGATCGGCGACGGCGCGCAGTTCGGGGGACGGGCCGGGGTCGCCGACCATGTGACCATCGGCGCGGGCGCGCGGGTCGGCGCCGCCGCGGGCTGCATGAAGGACATTCCGGCCGGCGAGACCTGGGGCGGCATGCCCGCGCGGCCGATCCGCGAGTGGCTGAAGGAAACGGCGTGGCTGGCCCGCATGGCGAGCCGCAGGGCGGGGGGAAACTGATGGCGCGAAGGGCCCCGGTGGCGGCGAACCCCACCGATATAGACATCACCGAGATCATGGAGCGGATCCCGCACCGGTATCCGTTCCTGCTGGTCGACCGCTGCGAAGAGTACAGGCAGAACGAGAGCATCGTCGGCATCAAGTGCGTGACGGTGAACGAGCCCTTCTTCCCGGGCCACTTCCCACACTATCCGGTCATGCCGGCGGTGCTGCTGATCGAGGCCATGGCGCAGACCGGCGCGGTCCTGATGTCGAAGTCGCTGGAGGTGGACACCGCCGGCAAGGCGATCTTCTTCATGTCGGCCGACAACTGCCGCTTCCGCTCGCCGGTGCGGCCGGGCGACGTGGTGCGCATGCCGGTGAAGGTGGTGCGCCACCGCGGCGACGTCTTCAAGTTCGCGGGCCAGGCGATGGTGGGCGACAAGGTGGCGGCCGAGTGCGAGTTCGCCGCCATGGTGGTGGAGACCTGAAGCCTTGAGCGTGGAGATCCATCCGACCGCCCTGGTCGCCAGGGGGGCGGAACTGGCCGATGGCGTCAGCGTCGGCCCCTACAGCATCGTCGGCGAGCACGTCAGGATCGGCGCGCGGACGCAGGTGCTGGCGCATGTGGTGATCGAGAACCGCACGACGATCGGCGAGGACTGCTCGGTGCGCAACTTCGCCAACCTGGGCGGGCCGCCGCACCACACCGGCTACAAGGGCGAGCCCACCGAGCTGATCATCGGCGACCGCAACCGCATCTGGGAACACGTCACGATGCACATCGGCGGTCCTGGCGAGGACGGCGTGACGCGCGTGGGGAACGACGGCTTCTTCATGGCCACCAGCCACATCGGGCACGACTGCGAGGTGGGCGACAACGTGGTGCTCGCGCATTCCGCGACGCTCGGCGGCCATGTCGTGGTGGGCGATTTCGTCACCGTGAGCGGACTGGCGGCCGTCCACCAGTTCTGCCGTGTGGGGCGCTACTCCTTCATCGGCGGCCTGGCGGCCGTCACCAAGGACGTGATCCCGTATGGCATGGTCTGGGGCAACCACGCGCACCTCGAGGGCCTGAACCTCGTGGGGCTGAAGCGGCGCAACTTCGACCGCGAGACGGTGAGCGCGCTGCGTTCGGCCTACCGGCTGATGTTCGCCGAGGAAGGCACCTTCCAGGAGCGCATCGACGACACCGCCGCCGCCTTCGGCCACTCGCCGCCGGTGATGGAGATCATCGACTTCATCCGCGCCGATGCGACCCGGCCGCTCTGCCTGCCCGAGCGGGAACTCTAGGGACGATGCAGAAGCTCGGCCTCATCGCCGGCGGCGGGGGCCTGCCGGTGGAGATCGCCCGGCACTGCGAACGCTCCGGCCGGCCGCTGTTCGTGATCCGGCTGAAGGGCTTCGCCGGCGACAGCCTCGCCGACTACGCCGGCGCCGAGGTCGGCCTGGCCGAGCTCGGCAAGTGCCTGAAGGCGCTGAAGCGGGCGGGATGCCGCTCGATCTGCCTCGCCGGCAACGTGGCGCGGCCGGACTTCGCCAGCCTCATGCCCGACCTGCGCGGCCTCACCCTGCTGCCCAAGGTGGCCGCCGCCGCGCGCCGGGGCGACGACGCGATGCTGCGCGTCCTGATCGGCGAGTTCGAGAAGGAAGGCTTTGCGGTCGAGGGCGCGCACGAGGTGATGGACGACCTTTCGCTGCCGGCCGGCCTGCTGGGCGCGTGCGCGCCGGCGGTCGACGACCTGGCGGACGCACATCGTGCGCTGGAGGTGGCCCGGGCGATCGGGCGGCTGGACGTGGGCCAGGCCGCCGTCGTCGCCCACGGCCTGGTCCTCGCCGTCGAAGCGCAGGAGGGCACCGACGCCATGCTGGCCAGGGTCGCCGACCTGCCGGCGCACCTGAGGGGCCGGGCGGGCGCCGGCGCGGGCGTTCTGGCCAAGGCGCCGAAGCCGATCCAGGAGACCCGGGTCGATCTGCCGACGATCGGGCTCGCCACCGTGCAGGGCGTGGCGCGCGCGGGGCTGGCGGGTATCGTCGGCGAGGCGGGGCGGCTTCTGGTGCTCGATCGCGAGGCGACGATCGCGACCGCCGACGAACTGGGGGTCTTCATCCTGGGCGTCGAGCCGCCGCCGGCGTCATGACCGCGCCGCCGCTCACCGTGATGCTGGTCGCCGCCGAGGCCTCCGGCGACGATCGCGGCGCGGGGCTCATGCGGGCGCTGAGAGCGAAGCTGGGCGATGGCGTGCGCTTCGTCGGCGTCGGCGGCCAGCGGATGCGCGCGGAGGGCCTCGAGAGCCCCTTCGACATCGCCGAACTCTCGATCTTCGGCCTGCTGGAGGGGCTGATGGCCTACGGCAAGGTCGTGCGCCGCGCCGACGAGACGGCGGACCTGGCGGCCCGCGAGAAGCCCGACGTGGCGGTGCTGATCGACTCCTGGGGCTTCACCCTTCGCGTGGCCCAGCGGCTTCGGCGGCAGGACCCGCGGCTGGCGCTGGTGAAGTATGTGGCGCCGCAGGTCTGGGCCTCGCGGCCCGGGCGGGCGCGGACGGCGGCGCGCGCCTTCGACCTCCTGCTGACGATCCACGCCTTCGACGCGCCAGCGTTCGAGCGCGAGGGTTTGAAGACCGTGTTCGTGGGTGACTCCACGCTTGCCATCGACTTCTCGGCGGCCGATCCGGCGGGGCTGCGGGCGCAGATCGGCGCCGCGCCGGAGGATCCGATCCTGCTGGTGCTGCCCGGCAGCCGGCCGTCCGAGATCGAGCGGGTGATGCCGGCGTTCGAGGACGCCGTCAGCCTGTTGAAGGCCGATCGGCCGAACCTGCAGGTCGTGGCGCCCGCGGCGCCGACGGTGGCGGAGCTGGTGAAGGCGCGGGTGGCGGGCTGGGCGCACCGGGCGCATGTGGTGGAGGGCGATGCCGCCAAACGCTCCGCGATGAAGGCGGCGACGGTGGCGCTGGCCTGCTCGGGCACGGTCACGACGGAACTGGCGCTGGCCGGCTGTCCGATGGTGGTAGCCTATCGGCTGGCGCCCGTGACCTACGCGATCCTGAAGCGACTGATCCGCACGAAGTATGTGACGCTGTTCAACATCGCCGCGCAGGACTTCGTCGCGCCGGAGATGATCCAGGACGACTGCAACGGCCCGGCGCTTGCGCGCGAGATCGCGCTGCGGCTCGACGACCCGGCGCTCCGGGCGCGGCAGGTCGAGCGGCAGAACGCGGCGCTTCTGAAAATGGGACGCGGCGGCCCCGATGCGAACGAGGCCGCCGCGTCTGCGGTTCTGGACCTTGTGGCGCGTCAGCGCCTGTCGACGGCCACGTAGTCGCGCTGGGGCGACCCCGTGTAGAGCTGCCGCGGACGGCCGATCTTCTGCGACGGATCCTCGATCATTTCCTTCCACTGGGCGATCCAGCCCACGGTGCGGGCGAGGGCGAACAGCACCGTGAACATCTCGGGCGGGAAGCCGAGCGCGCGCAGCGTGATGCCCGAGTAGAAGTCGACGTTCGGGTAGAGCTTGCGCTGGACGAAGAACTCGTCGTTGAGCGCGATCTTCTCCAGCTCCATGGCGACCTGCAGCAGCGGGTCGTCCTGGTGACCGACGGCTTCGAGGACCTCGTGGCAGGACTTCTGCATCACGGTCGCGCGCGGATCGTAGTTCTTGTAGACCCGGTGGCCGAAGCCCATCAGCAGGTAGCGGCGGTCCTTCACGCCCTGGACGAACTCGGGGATCCGGTCGACGGTCCCGATCTCCTTCAGCATGTTCAGCGCTTCTTCGTTCGCGCCGCCGTGCTTGGGGCCCCAGAGAGAGGCGATGCCGGCCGCGATGCAGGCGAACGGATTGGCGCCCGACGACCCGGCGAGGCGGACGGTCGAGGTCGACGCGTTCTGCTCGTGGTCGGCGTGCAGGATGAAGATGCGGTCCATGGCCTTGGCCAGTACCGGATTCGGCTTCCAGTCCTCGGCCGGGACCGAGAAGCACATGCGCAGGAAATTCTCCGCGTAGGAGAGCTCGTTGCGCGGGTACACGAACGGCTGGCCACGCGAATACTTGAAGGCGCGCGCCGCCAGGGTCGGCATCTTGGCGATCAGCCGGTGGGCGGAGATCATCCGCTGCTCGGGATCGTTGATGTCGGTGCTGTCGTGATAGAAGGCGCTCATCGCGCCGACCGCGCCGCACATGATCGCCATGGGGTGCGCGTCGCGGCGGAAGCCCTGGAAGAAGCGGTCCACCTGCTCGTGGACCATGGTGTGGTAGATGATGTTCTTCTCGAACTGGGCGAACTCGCCGGCGGTCGGCAATTCGCCGTGCAGGAGGAGGTAGCAGACCTCCAGGAAGCTCGATTTCTCGGCGAGCTGGTCGATCGGGTAGCCGCGGTGCAGCAGGATGCCCTTGTCGCCGTCGATGAAGGTGATCTTGCTCTCGCACGAGGCCGTCGACGTGAAGCCAGGGTCATACGTGAAGACGTCGGCGTCGCCGTAGAGCTTGCGGATGTCGACCACCGCGGGGCCGTCGGTGCCGCGCATGACCGGAAGTTCGACCGTCCTGCCGTCGACCTGAATCTTCGCCGTTTCAGCCATGAGACCCCCTTCGCGCTTGCGAAATGAAACACCCGTTCGTCGGGCTTATACCCCTTTATGCGACGGGCGGAAGCGCGTCGTCCATACGGCCCAGGCTCTCGTCGCGGCCGAGCGCGGTCAGGGTTCCCGCGAGGTCAGGGGCGGGCGCCCCGCCGGCAAGCACGGCACGCAACTGCGGACCGAACTTCCCCAGGCCGATCCCCTCGGAGTCGGCGAACTTGCGAAGGGAATCTTCCAGTCCGGGCACGCTCCAGTCCGTTACGCCGCCGAGCGCCGAGCGCAATTTCGTGAACCGCGCCGCCATCTCGGGATCGGCAAGCTGCGTGCGCGTCTTCTCAGGCACCTCCAGCGGGCGGGTCTTGAGCGCGAAGAGGACGGCGTCGGCCAGTTCGAGCGTGGTCTTGGCGCCGTCGCGGACGAAGGGAATGGTGCGTGCGATCAGCGCCGCGTCGCCCTGCTTCAGCGCCACGCCGCGGCTGTCGAGGATCTTCGCGACGAGGCCGGCCAGCCGCTGGGGCTCGGCCAGGCGGATGTAGTGGTTGTTGAAGTGGTTCAGCTTGGCCCAGTCGAGGCGCGCCGGCGCGCCCACGACGTCATGGATGTCGAACCACTCGGCCGCCTGCTCGTCGGTGAAGATCTCGTCGTCGCCGTGGCCCCAGCCGAGCTTGGCCAGATAGTTGCGCATGGTCTCGGGAAGGTAGCCCATGTCGTCGAACTCGGTGACCGACTGCGCGCCGTGCCGCTTGGACAGCTTCGCGCCGTCGGGGCCGTGGATCATCGGCAAGTGCGCCCAGACCGGGATCTCCCACCCCATGGCCTCGTAGATGATCGTCTGGCGCGCGGCGTTGTTCAGGTGGTCGTCGCCGCGGATGACGTGGGTGATGCCCATGTCGTGGTCGTCGACGACGACGGCCAGATTGTAGGTCGGGTTGCCGTCCGAACGCAGCAGGATGAGGTCGTCGAGGCCGGCGTTCCGGAACCTCACCTCGCCCTTCACCGCGTCGGCGACGATCGTCTCGCCGTCCAGCGGGCTCTTCAGGCGCACCGCGTAGGCGCGGTCCGGCCAGGTCGCCGGATCGGCGTCGCGCCAGGGCGTGCGCACGACGCGGCCCTCGGCGCGGGCGCGCTCGCGCTCGGCCTCCAGTTCCTCGGGCAGCATGTAGTCGCGATAGGCCTCGCCCCTGGTCATCAGTTCGGCCACGACCTCGCGGTGGCGGTCGGCGCGCGACGACTGGAAGACGGGCTCCTCGTCCCAGGCCATGCCCAGCCACTTCAGGCCGTCGAGGATCACCTTCACCGCCGCGTCGGTGGAGCGTTCGCGGTCGGTGTCCTCCACGCGCAGGAGGAACGTCCCACCCGTATGGCGCGCATATAGCCAGTTGAAGAGAGCCGTCCGGGCGGTGCCAATGTGCATCATGCCGGTAGGCGAAGGTGCGATCCGCGTGCGGACGGGACGGCCGGGGTTTTCGGGGGCGGACATTTCGGGGTCGGGCGATCTCAAGGGTGCAGGGGAGGCGGCCTCGGCGGAGGCGGCGCCTCTTAGCACGCGCCCTCGGTGGCGTCCTAGCCTGCGGCGGGCGGGGATCTGGTTGCGGGACCAGGGCGACCTCCAGGTCGACCGCTGGACGCTCTGGACGCCGGTGGCGCTCGGCCTGGGCTGCGGCCTCTACTTCGGACTGCTGCGCGAGCCGCAGACCTGGGTGGCCTGGGCGCTGATCGCCGTCGCGGCGGCCCTGCTCGTCGCGACCCGCTGGAGCCTGTGGCGCGGGACCACCATGGCGCTGGTGCTGAGCGCCTGCGCGGTCGGCGGCTTCGCGGTCGCGAAGCTGCGCACCGAGGCCGTGAAGGCGCCGGTGGCGCAGGCCGGCGCACGGCCGCAGTGGGTCGAGGCGTTCGTGGTCGACATCGCCCAGCCCGGCGTGGGCGGTCAGCGGCTGCTGCTGGCGCCGATCCGCGTCGGTGACTGGCCGGCCGATGCGACGCCGATCCGGATGCGCGCGACGCTTCGCCCGGGGACGCCGTTGCCGGCGCCCGGCGAGACCGTGCGGCTGCTGGCCATCCTGAACCCGCCTCCGCCCCCGGCCAGCCCGGGCTCGTACGACTTCGCGCGCGACGCCTACTTCGAGAGCGTCGGCGCCGTGGGCCTGGCACTGCGGCCGCCCGTGGCGTCCGGGGCAGAGGTGAGGGCGCCGTGGCGGCTGGCGGCGACGATGCGGGTGAACGCGACGCGCTGGGCGCTCACCCAGCGGATCGTCGCCGCGCTCGGTCCCGAGACGGGCGGTCTGGCCGCGGCGATGACGACGGGGCACGAAGCGTTCATCCCGCCGGAGCAGGTGGAAAACCTGCGCGCCGCCGGACTGGCGCACATCGTTTCCATCAGCGGCCTGCACATGGCGATCGTCGGCGGCTTCGCCTTCGGTCTGGCGCGGCTCCTGATCGCCTGCTGGCCCTGGCTGGCGCTGCGGGTCCACGGGAAGAAGGCCGCCGCACTGGTGGGCCTCGCGGCGGTCGGCGGCTACCTCGTGCTCTCGGGCGCCCCGCCGCCGGCCGAACGGGCGGCGATCACGGCCGCGGTGGCGTTCGCGGCGATCCTGGCCGACCGGCAGGCGATCAGCCTCCACGCCCTCGCGCTCGCGGCGATGGGCGTGCTGCTGCTACAGCCCGAGGCGGTGACCGAGCCCGGCTTCCAGATGTCGTTCGCCGCGACCGCCGCGCTCGTGGCCCTGGCCGAGATCTGGCCGCGGCCGATCCGGGAGATCGAGGTTCCCTGGGCGATCCGCGCCGCGCAGGGCGTCGTCACCTGGACGGCCGCCAGCATCGCGGTGAGCTTCGTGGCGGGCCTGGCCACCGGGCCGTTCGCGATCCAGCACTTCAATCGCGTCTCCACCTGGGGCCTCTTCGCCAACCTCGCGGTCGCACCGATCTCGTCGTTCCTGATGATGCCCGGCCTGGCGCTTGGTGCGGCGCTGACCCCGCTCGGCCTCGGCCAGGCTCCGCTGGAGGTGGCGGGCTGGTCGATCGGGCTGATGAACCAGGTCGCGGCCTGGGCCGCGGCGGCGCCCGTCTCGCAGATGGTGGTCCCCAGCGCGCCGGACTGGGTTCTGCCGGTGAGCTTCCTGGGCCTGCTGTTCGCCTGCCTCTGGCGCGGACCGTTGCGCTGGATCGGCGTGCCGCTCGCCGGCGCAGTGCTGCTGGCCCCGCGGCCCCCGGCGCCCGACGTCTGGATTGCCGCCGACGGGGCTGCGGTCGCCGTGCGCGAAGGCAAGGACGCGGTCCTCCTGCGGCCCGACGTGAAGCTGTTCGGAGCCGAGTTGTGGTCGCGGCGCCGGGGCCTGACGCCGCTCGTCAGCGAGCCTGAGCGGGACGCCCGCTTCGCCTGCGATCATTGGAGCTGCGCGCCGCGCCCCACCGCGCCCGTGAAGCTCGCCGCGGCCTGGAACCTGCGGCGGCCGCTGAAGGAAGGACGCCTCGACGAACTCTGCCGCAGCGCCGACATCGTGGTCCTGCGCAACAACTTCCGACCGGAGAGCTGCCCGGCGCCGCTGGTGCTCACCGGGGCGGACTTCGCGGCTGGTGGGTCGGCCGAACTCCATCGCGAGGGGGCCGGCTGGCGCATCGTCTGGGCGCAGGATCTGCGCGGCCGCCGTCCCTGGACCTGGGGCTACGACCCGCGATGATGTTCGCGAAGCCGCTGCGCGAGCGCGTCCGCTCGGGCGAGATCACCTCCAGCGTCCGGCTGTGGCTGACGCCGCGAGTGAAGGTGGGCGCGCGCTACCCGCTGCTGGACGGCTTCGTCGAGGTCACCCGGCTGCAGGAAGTCGACCTCGCCGACATCACCGACGAGATCGCCCGCGAGGGCGGGTTCGCCGATCTGGAAGACCTCATGAAAACCGCCCGCCACGGGCGCGGCGAGCGGGTGTTCATCGTGGATTTCGTGTTCGCGCGGGGGTGATGCCGCGAGAACCGGAACCGCGGAAGATGC
>NZ_JAEUMO010000016.1 GCF_016793285.1 Phenylobacterium sp.
CGAAACGTATGTTCCGCGCGCGCGGCGATCTCCGTCCGCGCCGCCGCGCTGCGCCTTGCCCGATCCCGGGAGCGCTCCGCTTCTTAAGTACCGAATGACCGAATTTTCCGAACTTGGGCTTTCGCCCGCGACCCTCGCCGCCGTCGCTGAGACCGGCTACACCACCGCCACGCCGATCCAGGCGAGCGCGATCCCGGTCGCCCTGGCCGGCCAGGATGTCCTGGGCATCGCCCAGACCGGCACCGGCAAGACCGCCGCCTTCACCCTGCCGATGATCGACAAGCTGGCCGCCGGCCGCTCGAAGGCGCGCATGCCGCGCGCCCTGGTCATCGCACCGACCCGCGAACTGGCCGACCAGGTCGCCTCCAGCTTCGAGAAGTACTCCAAGGGTCAGAAGCTCTCGTGGGCGCTACTGATCGGCGGCGTCTCGTTCTCGGACCAGGAGCTGAAGCTGGACCGCGGCGTCGATGTGCTGATCGCCACGCCGGGCCGCCTCCTCGACCATTTCGAGCGTGGCAAGCTGCTGATGACCGGCGTCCAGATCATGGTGGTCGACGAGGCCGACCGCATGCTCGACATGGGCTTCATCCCGGACATCGAGCGCATCTTCAAGCTGACGCCGGCCAAGAAGCAGACGCTGTTCTTCTCGGCCACCATGCCGCCCGAGATCACGCGGCTGACCCAGCAGTTCCTCAAGAACCCGACCCGGCTGGAGGCGGCCCGCCCGGCGACCACCGCCGAGACGATCACCCAGCACCTGACCCGCATCCCGACCGCCGATCCGAAGGCCAAGCGCACGGCGCTCCGGGCCCTGATCGAGGGCGAGGAGGTGAAGAACGGCATCGTCTTCTGCAACCGCAAAAGCGAAGTCGACATCGTCGCCAAGTCGCTGAAGAAGTACGGCTTCGATGCGGCCCCCATCCACGGCGATCTCGACCAGGCGACGCGGATGCGCACGCTGGAGGCGTTCCGAAAGGGCGAGCTGAAGCTGCTCTGCGCCTCCGACGTGGCCGCCCGCGGGCTCGACATCCCCGATGTGACCCACGTCTTCAACTACGACGTCCCGCATCACGCCGACGACTACGTCCACCGCATCGGCCGCACCGGCCGCGCCGGGCGTTCGGGCAAGGCGTTCATGATCGTGACCCCGGCCGACAGCCGCAACCTCGACAAGGTGCTGAAGCTGATCGGCAAGACGCCCGAAGAGACCACGCTGGAAGGCATCGACTGGGCCTCGATCAAGGACGAGCCCCGCAGCCCGCGCGGCGGCGCCCGCGATCGTGACCGCGGCCGCGGGCGTGACCGCGGCGGGCGCGACCGGGATCGCGGTCCGCGCGAAGACCGCGCCCGCGCGGAAGCGCCGGCCGCGGCTGCGGCCGCGGAAGCTGCGCCCGGCGCGACCGAGGTGCGCCCGGAGCGCTCCGAGCGTCCGCGCCGCGAACGCCGGGACCGCGAGGCCGAAGCCCCTGCCCGGGCCGAGCGCCCGCCCCGCGAGGAGCGCCCGCCCCGTGAGGAACGTCCTCGCCGCGACGAACCCCGCCGTGACGAGGCCCGCCGTGACGACACCCGCCGGCGCGACCGCGAAGATCGGGAGGACCGGGCCGTCCGCGGCTTCGGCGCCGACACGCCGGCGTTCCTGATGCGCCCGCCGCCGCCGCGATCCACGGATGATTAACCGGCGCCTTTAACGGCTCGTTTGGGGTCCGTCCGTAGGGTCTCGCCCTATGTCGTCGGATATCGATTCCCTGTTGAGAGGCGCCAAGGCCTACGAGCTGGCCAAGAAGGCGATCGACGCGATGGAAGCCCATCGCGTCTGGCCGACCGCCGTCAATTTCGAGCTCTGGCTCCACTACGTGTCCTCGAAGGACAGCGAAGTGACCCAGAAGATCGCCTCGGTGATCGAGTCCGGTGAGCAGTTCACCGAGCAGGTCGGCGAAGAGATCGCCTCCAAGCACCTGCCGAGCGGCAAGCTCTCCGGCGAGTTGATCGACGCAGGCAAGAGCCTGACCGAAGAACTGGACAGCGTCTCGCGCGCCATCGAATCCGCCCGCGAGACGAGCGAGGCCTACGGCCAGCAACTGGCCACCGCCTCGGAGTCGCTGCAGGGCGAGGACGCCGAGGCCGTCCGCGTGATGGTCGAGACGTTGTCGGCAGCCACGAAGAGGGTCCGGGACGAGAACTCGGCGCTGGAGAACCAGCTCGCCGAGACCACCGACGAGCTGGGCAAGCTGCGCGAACACCTGGAGCAGGTGCGCCGCGAGGCGATGACCGACGGCCTGACCAACCTCGCGAACCGCAAGGCGTTCGACGAGGCGCTGGACTCGGCGTGCAAGGGCCCGGTCACTCTGGCGATCGTCGACATCGACCACTTCAAGTCGTTCAACGACACCTGGGGCCACCAGACGGGCGATCAGGTCATCCGCTATGTGGCGAGCGTCATCGGCCGCGTCGCCGAAACGGGCGAGCGGCTCGCCGCGCGCTACGGCGGCGAGGAGTTTGCGGTGATCTTCCCGGGCGAGACGCCCGGGGTCGCGCTGCAGGCGCTGGAACAGGCTCGCGAAGAGATCAGCTCGCGCATCCTGAAGCGCCGCTCGACCAACGAAGACCTCGGAGCGATCACGATTTCGGGCGGCATCGCGCAGAAGCTGGCGGACGAGACGCCGGCGATGCTGCTGGAGCGGGCCGACGAGGCGCTCTATGCGTCGAAGAACGCGGGGCGCAACCGCAACACCCTGGCCGAGCTGGACGAAGCCTCGAAGGCCAGGGCGGCATAGCCTCCGCTCGCCCCGCCAAGCGGTCGTTCGGCTTTTCGCCCTTGGCTGACGCGGGGGTATTCTGGCTTCGTTGACCGCAATCAGGCTCAACGGAGGACGCCATGGACGGCGCGCAGGCCCCCGCCAAGGTGAAGACGAGCGTCGAAGACGGCGTCGGCATCATCACCCTATCCGATCCCGGCACGCTGAACGCGGCGGGCCTCGACCTGATGAGCGAGCTGCAGGCCGCGTTCGACGACTTCGCCTACGGCGACAAGGCCCGCGCGATCGTCATCACCGGCGAAGGCCGCGGATTCTGCTCGGGCGCGAACCTGTCCGGCGGCAACTCCGCCAGCCGCGCGACGGACGCCAGCAACGGCCCGAACCAGGCGCTGCTGCGTACCTACAACCCGTTCGTCTCCGCCGTGCGCAAGTCGCCCAAGCCGCTGGTCTCGGCGGTGAACGGCGTCGCGGCGGGCGTCGGGGTGTCGCTGGCCCTGTCGGCTGACCTGGTGGTGGCCGCCGAGAGCGCCTACTTCCTGCTCGCCTTCCGCCGTATCGGCCTGGTGCCGGACGGCGGCGCGACGTGGATGCTGCCCCGGCTCATCGGCAAGGCGCGCGCCATGGAGCTGATGCTGCTGGGCGAGAAGCTGCCGGCCAGGACCGCCGCCGAGTGGGGCCTGATCAACAAGTGCGTGCCCGACGCCGAGCTGACGGACGCCGCGATGCAGTACGCCCGGGCCCTCGCCGAAGGGCCGGCCTCGCTGGCGCTCACGCGGAACCTGGTGTGGGACTCGCTGGACGCGGCGTGGCACGAGCAGATCGAAGCCGAGGCCTACGCCCAGGCCGTCGCCTCGCGCACCAGCGATGCGCGGGAAGGCATCATGGCCTTCGCCCAGAAGCGCCCGGCGAAGTTCACCGGCCGCTAGTGTGCTGGATCTGAAGTTCGCCTGCTTCCGGGTCGGCGCGCCGAGCGAACTTCAGATCCAAAAAGCACACTAGAAACAAATATTTCTCTAGTGTCCTTATCGATTCCGAAGTTCGACCGAGTCTGCCTCACGCGCTTGCGAACTTCGGAATCGGGACACTAGCCGACGCTTCCGCTTACAGGCTAAGGACCCTCGCACGCGCAGCCGCTTGCGAGGGCCTTTTCGTGCTGACCGTCCACCATCTCGAGAACTCCCGCTCCCAGCGCGTGCTGTGGCTTCTGGAGGAGCTGGAAGCGCCCTATGAGATCGTGCGGTACGAACGCGACCCGCAGACGATGCTGGCGCCGCCCGAGCTGAAGGCGATCCATCCGCTGGGCAAGTCACCTGTCGTCACCGACGAAGGCGAGACCGTCGCCGAGACCGGGGCGATCATCGAGTACATCCTGGACCGATACGGCGCGGGCCGGCTCGCCGCGCCGACGGGCACGGCCGAGCACCGCCGCCTGCGCTACTGGCTCCACTACGCCGAGGGCTCCGCCATGCCCCCGCTCCTGCTCAAGCTGGTGTTCGGCGAGATGGCGCCGCGCTCGCCGGCGATCGTGCGGCCGCTGGTCCGCGCCATCGCCAGGCAGGCGCAGCGGGGCTTCATCGACCCGCAGGTGGCCGCACACCTCAACTACATCGAGGGCGAGCTGGAGAAGGCCGAGTGGTTCTCAGGGCCCGAGTTCAGCGCCGCCGACATCATGATGAGCTTCCCGCTCGAGGCGGCGGCCGAGCGTGCGGCGGCGCGCGTGGGCCGACCGCGGCTGGCGGCGTTCCTGAAGCGGATCCATCAGCGGCCGGCCTACCGGCGGGCGCTGGAACGCGGCGGACCCTACGCCTACGCCGCGGGCGACTAGGGCCGCGTGCGCCGGAGCTTCTCGAGCTCTTCCTCGATCAGGCGGTCGCGGATGCCCTCGCCGTTCATGTAGACGGAGGCGCCGTGGGCAGCCAGGCCGATGCCCCAGCCCAGCATGGGCCAGATCGGCCAGAAGTAGTCGCCGAACGAGGTCGCGACGTAGATCGCCGTCAGTCCGGCATTGACCACCACGTAGGCCAGCAGGTGGCTGCGGAAAGCCAGCTTCATGTCGGCGCGGCGGATGGCCAGGCGGCGCAGTTCGACGTCGTCGGTCATGTCGGATCCCGGGTTGCTGGACACAGGATACCGCGTTCCGACGGTCAGTCGAGTTTCACTGGTGTAATGGTCACGCTCTCGCCGCAGCCGCAGGCATCGGTCTCATTGGGGTTGCGGAACACGAACTTCGCAGCGAGCCGCGTGACCTCGTAGTCGATCACGGTGCCCAGCAGGAACAGCACCGCCTTCGGCTCGACCAGGATGGTCACGCCCTTGTCCTCGACCACCTCATCCAGCGGGTCGGCGGTCTCGGCGTACTCCAGGACATACTCCTGGCCGGCGCAGCCACCGTTCTTCACGCCGACCCGCAGGCCCACATAGGGCTTCGCGGCTGCATCCTGCCGAGATCTTTCCATGATCTCGCGCACGCGGCCGGCGGCCGCGTCGGTCAGGCTGACGACCTTCGGTCGCGGGCGGCGCGCGCGCGGCGCGGGCGTGTTGAGGTCGAGTTCAGGCATCAGAACATATTGAGCGCGAGCTTGGCCTCGTCGCTCATCCGTGAGGGATCCCAGGGGGGATCGAAGACCAGTTCGACCTTGACCGAGCGGACCTCCTTGATTTCAGAGACCGCGTCCTCGACCCAGCCCGGCATCTCGCCCGCCACCGGACAGCCCGGCGCGGTCAAGGTCATGTCGATCGCCACGTCCTTGTCGTCGGAGACGTCGACCTTGTAGATGAGGCCGAGTTCGTAGATGTCGACCGGAATCTCCGGGTCGAACACCGTCTTCAGCTTCTCGATGAGCTGATCGGTCAGCGCATCCAGTTCCGCCTGGCTGAGCGGAGTGCTGGGGGTCGGCTCTATCGCGGTCGCGTCGTCCATCGGGCTCATGGGTCTAGGCGAAGAAGGCTTGGGTCTTCGTGAGCGCATCCACGAAGGCGTCGGCCTCTTCCAGGGTGTTATATAGGGCGAAGGACGCCCGCGCGCTCGACGTCACGCCAAAGCGCCGCATCAGGGGCTCCGCGCAGTGGGTTCCGGCCCGCACGGCCACCCCGTAGCGATCGAGGATCTGGGCCACGTCGTGGGCATGCGCGCCATCGACGGTGAAGGACAGGATCGCGCCCTTCTCCGGGGCGTCGCCGATGACGCGCAGCCAGTTCATGCCCTGCAGCCGTTCGCGGGCGCGGGCGTACAGCGCATGCTCGTGCTCGGCGATGGCGAAGCGATCCTGCGCCGAGAGCCACGCGACGGCTGCGCCCAGGCCGATGGCCTCGATGATCGGCGGCGTGCCGGCCTCGAAGCGGTGCGGCGGATCTGCGTAGGTGATCTCGTCCTTGCTGACGATGCCGATCATCTCGCCGCCGCCCTGGTAGGGCGGCAGCGCGGCCAGCCTTTCGGCCTTGCCGTAGAGGATGCCGATGCCGGTCGGGCCGTAGAGTTTGTGGCCCGAGAAGACGTAGAAGTCGCAGTCGATGTCGGCGACGTCGACGGGTTTGTGGACGATGGCCTGGCAGCCGTCGAACAGCACCAGCGCGCCCGCTTCATGGGCCATCCGGGTCAACGCCTTGGCGTCGTTGATCGTGCCCAGGACGTTCGACATGTGGGTGAGCGCGACGACCTTCGTCCTGGGTCCCAGCAGGGCCTGGAAGGCCTCCAGGTCCAGGCGGCCGTCGTCGGTGACCGGGACCCACTTCAGCACCACGCCCTTGCGTTCGCGCAGGAAGTGCCAGGGTACGATGTTGGCGTGGTGCTCCATCTCGGAGATCACGATCTCGTCGCCCGCCTGGAGCGACGCGCCGATGCCGGCCGCGACGAGATTGACCGCCTCGGTTCCGCCCTTGGTGAAGACGATCTCGGTGGGCGCGGCGTTGATGAAGGCCGCCACCGTGTTGCGCGCGGCCTCGTAGGCGTCGGTGGTCTCGTTGGCCAGCGTGTGCAGGCCGCGGTGGACGTTGGCGTAGGCGTGCTCCATCGCATGCGTCATCGCCTCGATGACGGCGCGGGGCTTCTGCGCCGAGGCGGCGCTGTCCAGGTAGACCAGCGGCTTGCCATGCACCTGGCGCGACAGGATGGGGAACTCGGCGCGGATCGCCTCGGCGTCGAAGGCCATGCTCAGCCTCCCCTCAGCCGTTCGGCGACCCAGGCGGCGGCAATGTCGCGGGCGGGCTCGTGCCCGATCCGCTCGACCACCTCGCCCACGAACGCCTCGGTCAGAAGCGCGCGCGCGACATCGTCCGGCATGCCGCGCTGGCGGGCGTAGAACAGGGCGTCCTCGTCCAGCCGCCCCACCGTGTTGCCGTGGGCGCAGGAGACGTCGTCGGCGTAGATCTCCAGCTCCGGCCTGGCGTCGACCTCGGCGCGGTCCGACAGGATCAGCGCGTGATGGCCCATGCGCGCGTCGGTCCTGTCGGCGCCCTCGGCCACGACGATGCGGCCCTGGAACACGCCCCGGGCCTGGTCGCGCACGACGCCCTTGGCGAGCTGCTCGGTGACGCCGTCGAGGCCCTCGTGGGTGACGACCGTGGTCAGGTCGGCGTGACGCTTGTCGGCCAGCAGGTAGACGCCGTCGAGGCGCAGGTTCGCGTGGCCGCCGGGGTGGCGGACGGTCGTCTGGAGACGCTGGCGACGCGCGCCCCCGGTGATCACGGTCTGGCCGAAGCTGGCCTCGGCTGCGAGCTGCACCTCGGCCTCGCTGACCGTCACGCCCTCGGCGTCGTCGGCCGCCAGGACGACCCGCTCGACCTGGGCGCCGACGCCCAGGCTGAACACGAGGCCGGTCTGGCTGAGGTAGCTCCCCTCGCCTTCGTAGCTCTCCAGCAGCGTGAGCCGGCCGTCGGCTTCGACGTCGATGGAAACGCGGGCCGCATGGCTGCCGTCGCCGCGAGAGACGATGCGGAGCGCCACCGTGCGGTCGCCGTGAGGATCGACGCCGATGTGGGCCGCGCCCTCGCCGTTGGCGATGACCACGATCTCCTCGGCCGCCCCATCGAACGGCCCTGCGCCAACGGCGGCAGCGGGTGCGGAGTCAGGCGGGACCTGGCGGATCAGGCCGCGCAGGTCGGTCCAGCGCCAGTCCTCGTCGCGCTTGCCGGGAAGCTCGGCGGCGTCGCCGGTCTTGATGGCGGAGGCGACGCTCAAGCGGCGGCCCTCGCGTACTTGTCGTAGCCCTCGCGTTCGAGTTCGAGCGCCAACTCGGGACCGCCTGACGCGACGATGCGGCCGGCCGAGAGGACGTGGACGCGGTCCGGTCTGATGTAGTCCAGCAGGCGCTGGTAGTGCGTGATCACCAGCATCGCGCGGTCGGGCGAGCGGAGCGCGTTCACGCCGTCGGCGACGATGCGGAGCGCGTCGATGTCGAGGCCGGAATCGGTCTCGTCCAGGATCAGGAAGCGCGGCGAAAGCATCGCCATCTGAAGGATTTCCATCCGCTTCTTCTCACCGCCCGAGAACCCGACGTTGAGCGCGCGCTTCAGCATGTCGAAGTCGATCTTGAGCTCGCCGGCCTTGGCGCGGGCGAGCTTCAGGAACTCGGGCGCGCTGACCTCGGGCTCGCCGCGGGCCTTCCTTTGCGCGTTCAGCGCGGTACGGATGAAGGTGAGCGCCGGGACGCCCGGGATCTCCAGCGGATACTGGAACGACAGGAACACGCCCTTGGCCGCGCGTTCGTCGGGTTCGAGGGCCAGCAGATCCTCACCCTCGAAGGTGACCTTCCCGGATGTGACGTCGTAGCCCTGGCGGCCGGTCAGCACGTAGCTCAGCGTCGACTTGCCGGCGCCGTTGGGGCCCATGATGGCGTGGACCTCGCCGGCCGGAACCTCCAGGCTGAGGCCCTTCAGGATCTCCTTGCCGTCGACTTCGGCGTGCAGGTCTTTGACGGAAAGCATCTTCAACGGGTCTCGTCGGCGAGGAACTGGGCCATGACCCCGAGCGCGTCCTCGACGCTCTCGACGGTCTCTTGCTTGCGGGGCGCGGTGGAGCCGGGGCTCGCCGTGCGCTTGTCGGAGAGGGTGACGCTCGCCTTGCCGGCCTCGAAGTAGGCGGCGATCCGGTAGGCCTTGTGGTCCAGCGAGACGGTGTAGCGGCGCAGGTCGGCGCCGAGGGCCCGCGCCTTCAGGAAATCGGCGTCGGCCCGGACGGCCTCGTACAGCGCCTGGGCAGAGGCGAGGTCCTGCTCCTGCTGGCGCCGCTCGGCCTCCTCGCGGGCGCGCCGCTCCATTTCCCGCCGGGCGAATTCGGTCTCGAACGCGTCCTTCAGCGTCAAGGCCCTGGGCTTCCTGGTCCGAGCCGTCATCCGACGCTCCCTTCGAGGGAGATCGCGACCAGCTTCTGGGCTTCGACGGCGAACTCCATGGGGAGTTCCTGGAGGACGTCCTTCACGAAGCCGTTCACGAGGAGCTGGACGGCCTCTTCCTGCGAAAGGCCGCGCTGCATGGCGTAGAAGAGCTGGTCTTCGGAAAGGCGCGTCGTGGTGGCCTCGTGCTCGAACACCGCCTGGCCGTTGCGGGCCTCGATGTAGGGCACGGTGTGAGCCGCGCAGTGCTTGCCGATCAGCAGGCTGTCGCACTGGGTAAAGTTGCGCGCGCCCCTGGCCTTCGGGTGGGCCGAGACAAGCCCGCGGTAGGTGTTGGACGACTTCCCGGCGCTGATGCCCTTGGAGATGATCCGCGAGCGGGTGTTGGCGCCCAGGTGGATCATCTTGGTGCCGGTGTCGGCCTGCTGGCGGCCGTTGGTGATGGCGATCGAGTAGAACTCGCCGGAACTCTCGTTCCCGCGCAGGACACAGGAGGGGTACTTCCAGGTGATGGAGGAGCCGGTCTCCACCTGGGTCCAGGAGACCTTCGAGCGGTCGCCCCGGCAGTCGGCGCGCTTTGTGACGAAATTGTAGATGCCGCCTTTTCCGGTCTCGGGGTCGCCCGGATACCAGTTCTGGACGGTGGAGTACTTGATCTCGGCGTCGTCCAGGGCGACCAGTTCGACCACGGCGGCGTGGAGCTGGTTCTCGTCGCGCATCGGGGCCGTGCAGCCCTCCAGGTACGAGACGTAGGCGCCCGCATCGGCGATGATCAGGGTGCGCTCGAACTGGCCGGAGTTCTCGGCGTTGATCCGGAAGTAGGTGGAGAGCTCCATCGGGCAGCGCACGCCCGGCGGGACGTAGACGAAGCTGCCGTCCGAGAAGACGGCGCTGTTCAGGCAGGCGAAGTAGTTGTCGCTGACGGGGACGACGGAGCCCAGGTAGCGGCGCACCAGGTCACCGTGCTCGCGGATCGCCTCGCTCATGGGGCAGAAGATGACCCCGGCCTGGGCCAGTTCCTTCTTGAACGTCGTGACCACGCTGACGCTGTCGAAGACGGCGTCCACCGCGTAACGCGGCGCGCCCTGGACACCGGCCAGAACCTCCTGCTCCTTCAGCGGGATGCCGAGCTTCTTGTAGGTTTCCAGCAGGTCCGGATCGACCTCGTCGAGGCTCTTGGGGCCCTCCTTGGTCTTCGGCGCGGCGTAATAGTAGCTGTCCTGGTAGTCGATGCGCGGAAAGCTCACCTTGGCCCAGTCGGGCTCCTCCAGCGCCAGCCACCGCTCGAACGCCTCCAGCCGCCACTGAAGCATCCACTCCGGCTCGTCCTTCTTGGCGGAAATGAAGCGGACGATGTCGGCGTTCAGACCCTTGGGCGCGAACTCCTGATCGATGTCGGTGACGAAGCCGTGCTTGTACTTCTCGAGCGAGGCGACGTGTTCGACGGTCTGCTTGACGGCGGCCATTACGCAACTTCCTTCCGCCGCGCGGCGTGGCGGGCGTGGGCTTCAAGCCAGGCGTCGGCGAAGCGGTTCCAGTCTTCGGCGGTCGAGCACCAGCCGCCCGAGACGCGGATGGCGCAAGGGGCGAGGTCTTCGAGCCCCATGGCGGTGAGCACCGGCGAGGCCTTGACCTTGCCCGACGAGCAGGCGGAGCCCGCGCTGATCATCACGCCGGCGAGGTCGAGGGCCATGACCTGCAGGTCCGAGGTCCAGCCGGGCGCAGCGACACAGAGGGTGTTGGGCAGGCGCGGCGCGGCCTTGCCTATCACGACCGCGGCGGCGGCCTCGAGCCGTTCCGCGGCGGCGTCGCGGAGCGGACCTTGCGCGGCCAGGCCCTCGACGGCGATCTGAGCTGCTGCGCCGAAGCCACTGATTCCGGGGAGATTCTCGGTGCCACCGCGACGGCCGCGCTCCTGCCCGCCGCCATGCTGACGGCGAACCAGCGTGGCCCGTGGGCCGAACGTGAGCGCGCCCACGCCCTGCGGCCCGCCGATCTTGTGGGCGGAGATAGCCAGGGTGTCGGCGCCCAGCCCGCGGCTGTCGACCGCGACCTTGCCGGCGGCCTGGATGGCGTCGACGTGCAGCCAGCCGTCGGCCGCGCGCACGATCTCGGACGCCACCCTGACGGGCTGGATCACGCCGGTCTCGTTGTTGGCCAGCATCAGGGCCACGAACGGCTTGCCGTCGGCGACGTCCCAGCGGGCCAGGCGCTCGGAGAGCCAGTCCAGGTCGGCGGTCCCGTCGCGGGTCACCGGTAGCACCTCGAACGCCACGCCCGAGGCGGCGGCGGCCTCACGGATCGAGTCGTGCTCGACGGCCGAGACGATGAGGCGGCGCGTACCGGCCGCGACCGCGCTTTCCATGGCGAGCGCGTTGGCCTCTGTCCCGCCGCTCGTGAAGATCACGGTCGAGGCCGGCGCGGCGATCAGCTTCGCAACGTGCTCGCGCGCCTGCTCCATCGCCGAGCGCGCGGCGCGGCCGGCGGCGTGGATCGACGACGGATTGCCGACGGCCTCCATCGTGCGCGTCATCGCCGCGATGGCTTCGGGCCGCACCCTCGCGGTGGCGTTGTGGTCGAGGTAGACGCTCATGCCGCCGCCCTGCCGCGCAGGCGGCCGCCGACCACGTCGGCGAGGCTGACCGAGGCGAGGTAGTCCTCGATCCGGTCGCCCAGGTCGGCCCAGAGGTCGTGGGTGAGGCAGCGCTCGCCCTTGATCATGCAGCCCTTGCCGGCGTCGCAGCGGGTGGCGCGCAACGGCTCGTCCACGGCGTGGACGATCTCGGCGATGGTGGTGGCCGACGCCTCGCGGGCCAGCCGATAGCCGCCGCCGGGACCCCGCGCGCTCTTCACGAGGCCCTTGCGGCGCAGGCGGGCGAACAGTTGCTCCAGGTAGGAGAGCGAGATCTCCTGCCGCGCGGCGATGTCGGCCAGGGCCACGGCCCGGACGGTCTCGCCTTCGCGGCGCGCCAGGTCGGCCATCGCCATCACGGCATACCGGCCTTTCGTGGAGAGACGCATGGCAGTCCTTTTGTCCCTGGCGGGCCAATGCAGTTTTCGCGCGCATCCGGAGCGCACTATGTTATGAGCGCCCGCCCGTGCGGGGACCGGTCGCCCCGGATGGCAGCGACTTAGGAAGACCGAGTAGGCTAGTCAAGTATTCTGCGGGAGAAGAGGGTTCGCATGCCTGAAGTGGTGCTGACGGGTGCAGCCGGCCGGATCGAGGGCCGCTATTCCCAGGGCAAGAGCGAGACCGCGCCGGTCGCCCTGATCCTGCATCCCCACCCCAAGGCCGGCGGGCAGATGAACAACCCCGTCGCGGTGCAGCTCTTCCACCTCTTCATGAAGCGCGGCTTTTCGGTGCTGCGGTTCAATTTCCGCGGCGTCGGCCGTTCGCAGGGCGAGTTCGACGGCGGGATCGGCGAACTGGCCGACGCGGCGACGGCGCTGGACTGGCTCCAGAGCACCAACCCGGCCGCCTCGCAGTGCTGGGTCGCCGGCTACTCGTTCGGCGCCTGGGTGGGCATGCAGCTCCTGATGCGGCGTCCGGAGACCGACGGCTTCATCTCGGTCTCGCCCCCGACCAACGCCTACGATTTCAGCTTCCTGGCCCCCTGCCCGGCCTCGGGCCTGATCCTGCACGGCCAGAACGACAGCGTGGTGCCGCCCATCGACGTGGAACGCGTCGTGTCCAAGCTGCGCACCCAGAAGGGCATCGTGATCGACTACGACGTGGTCGACGGCGCCAGCCACTTCTGGATGGAGAACCTGCCCGACGTGGAAAGCCGCGTCGGCGCCTATCTCGACAAGCGCCTGGAAGCCAGCCCGGCGTGACGGCGCCCGCCGACGCCATCCGCGCGCGGCGCAAGCTCACCAACAGGCTGATCGCCGCCCACGCGGCGGCGCGGCTGCGGCCGTTCTTCACGGCGGACGTGAAGCTGATCGTGGGGGACGGCGGCCTGATCCTCGGCGCCGACGACGTCATGGCCGCCTTCGCCGCGCAGTTCGCCGAGCCGGGCTTCACCGCCTATGTGCGCGAGACCGCCACGGTGGAGGTCGACGCCGGCGGTGAGCGCGCCGCCGAGCAGGGCCGCTGGAGTATCACGGGGCGCGAGCTGGGCGGGAGCTACCTGGCCGTCTGGAAGAAGGTCACCGGCCAGTGGGTGATCGAGAGCGAACTCTACGTGACGCTGACCTAGAATCGCCGGGCATGGACGCGGTTGAGCGCCGCGGCGACGGAGGCGGCGAAGGCGGCTGACCGACGCGCGGCGCTGCGGTCCGGGGCAAGACCGCCGAGGCTGCCGCCTTGAGGCGTGGTCAGCCGCCAGGACCAGACCTCGCCGGCGTCCGCGAGGGAGAGGCGGTAGCCGGATGTGGGAGAGAGAGGCTCGTCCATGCTCCCAGCGTGAAGCGCGGGCGTGCAGGGGGTTCGTGGGCGCGCGTGGAGATTCCATGCAATTCCTCCCGCTTGCGGGAAGGGGGACCGTCCGCCGAGCGTAGCGAAGAGCGGTTGGTGGAAAGCGGCCGGCTGGGCGGTCCGTTCGGCTCGGATCGAACGCCGAGCTTGAGGCTTTCCCTCTCCACCGCTCTCCCGTCTGCGACGGGAAAGGCAGGGCTACTCCGCTCTCGGCAGGGTCACCCGGAAGGTCGCGCCGGGGCCGGGGGCGAGGTCGATGCGGCCCTGGCTGGCGGCCAGCAGGGAGCGGGCGATGGGAAGGCCGAGCCCGGTGCCGCCCTGGGCCCTGCGGCTGGTGAAGAACGGCTCGAACAGGCGCTCGCGATCGGCCTGCGGGACGCCGGGGCCGTCGTCGGAGACGGTGACGACCACCTCGCTGCCGTCGAGCGCGGCACGCACCCTCGCCTGCCTCGCGCCGACCTGGCGGGCGTTCTGGAGCAGGATCGTCAGCACGCTCTCCAGGGTCGTGGCCGGCGCGGCGACGGCCGGCAGGTCGGGGGGCACGTCGACGGCGACCGCGAAGGCGTCGCCGATCTGAGCGTCGACCGTGCGCCGGACGGCCTCGGCGAGGTCGGCGGCGACACCGGCTTCCGGCAGGGCCATGTCGGCGCGGGCGAGGTCGAGCAGGCGCGTGACGAGCTGCGAGAGGCGGTCGGAATCGCCCGCGATGTTGTCCAGGAACCGGCGGCGCTCGGCCGGCGACATGGTCTCGAAGTGGTCCTGCAGCAGCTCGACGGCGCCGCCGATGCCGGCGAGCGGGGTCTTGAACTCGTGGCTGACGGCGGCGGCGAAGTCGCGCAGATAGCCGCTGCGGCGCTCGATCCGCTCGGCCATGGCGCGGAAATCGGCGTAGAGGTCGCGGATTTCGCGGGCGGCGGTGCGCGGCGTGGGCGGGATCTCGCCGCCGCCGGCGGCCACTTGGCGCGAGGCCGCGCTGAGTTTCTCGATCGGCCCTGCGACGCCGCGGGAGATCAGGCCCGACAGCACCACCAGGATGCCGAAGATCAGCACGGCGCCGAAGATGATCTTGCCGCGGTCCTCGTAGAGCCCGCGAAACAGCGCCCGCGGGGAGCGCGAGAGCAGCAGCACGCCCTTCACCTTGCCGCCGACCACGATGGGCCGGGCGTGGTGCAGGCGGATGCCGGAAGCCTTGGAGAGCCACTCGAACGAGGACTGCCGGTCGTTCAGGTCGCCGTTGACGCGCATCACCGTGTAGGGCCGCCCGGACAGCGCCCAGCGCACTTCCGGCAGCCCCGAGAAGTCGCGGCCGTACCCCTGCCCCGCCACGCCGTAGCCGTGGCGGTCCAGGACGTAGACCGAGGCCAGGGTCGTCTGGAGGGTGCGCTCGACCACCGGATTGATCTGCCGGGCCACGTAGACCGCGTCGGGATCCAGCGCGTTGCGGGTCTTCCGCATCCAGGGGCGCTCGGGGAGCACCTGGCCCAGCGTGAGGTCGATGGTCGTGAACTCGGGCCGGTAGTAGCCCTCGGGCGGCTTGGCGGGCTTGGGCCGGGGCGTCGGTGCGCCGGGCCATTCCGTCGCCGCCACGGCCGCCAGCGCCGCGCCCTGCGCCACCAACTCGGCCTCGGTCTGGCGCACCAGGGTGTTCTCGTAGACCCTCAGGTAGAGTGCGGCGAAGCCCGGCATGGCGGCGGCGAACAGCAGCACCGCGAACAGGATCCAGCGGAGCCGCAGCGGCGGCCACCAGCGGCCGACCCAGTCCTTGAAGGCCTCGATCACGCGCCGGGCGCGCCGCCCTGGCACGGCCCGAGACGGTAGCCGACGCCGGCGCGGGTCTCGACGACGTCGTGGGCGCCCAGCGCCGCGAACTTGCCGCGCAGGTTGCGCACATGGCTGTCGACGGTGCGGTCGGTGATGGCGAAGCCCGGGCCATGCAGGCGGTCGATGATGGCGTCGCGGGTGAAGACGCGGGTGGGGCCGCCCAGCAGGATCTTCAGAATGCCGAACTCGGTGACGGTGAGCGGGACCTCCGCGTCGTCCCAGCGCGCCACCCAGCTTTCGGGATCGAGCGTCAGGCGGCCGTGGCTCATCGGCGCGTCGGCCTTGGCGGCGGGCGCGGCGGCGCGGGCGCGGCGCAGGATGGCCTGAACGCGAGCCACCACCTCGCGTGGGCTGAAGGGCTTCACGACGTAGTCGTCGCCGCCCAGCTCGATGCCGAGCACCCGGTCGATCTCGTCGTCGCGGGACGACAGGAAGAGGATCGGCAGGTCGCCCTGGGCGCGCAGGCGGCGGCAGACTTCCAGCCCGTCCAGCTTGGGCATGTTGATGTCGAGCACCACGAGGTCCGGCGCGGCCTTGGCCACCTGGAGGAGCGCGGCCTCGCCGTCCTCGGCCTCGCGGGCGCTGAGGCCCGCCTTCTCGAGGGCGAAGACCAGGAGCTGGCGGATGTGCGGATCGTCGTCGACGACGAGGACCTGGGGCATGAAAGTCATGTTCTCGGGTTCGCGGCTGGGGTCAATGGAGGGGGTGGCGGGTTGCCCTGGCAATCGCGGCCGCGAGACGTGTTCGCCTGAGGCGTCTCGTAGATGTAGAAGCGCGCCAGCAAGAGCCTTCGCGCGTCGCGCCAGCGCCAGCCGCGCCATGTCGCCTGTTGGCCGGCCATGTCGGCCTGAATGATCCGCCGTGTGTACTGGATGCGGTCATGCAGCGCCGGCGAGATGTCGCGGTTCTCGATCTTGGCGAGCGGCAGAAGGGCGGCGCCCTTCAGGCTGCGCATGTAGCAGAGGTCGAGCGCCACGCCGTTCCCGCCCATCTCTCGCGCGTGCCGCACATTCCATGACGCCGCGACCGACCCCAGATCGACCACGCTACAGCCGACGAGCACGGCGCCGACCGCCGCAAGGTTGGCGTTGATGAGCCAGCCCGAGCTCTTTGCGCGCAGCAGGCGCCAGAGGATCAGCAGGAGGCCCGTGGCCACCAGGCCCATCCACAGCAGCGCCGCGATGCGCATGCGGGTCAGCGAGTAGGCGTCGATGTAGTCGACGGTGCGGAGCGCGGTGGACGCCACGAGGAAGACGTTCTGCGCGACCCAGGCAATCACCAGCGCGCGGACCAGAGGGCGGCTCGCGGTCTCAGACCCCGGCCGCAGGAAGGCCAGCACGAAGAGGCCGGCCAGCAGGGCCGTCGCGATCAGCGGATAGGCGCCCTGGTGCGCGTAGTCGGCGAAGCTGACGCCGTCCGGCAGGCCCGCGCCGCTCCAGAGGTAGACGATGTCGAGGCCGTTCTGGACGGCGAAGACGAGGTTGAAGACCGCCAGCGCCGCGGTGATCGAGGCGGCGGCGGCGCCCGGCAGCGTGAGGTCGCGGTCGAGGCCGGGGGTTCGCAGGGTGCGGCGCAGGCCGCGGGGCCGCAGCAGCGCCCAGACCGGCAGGCCGACCACGAGCCAGAAGATCAGCCGGCCGGGCTCGAAGGCCGGCAGGCTGAAGCCGCGGAAGACGCCGGCGAGCACCGGGTTGGCGATCACGAAGAGCTGCAGGAACACCAAGCCGCCGACCACCGGCAGGACCGCGGCCAGCAGCAGCGCGGTGACCTTCATCGGGCCCGAGCGGGCGCGGACCTTCAGCGCACGGCGCACGTCGACCAGCGGCCCCACCAGCGCCTTCAGCCCGCCCACGACCAGCCGCTGGAGCCAACGCCAGCCGTCGTCGCCCTGCGCGGCCCGCGGCGCGAGCGCGGCGACGGCCATGGCCAGCGCCCACAGCAGGAAGCCGATGAAGCTGGGCCGCTCAAAAGGCAGGATAGCCAGAGCCAGCGCGGCGGCGAGGGCCAGCACGGCGAGGCGGCTGCGCCGGATCGCCGGGGCGGCGAAGGCCAGGGCCAGGGTGACGACGGTCAGCAGGACCCCGAGGTTCAGGCCCAGGCCGTTCTTGTCGAACAGCAGGAGGTCGCCGATGGCCACGGCGGCGACCAGCAGCCCCGCCTTGATCCAGAAGCTCCCGCGCCGGCCCATCGGATGCCGTCCCCTACTCTGACGGGGAGCATCCTGCGCCGAGACCTGAGGACGAGCGCTTGGGCGGACGTCCTCAGGCGGCGCGGTTCATGTGCAGATTCCGTGCAGGGCCTAGGCCCTCAGCTCCAGCCCCTTCAGCGCCCCTTCGGCGCGCCAGTCCTCGAGCACCTTCACGAAGGCGACGGGGCCGGCGCCGTAGGAGCCGTTCTGCTTGGCGATGACCTCGGGGCTGCCCTCGTTGTTGTAGTAACCGGGGGTGCATTCCTTGAGGAACGCCTCGCGCATCAGCGAGAGGTCGACGATGGTCTTCACCCACGTCGCCTCGGCGTCCTCGCTGGGCTCGATGGTCCGGGCCTGGCGTCCGCGCGCCTCGGTGACGAGGTAGGCGATGTGCTTCGACTGCTCGTTGATCATGTGCGGGAAGTTGGCAGTGAAGCCCGACTGCACGTTCGAGACGATGAAGCAGTTGGGGAAGCCGCGGCTCAGAACGCCGTGCAGCGTCGACGCGCCCCCCGACCACTTGTCGGTCAGGCTCTGGCCGCCCTTGCCGTAAAGCTCGTAGCCCGAACGGCGGACGTAGCTGGTGCCCACCTCGAAGCCCGTCGCATAGACGAGGCAGTCGATCTCGTAGTGCTTGCCGTTGGCCCAGATGCCGGTCTCGTCGATGCGCTCGACGCCCTTCCCGAGCGTGTCGACCAGCTCGACGTTCGGGCGGTTGAAGGTCGGCAGGTAGTCGTCGTGGAAGCAGGGCCGCTTGCAGAACTGGTTGTACCAGGGCTTCAGCGCCTCGGCGGCGGCGGGATCCTGGACGACGCTGTCCACGCGCGCGCGGACCTGCTCCATCTTCTTGAAGTCGGCGAGCTGCATCAGCTCGGCCGGGTTGCCGACCGCCTCGCCGGCCTCGGCCTTGCGGCGCGCGAGCAGCAGGATATTGCCGATGATGTCGGTCCAGCCGTCGTTGACCAGGTCCTTGTCGGCGAAGCCGCCCGAGACGAGGACGTTGAAGTTGTCCATCCGCGCCTGCTGCCAGCCCGGCGCCAGGCTCGCGGCCCAGTCGGGATCGGTCGGCCGGTTGGCGCGCACGTCGATCGACGAGGGCGTGCGCTGGAAGACGTAGAGCTGCCGGGACCATTCGCCCAGGTGCGGCACGCATTGGACCGCCGTCGCGCCGGTGCCGATGATGCCGACGCGCTTGTCCTTCAGCTTCGTCAGACCGCCGTCGGAGTCGCCGCCGGTGTAGTCGTAGTCCCAGCGGCTGGTGTGGAAGCTGTGGCCCTTGAAGGTCTCGACGCCCGGGATGCCCGGCAGCTTCGGCCGGTGCAGCGGCCCGTTGGCCATGACGACGAAGCGGGCCTTCAGCGCGTCGCCGCGGTTGGTGGAGACGGTCCAGCGCGCGGCCGCCTCGTCCCAGCGCATCTCGGTGACTTCGGTCTGGAAGAGCGCGCCCGCGTAGAGGCCGAACTTCTCGCCTATGGCGCGACTGTGGCGCAGGATTTCGGGCGCGCGGCTGTACTTCTCGACCGGCAGGTAGCCGACCTCTTCCAGCAGCGGCAGGTAGATGTAGCTCTCGATGTCGCAGGCCGCGCCGGGGTATCGGTTCCAGTACCAGGTGCCGCCGAAGTCGCCGCCCTTCTCGATGATGCGGATGTCGTCGACGCCGGCTTCCTTCAGGCGCGCCGCCGCGAGCTGGCCGCCGAAGCCGCCGCCGACCACCACCACCTCGACCTCCTCGGTCACCGGAGCGCGGTCGATGCGCTGGACGTAGGGGTCTTCGAGGTAGTGGGCGAACTGCCCGGCGATCTCGACGTACTGCTCGTTGCCGTCCTTGCGGACGCGCTTGTCGCGCTCGGCGCGGTACTTGTCGCGCAGCGCGTTGGGATCGAAGCCCAAATCATCGCCGCCCGTGATCTCCGGCTTGTCGTCCGCCATTGCGTCCTCCCGTGTAGGTGATCGTCGTTCAGCGTGCCGAACGATCGTTTGACGGGCAAGTGTGACGTCAGGTCACTGAACCCCGCGCTCACCCCTCCGCGAACGTCGGGGTCGCGCTTGTCCGGGGATGACGTTCAGGAGGTCAGGGCCGCACGACCCTGCCGCCGGTCATGGGCGCGGGAACGCCCGTGGTCTTCGGGAACGAGATCGGCAGGCCGCGATGGGCGCGGACGGCGAGGAAGGCGATGGCCTCGGCCTCGATGGCGTCGCCGCGCCAGCCGTGGTCCTCGGCGACGCGGACGGGCGCCGGCAGGCGCTCGGCGAGCGCCTTCATGATCTCGGGATTGCGCCGTCCGCCGCCGGTGACGATCACCTCGCGCGGATCGGTGCGCAGGCTCTCGAAGCCGCGCTTCACGGCCTCGGCGGTAAAGGCGACGAGGGTCGCGGCGGCGTCCTCCAGTTGGAGCGCCTCCAGCGGCTCCAGCGAGAAGTCGTGGCGGTCCAGCGACTTGGGCGCGCGGGCGGTGAAGTACGGATGCGCCAGCAGCGCGCGCACCACGCCCTCGTCGGCGCGGCCGACGCTGGCGTACTTGCCGCCGGCGTCGTAGCGGCCCGCGCCGCGGGCCTGGACCAGGAGGTCCAGCATGCCGTTGCCCGGCCCGGTGTCGAAGCCGACGATGTCGTCGCCGCCGGTCCAGAGGGTGAGGTTCGCCACGCCGCCGATGTTCAGCACCGCCAGCGGCGGCGCCAGCCCCGACGCCTTGGCCCGCGCCAGGTGGTAGGCCGGCGCCAGCGGCGCGCCCTCCCCGCCCGCCGCCACGTCGGCCGAGCGGAAGTCGTAGACGACGGGCCGCCCGCAGAGCCTGGCCAGCAGCGCCGCGTCGCCCAACTGGACCGTTCGGCCCGGAACCCCGGGCTTCGGCCGCTCGTGCAGCACCGTCTGGCCGTGCATGCCCACGAGGTCGAGGTCGGGGAACGACAGGCCGTTCTCCTGCAGGAAGGCCTCGGCCGCGGCATGGTGCTCCTCGGCGATCATCTCGGCGGCATGACGGAAGATCGGCGGCTCGGGTTCGCCCCGCGGCCACTTCAGGGCCTGCTGGGTCGCTTCCAGCACGACGTCGCGCGTGGCGTCGGAGAGCCTGCGCTCGCCGGCCGGCCCGAACGTCAGGATCTTCTCTCCATCGGTGTCGAGGACCGCCATGTCCACGGCGTCCAGCGACGTGCCCGTCATGAATCCCAGCACCAGCATGGGGACCTTGACTGCCATGAGCCGGCCCAGGTAGCCAGAGCATTCGCCGGTTCGATCGAACCGGCGAATGCTCAGTCTTTTCTTCAAGGAGAGACCATTCGTCGTCCGGGGTCGGACTTAGGTAAAGCGACGAATGGTCGGGCCGCCATGATCGGACCTGCGCCCCTGACCGGCCGCTATTACCGCCTGCGATCCTAGCAGGCGACCGATCCCACGCGCCTGCCACCCTGGCCGGCGCCTGATCCGAAAACCCGGAGACCGCCGGCCCCAACCTCACCTGGAGCCTGCCCCGTGTCCTCTATCTCCCTCGAAATCCTCGGTCGCCCTGTGCTAGACGGCGCCGCGCCCGATCACGAGATTCCCCGAATGCCCGAAGCCGCCTTCAAGTCCGAGTTCCTGAAGACACTGCAGGCGCGCGGGTACATCCATCAGGTCACGCACCCGGCGGAGCTGGACGAGGCCGCGTCGGGCGGGATCGTGACCGCCTACATCGGGTTCGACGCGACGGCGCCCTCGCTGCACGTCGGATCGCTGATCCAGATCATGATGCTGCGCCGCCTGCAGCAGGCCGGCCACAAGCCCATCGTGCTGATGGGCGGCGGGACCACCAAGATCGGCGACCCCACCGACAAGGACCAGTCGCGCCCGCTGCTCACCCACGAGCACATCCAGGCCAACATCGCCTCGATCAAGACGGTGTTCGCGAAGTTCCTGACGTTCGGCGACGGGCCGACCGACGCGATCATGGTCGACAACGACGCGTGGCTGTCGAAGTACGGTTACGTCGACTTCCTGCGCGAGTTCGGCGTGCATTTCACGGTCAACCGGATGCTGGCGTTCGACAGCGTGAAGGCGCGGCTGGAGCGCGAGCAGCCGATGACCTTCCTCGAGTTCAACTACATGCTGATGCAGTCGGTGGACTTCCTGGAGCTGGAGCGGCGCAACAACTGCGTGCTGCAGATGGGCGGCTCGGACCAGTGGGGCAACATCGTCAACGGCGTGGAGCTGATCCGCCGCGTGGAGCAGAAGCCGGCGTTCGGCCTGACCACGCCGCTGCTCTCGACCGCCTCGGGCCAGAAGATGGGCAAGACGGTCGGCGGGGCCGTGTGGCTCAACGCCGACATGCGCAGCCCTTACGACTACTGGCAGTTCTGGCGGAACACCGAGGACGCCGACGTGGGCCGGTTCCTGCGCCTCTTCACCGACGTGCCGCTGGACGAGGTCGCGCGGCTGGAGGCGCTGCCGGGGGCCGAGATCAACGAGGCCAAGAAGGTGCTCGCCAACGAGGCCACGCGGATGCTCCACGGCGACGCCGAGGCGCAGAAGGCCGCGGCCGCCGCGCAGGCGGCCTTCGAGCAAGGCGCGCTTTCCGCCGACCTGCCGACGCACGAGACGCCGGCTGCCGGGCTGGAGGCGGGCGTGCAGCTCGCCGACCTCGCCGTCGCGGCCGGGCTCGCCGGCTCCAAGGGCGAGGCGCGCCGCCTGGCCCAAGGCGGCGGCCTGCGCGTCAACGACAAGCCGGAGACCGACGGCAACCGCCTGATCACCGCCGCCGACCTGGTGGACGGCGTCGTGAAGCTGGGCGCCGGCAAGAAGAAGATCGTGCTGGTGAAACCCGTCTGACCCTCACTCGTCATGGCCGGCATTGTCCCGGTCATCCAGACGCGCCGGCCTTCGGGATACCTGGCGACGACGGTGCGTCTGGATCCCCGGCACAAGGCCGGGGATGACGTTCAAGAACCTGGAGCTATCGCATGACCACCGTGACGGAAGGCGCCGCTGCGCCGGACTTCGACCTGGAGACCCCGGACGGCCGGGTGAAGCTCAGCGACTACGCCGGCAAGACCCTGGTGCTCTATTTCTACCCGAAGGACGACACCGGGGGCTGCACCAAGGAGGCCCAGGCCTTCACCGAGCTCGCACCCGAGTTCGCCAGGGCCGGCGTGGCGGTGATCGGCGTCTCCAAGGACTCCGTCGCCTCGCACAGGAAGTTCGTCGCCAAGTACGACCTCGGCATCCCGCTGGGCTCCGACCCGAGCGGCGAGACCGTCGAGCGCTACGGCTCCTGGGTCGAGAAGAGCCTCTACGGCCGCCACTACATGGGCATCGACCGCTCCACCTTCCTGATCCGGGACGGCAAGATCGCGAAGATGTGGCGCAAGGTGAAGGTTCCCAACCACGCCCAGGCCGTCCTGGACGCCGCCAAGGCCCTGTAAACGCCCCGTCGGACGCAGCCTTGCCGGTAATCGATATCAACTTTTGGCCGACCGCCGCTCGCGGGCCGGACGGGCTGCGAACCGGCTTGCCTGTCGCGGGAAAGTCGTCGCATATCGCGCGGGTCCAGGGGCCGGGGACTTGAGCGCACGCATGGAACGTCTGGCGAAGCTCAAGAGCTCGCTCGTCGAGCTGTTTCCGGAGCGGCACCTCTACGTGCGCTCCGGCGGCGCGATGAAGGGCTTCGTCCTCACGACGCGGAAGCAGATGATGATCGCCGGCGGCGTGGCCGCGGGCGCGCTGTGGATGGGCGTCTGCACCGCCGCGATGCTGGTGAACCTGCTCTCCGCCTCCAGCGCGGACCGCGAGATCGCGCAGCTCAAGGCGCAGTCCGAGCGCTATGTCGCCGACCGCCAGGCCCGCCTCGACAGCGCCATGGCCCGGCTGAACGCCGCCTCGGGGTCGAACGCCGACGTCGCGCAGGCGATCGAGAAGCGCCACGCCGCGCTCGCCATGCTGCTCACCGACCTGAAGGGCGCGCCGGGCGCCGCCCAGGCGCTGACACCCGCCATCAACCGCGCGCTCGCCGCGCAGGACGCGAGCCCCGTGCGCCGCGTCGAGATGGTGCGCATCGGCCAGGAGCAGCTCCTGGAAGCCGCCGACAGCTTCGCCAAGGGCCGCGCCGACCGCCTGCGCCTGGCCTTCCGCATGGCCGGCCTCTCGCCCTCCTCGTTCGTGGACCGCGGCAGCTCGCTGGGCGGACCGCTGATCGACTCGAAGGACCCGCGGGCGCTGGCCGCCGTGCTCGACGTGGACGACGACTTCGCCGTGCGCATCCAGCGCGCCGCGCGCGATCTCAACGAGTCCAAGCAGCTCGCGCAGGCCGCAGAAGACCTGCCCGTGGCGCGGCCGACCAACGCCGGATCGCAGACCAGCGGCTTCGGCGTGCGCTTCGACCCCTTCACCCGCCGCCCGGCCTATCACTCGGGCCTGGACTTCAACGGCGGCTACGCCCAGCCGATCTACTCGACCGGGCCGGGGGTGGTGTCGTTCACCGGCCAGCGGTCGGGCTATGGCAACGTCGTCGAGATCGACCACGGCCGCGGCCTGAAGACGCGCTATGCCCACCTTTCGGGCTTCGCCGTGCGGCCCGGTCAGCGGGTGGCCGTCGGTCAGCGGATCGCGGCGATGGGCTCGACGGGACGCTCGACAGGCACGCACCTTCACTATGAAGTGTGGGTCAACGGCCGGGCGCAGAACCCGGGACGCTTCCTGAAGGCGGGCCAATATGTTCTCCAAGCCGACTAGGGACGCCGCGAGCGAGATCGCCGCGTCGGCGCCGCGCAAGCTGGAGCCGGCCTCGCTGGTGGCCGCCGGAGTCCGCATCGCCGGCAACGTCGAGACCCAGGGCGACCTGCATCTGGACGGCGCCGTCGAGGGCGACCTGCGCGTCGGCCTGCTGGTGATCGGCGAGGCGGGCAGCGTATCGGGCGCGGTCCATGCCGACGCAGTGGAGATCCGCGGCCGGGTCACCGGCGTGATCTGCGCGCGCCGCGTGAAGCTGTGGGCCACCGCCCGCGTCGACGGCGACATCAGCCACACCGAACTCTCGATCGAAGCCGGCGCCCACTTCGAAGGCCGCAGCCTGGCGCTGATCTCGCCGGCCGATGAGACCCCCGCCCTCAGCGTGGTGGCGGCGGAGTAGATCGCCTTCCCTTCCCATCAGGGAGGAAGGACTACTCCCGCGTCGCGCCGACGCGCTGGGCCAAGGCGGCGCCCATGAAGCGGTCGAGGTCGCCGTCCAGGACGCCGTCGGTGTCGGACGTCTCCACGTCGGTCCGCAGGTCCTTCACCATCTGGTACGGCTGCAGCACGTAGCTGCGGATCTGGTGGCCCCAGCCGATGTCGGTCTTCTGGTCCTCGACGGCCTGGGCCGCGGCTTCGCGCTTGGCCAGTTCGGCCTCGTAGAGGCGCGCCTTGAGCTGCTTCCAGGCCTGGTCGCGGTTCTGGTGCTGCGAGCGCTGGTTCTGGCAGGCGACGACGATGCCGGTCGGGATGTGCGTGAGGCGCACCGCCGAGTCCGTCTTGTTGACGTGCTGGCCGCCCGCGCCCGAGGCCCGATAGGTGTCTGTGCGCACGTCGGAGGGGTTGATCTCGATCTCGATGGTGTCGTCCACCACCGGATAGACCCAGACCGAGGCGAAGCTGGTGTGCCGCTTGGCCGCAGCGTCGAACGGCGAGATGCGGACCAGCCGGTGGACCCCGCCCTCGGTCTTCAGCCAGCCGTAGGCGTTGGTCCCCTTCACCTGCAGGGTCACCGACTTGATGCCGGCCTGTTCGCCCGAGGTCTCTTCCAGGAAATCCACGTCCATGCCGTGCGCCTTGGCCCAGCGGCTGTACATGCGCAGCAGCATGCCGGCCCAGTCGTTGGACTCGGTGCCGCCGGCGCCGGAGTTGATCTCGACGAAGGCGTCGTTGCCGTCGGCCTCGCCCGAGAGCAGCGCCTCGAGTTCGGCGCGGCCGACGCGTTCCTTGATCGCCTTCAACTGCTCGCGGGCTTCCTCGAGGCTGGCGTCGTCGCCCTCCTCGTCGGCCATCTCGGCGTAGCCGATGGCGTCGCCCAGATCTCGCTCCAGCGAGCGCACGGCGTCAACCGACGCGGCCAGACGCGAGCGGTCGCGGCTGACGGCCTGGGCCTCGGCCGGGTTGTCCCACAGCGTCGGGTCTTCGACCCGCGCGTTCAGTTCATCGAGTTTTCGGAGGGCCGGTTCCCAGTCAAAGACGCCTCCTGAGCAGTTCGATCGACTGCTCGATGTCGGCCTTCGCGGCCTCGACATCCGCTCTCATGGAGAGACTCCCAAAACGTGAGCCGCGGGCTCTAGCCTGCTGCGGCGGTCCTAGCAACCACCTCCCCCGCAAGCGGCGGGAGGCAAGACGCGCGTCAGAACAGGTCCGACAGGTCGTCCTTCTTCTTCGGCGGGGGCGGCGGCGCGACCGCGGCCGCCGCGTTCGGGGCGCCGGTGACCTGGCCATTGCCGAACACCTTGTCGTAGGGCTGCGGGCCCGAGGGCGTCGCCGCCGCGCCGAGATCCGCGGTCGAGGCCGCCGGCTCGGTGCCGGGCCGGAACGCTTCGCGGATGCCGCGGATCATGGCGAACTTGGCGTTGGCCGGCGCCTTGAACGGCTCGGCGGGCTTGTCCTTCAGCGCCGCGGTCATGAACTCGGTGAAGATCGGCACGGCGGCCACCGAACCGGTCTCGTTGTTGCCCAGGCTGCGGTTGTCGTCGAAGCCGATGTAGACGCCGACGACGAGGTGCGGCGAGAAGCCCATGAACCAGGCCGAACGGTAGTCGTTGGTGGTCCCGGTCTTGCCGCCCAGCGGCTTGCCGATCGACGAGGCCTGGGTGGCGGTGCCGCGCTGGACCACGCCCTCCATGAACGAGGTGACCTGGTAGGCGGTGATGGGGTCGATCACCTGGTCGCCGGCGCGCTGGATGCGCGGGCTCTCGGCGCCCCCGAACCCGGCGTCGCAGCGGTCGCAGTCGCGCCGGTCGGCCTTCCAGATGACCTTGCCGTTGCGATCCTCGACCACCTCGATCAGGTGGGGCTGCACCAGCTTGCCGCCGTTGACGAAGGTCGAGTAGGCCGCGGCCATCCGGTAGACGGTCGTCTCGCCCGACCCCAGCGCCATGGCCAGCACCTTGTCCATCTTCCGGGTCACGCCGAGGCGCTCGGAAAGCGCCGCGATGCGGTCCATGCCGATGCCCTGCGCCAGGCGCACGGTCATGGTGTTGCGCGACAGCTCGATGCCCCGGCGCAGCGTGAGCGCGCCCAGGTAGTCGTGGTGGTAGTTCTCGGGGCTCCAGTCCTGGCCGCCGTAGCCGCGCAGCGTGATCGGCGCGTCGAGCACCGTCGAGGCGGGCGTGTAGCCGGCCTCCAGCGCCGCCGCATAGACGATCGGCTTGAACGACGATCCCGGCTGGCGCAGCGCCTGGGTGGCCCGGTTGAACTTCGACAGCGAGAACGAATAGCCCCCGACCATCGCGAGCACGCGGCCCGAATAAGGCTCCATGGCCACCAGCGCGCCGTTGGCGGCCGGAACCTGCTTCAGCCGGAAGCCGCCGCCGTCGACCGGCGCCACGAAGATGAGGTCGCCCGAGCCGATCCCCTTCCCCGCCCGCGCCCAGGACACGTCCTGCCCGGCCAGATTGCCCTCCACGCCGTCGATGTTGCGCACCCTGACCGTCCCGCCCGAGGCGCTCAGGACCACCGCGCGGCGCCAGTCGGCATGCTCGCGCGGACGGACCGTCTTGCGCGCAACGTCCTCCCAGCCGTTCAGGTCGTCGACGTGGCCGTAGGCGCCGCGCCAGCCGTGGCGGCGGTCGTAGGTCTCGAGCCCGTTCATCAGGGCGGTCTTGGCGGCGCTCTGGAGTTCCGGGTCCAGGGTCGTGCGCATGTAGTAGCCGCCGGCGTTCAGCCGCTCGTCGCCCAGTTCCTTCATGTCGAGGGCGATGCGGCGCACCTCCTCCACGAAGTAGTCGGCGTCGCGGTACTGCGAGCGGGTCGGCGCGGCCTGCACGACCAGGTCCTCGGCCATCGCCGCGTTGGCCTCGGCGCGGGTCACCCAGCCCAGGTCGGCCATCTGGTCGATCACCCAGTTGCGCCGCGCCATCGCCTGCGCCTTGCGGCGGATGGGGTGGTAGTTGTCGGGTCCCTTGGGCAGCGCCGCGAGGTAGGCGCTCTGGGCCAGGGTGAGTTCGCTGAGCGACTTGCCGAAGTAGTTGTAGGCCGCCGCGCCCACGCCGTAGGAGCGATAGCCCAGCCAGATCTCGTTCATGTAGAGTTCGAGGATCCGCTCCTTCGAGAGCGTCTGCTCGAGCTGGGTGGAGAGGATCGCCTCCTTCAGCTTGCGGCCGATGGTCTGCTCGTTCGAGAGCAGGATGTTCTTGGCCACCTGCTGGGTGATGGTCGAGCCGCCCTCGAGCCGGCGGCCCTGGGCGATGTTGACCACGTTTTTCATCTGGGCGCGCGCGAAGCCGCCCACATCGACGCCGCCGTGCTGGAAGAAGCCGTGGTCCTCGGCCGCCAGGAACGCCTGGGCCGTCTGCTTCGGGATCGCCTCGTAGGGCACGAAGATGCGCCGCTCGCGCGAGAACTCGCCGATCAGGGTGCCGTCCCAGGCGTAGGCGCGCGTGGCGGTCGGCGGGTGGTAGTCGACAAGGTCCGAGGCGTCCGGCATGTCGTGGAAGAGCCATGCCGAATAGATGCCGACGGCCAGCGCCGCGATCGCGATGAAGCTCAGCGCGCCGACGCCCAGCATGCCCACCCATCGCGGGACCCGCGGCCTGGGTGGCAGCTCCGGATCCGGGGTGTCTGGGGTGGTCAACTCTGAACGGCTCCGGCGGACCCCCTGGGGGCGCAACTCGCCTGTCGTCCTAGCCTGTGTCGCAGCGGGCGCCAATGCGGCGGGATCAGCGCGACGCCAGCTTCACCTGCTCGCCGAAGTGGGCGTCGATGGCGCGCGCGACGGCCGTCATCAGCCGGCCGCGCTGGACCGGATCGCGCAGGCGCGCCTCGTCCTCGCCGTTGGAGACGAAGCCCATCTCCAGCAGCACGGCGGGCACGTCGGGCGCGAGCAGGACCATGAAGCCCGCGTCGCGATGGCTGCGGCGCAGCATCGGCGCGCGGCCCTCGATGCTGGAGAGCAGCGTCTGGGCGAAGATGGCCGAGCGGTTGCGGGTGGCGCGCTGCGTCAGGTCGAAGAGGATGTCGCGAACGCCCTGGTCGCCGGTCAGACTGGCCTTCATGAACCAGTCGTTGGCGCTGACGAACCGCGTGGCGCGCTGCGAGGCCTTGTCGGAGAGCGTGTAGACCGACGCGCCCTTCAGCTCGGGCTCGGGCCCGGAGTCGGAGTGCAGCGAGATGAAGAGGTCCGCGCCGGCGCGCTGGGCCACGCGGACGCGGTCCTCCAGCGGGATGTAGACGTCGGTCGAGCGGGTCAGCACCACCTTGTAGCGGCCGGTCTTGGCCAACTGGTCGGCGAGCGTCAGGGCCGCGGCGAGGTTGATGTCCTTCTCGTAGCCGCCCGCCCCCTGGGCGCCGGCGTCCTTGCCGCCGTGGCCCGCGTCGATGACGACGACCTTCTTCAGCGGCAGGGCGAGCTTGGCGGGCGCGGCGGCCGCGGCCTTCTTCACCGGCAGGAACTGCGTGCGGATCTGCGGCTGCGCCGCGGCGGCCTGGGCGGGCCCGGGCGCGGCGGCGGCCACGTCGATCACATAGCGGTAGCTCGTCACGCCGTCGGCCGGCGGGAGCAGGAAGCGGCGCCTGAGCTTGCCGTCGCCCGCCAGGTCCATCTGCAGGCGCGCCGCCCCCTGGACCTGATCGACGGTCCAGGCCTTCACGACGCCGCGGCCGGCGCCCTGCTGGACTTGGGCCACCGTCACGCCCGGCAGCAGGATCACCACGCGGCGGTCGAGGGAGCCGTCGGAGACCACCTTGGCGCTGGTCGAGGCGCCGAGTTCGATGACGAGGCGCGTCTCGGCCGAGTCGCCGCCCATGCGGATCTTCAGGAGGTCGACCTGCTCGGTCGCGGCGTGGCCGACGGCGACGGCCGCGAGGCCAAGGCAGAGCGCCGCCGAGAGAGCCACGAGCCGCCCCCGGTTCCGCGCCACCGCACCCGCAACTCGCCGAAGCATCCTAAAGCCCCGAAAACACGGAGATTCGCATGAAGCGAACCCAATGCCCATATAGCGGCGGGCCTCGTGGACAAAGGGTTAACGAGGTATTGCCGCGCGCGACGATCAGGTGACGCTGCCGCTTTTCTTTTCAGGCCCCATGTTGCAATGTCCGGCCGCGCGACGTCGATGCGCCCGTATGGGCCCGCACGCCACGCGACAAAACCACCCAGCGTCGGCCTCGACCGTGTACTCGGCGACGACGCTCAGATCCGATCCGCGCCCCTCGGGACGCGCCTAGGAACACACCCGATGAGCTGCGCAGCTCGAGCCATTTCCGGCCCCAAGGCCTCCGCATACGGCGCCCCCGGCGTCGTCGCGGGCCCCGCGCGCGCTCGTCCCATTTGCCGGCAGCGCCCGAACCTCGTGGCGCGCCGCGGAGAGACTTATGCCCAAGACTATGTTGATCGATGCAGCCCACGCGGAAGAGACGCGTGTGGTGGTCGTCGACGGGAACCGCGTTGAAGAGTTCGATTTCGAGAGCCAGAACCGCAAGCAGCTTCGAGGGAACATCTATCTCGCCAAGGTGACGCGCGTCGAGCCGTCGCTGCAAGCGGCCTTCGTGGAGTACGGCGGCAACCGCCACGGCTTCCTGGCCTTCAATGAAATCCACCCCGACTACTACCAGATCCCGGTCGCGGACCGCGAAGCCCTGCTGCGCGAAGAGGCCGAGGACAACGACGAGGACGAACGTCCCGCCCGTGGCCGCCGCCGTCGCAGCAGCGGCGACGACGCCGAGGCCGCCGAAGCCAATGTCGAGGACGCCGACGACGCCGACGAACTGAGCGGCGGCGACGACGAAGACGACGTCATGGAAGAGGAGTTGGCGCGCCGCCGCCGCCGGCTGATGCGCCGCTACAAGATCCAGGAAGTGATCCGCCGCCGGCAGATCATGCTGGTCCAGGTCGTCAAGGAAGAGCGCGGCAACAAGGGCGCGGCGCTGACCACCTACCTGTCGCTGGCCGGCCGCTACGGCGTGCTGATGCCCAACACGGCCCGGGGCGGCGGCATCAGCCGCAAGATCACCACGGCCACAGACCGCAAGCGGCTGAAGAGCGTCGTCGCCAGCCTGGACGTGCCGCAGGGCATGGGGCTGATCGTGCGCACGGCCGGCGCCAAGCGCACCAAGGCCGAGGTCAAGCGCGACTACGACTACCTGCTGCGCCTCTGGGAGAACATCCGCGAGAAGACGCTGCACTCGATCGCGCCGGCGCTGATCTACGAGGAAGAGGACCTCGTGAAGCGCACGATCCGAGACCTCTACGACAAGGACATCGACGAGGTCTGGGTCGAGGGCGAGGCCGGCTACAAGGAAGCGCGCGACTTCATGCGCATGCTGATGCCGAGCCAGGCCAAGAAGGTGATGGCCTACCGCGAGCCGGCGCCGCTGTTCGTGAAGCACCGGGTCGAGGACCACCTCAGCCAGATCTACTCGCCGGTCGTGCCGCTGCGCTCGGGCGGCTACCTGGTCATCAACCAGACAGAGGCGCTGGTCGCCATCGACGTCAACTCGGGCCGCTCCACCCGCGAGCGGAACATCGAGGCCACGGCGCTGAAGACCAACCTGGAGGCCGCCGAGGAAGCCTGCCGCCAGCTTCGCCTGCGCGACCTGGCCGGCCTGATCGTCATCGACTTCATCGACATGGACGAGTCGAAGAACAACCGGGCGGTCGAGAAGAAGCTGAAGGACTGCCTGAAGGACGACCGCGCGCGGGTCCAGATGGGCAAGATCAGCGCCTTCGGCCTGATGGAGATCAGCCGCCAGCGCCGCCGCACCGGCGTCCTGGAAGGCACCACGCACGTCTGCGAGCACTGCGGCGGCACCGGGCGCGTGCGCTCGGTGGAGTCGAGCGCGCTGGCGGCCCTGCGGGCGCTGGAGATCGAGGCCCTGAAGGGCGGCGGCGAGGCCACCCTGCGCGTGCCCCGCGCGGTCGGGCTCTACATCCTGAACGAAAAGCGCGCCCATCTCGCGCGCCTGCAGCAGGCGTTCAGCCTGTTCGTGACCGTGGTCGTCGAGGACGACATGGCGCACGCCGACCACGCCATCGAGCGCACCTCGATGGAGACGCGTCCCGAGCACGCGGCCCTCGCCGCCCCGATCCAGGCCCCCCCAGCGGCCGACGCCGAGGACGACGGCTTCGACGACGAGGCCTTCGAGGACGAGGACGAGGAAGACGAGGCGGACGAGGACGAGGACGACCTCGAACGCGAGGACACCGACGACGACGCGGCCCACGCGCGCCGCGAGGAGCGCGGCCGCGACGACGAGGACGGCAGCCGCCGCCGCGGACGCCGCCGCCGCCGCGGCCGGGGCCGCGACGACGATCGCAGCGACCGCGGCGACCGCGGGAGCGAGCCGCGCGGCGAGCGCGAGCCGCGCCCGGCCCGCGCCGACGCCGACGACGACCGTGACGGCCGCCGCCGCCGCCGCGGCCGCCGCGGCGGGCGACGGATGCGCGACGACGTCCGTCCGACCGACACCTTCTCGTGGGTGCGTCCGTGGGTGCCCTACGGCGACGACCCGTTCGTCTGGTACGACCCGTCGGAGGACCTGAAGCCCTTCACGCAAGGCCCGCCGCCGGCCGCGGAGGCGCCCCGGTCCGAGGCCGCCGCGCCCGCGCATGCGACCACGCCCGCGCCGGCGCCCGCCGTCGCGCGCGACGGCGACGAGGACATCTGGGTCGAACTGCCCGAGGCCGAGGAGAAACCGAAGCGCGGCCGCCGCAGCCGCAGCCGCGGCCGCGGTCGTGGCGGCGAGGACGCCGCGGCGGCCGAGGCCGTGAGCGCGCCGGAACCCGTCGCCACGGCGCCCGAGCCCGAGCCCGAGCCCGGGCCGGCCGTCGCCGCCGAGCCCGAAGCGCCCCCGGCCAAGCCGAAGCGCTCGCGCAGCCGCAAGGCGGCCGCCGAACCCGTCGCCGAGGTGGTGGCGCAGGCCGCGCCCGAGCCCGTGGCGGTCGCCGCGGCGCCCGAGCCGGAACCCGCCCCGCCGCCCGCGCCCAAGGCCCCCGATCCGAACGAGATCAGCGGCCCTGCGGCAGCTCCGCGCAAGGGATGGTGGCGACGGGGGTAAGCGGTTAGGATTCGGCGGTCATGGGGGACCTGGGACTTCGAGAGAGTTGAGCATGGTTCCCCGCTTCCGGTCGGTCTCAGGTCTCGCGCTCGCCGCCGCCGTGGCGGCGAGCGCGAGCCTCGCCGCCGGCCAGGCCGCCGCCCAGAGCCTGATCCGCGACACCGAGATCGAGGAGATCCTCGCCCGGGACGCCGATCCGATCCTGGTCGCGGCCGGCATCGACCCCAAGAACGTCGAGATCGTCCTCGTCGGCTCGAAGGACCTGAACGCCTTCGCCGCGCCCCGGGTGATGGGCTTCAACACCGGCCTGATCCTCGAGGCGAAGGACCCGAACGAACTCCAAGGCGTCATCGCCCACGAAGTCGGCCACCTGGCCGCCGGCCACTCCGCCCGCTCGGGCGACATGAGCCGGGCCGGCATGAAGCCCTTCCTGCTGACCATGGGCCTGGGCGTGCTGGCCGCCATCGCCGGCGCGCCCGACGCGGCGGCGGGCCTCGCGTCCAGCGCCAGCTACTTCGGGACCCTGGGGTTCCTGGGCTACAGCCGCGAGCAGGAGAGCCGCGCCGACCAGGCGGGGGCCACCCTGCTCGACAAGGCCGGCCTGTCGGGCAAGGGCCTCGCCGACTTCTTCGACAACTTCCGCTACCAGGAGGTCTTCGACGAGGCCCGGCGCTTCGGCTACTTCCGCAGCCACCCGATCTCGTCCGACCGGATCGAGGCGCTGCGCCGCCGCGTCGAGGTCCAGCCGAACTTCGGCAAGACCGACAGCGAGGCCGCCAAGGCCGAGCACGCGATCATGAAGGCCAAGCTGGACGGCTTCATCAATCCGCAGGTCTCGATCACCAAGTACGACGAAAAAGCGACCGACTATCCGAGCCGCTATGCCCGGGCGATCGCCTACTACCAGTTGAAGGAGCCCGACCGCGCGCTCAAGCTGGTCGATGCGCTGCTCGCCGAACAGCCGGACAACCCCTACCTCTGGGAGCTGAAGGGGCAGATCCTCTTCGAGTTCGGCCGCACCGAGGAGGCCGAGGCCCCGCAGCGCAAGTCCGTGGCCCTGAAGCCCGAGGCGCCGCTGCTGCGGATCAACCTCGGCCAGACCCTGATCGCGCTCGACGACAAGAAGAAGGTCAACGAGGGCGTCGCCGAACTGAAACGCGCGCTCACCCGGGAAGACGACAACGCGGTCGCCTGGCGCCTGCTGGCCGAAGCCTACGACAAGCTGGGCGAGGACGGCCTCGCCCGCCTCGCCACCGCCGAATACAACTACAACATCGGCGACAAGCAGCAGGCCCGCGTCTTCGCCATGCGCGCCCGCGAGATGCTGACGCGGGGCACGCCGGACTGGCGGCGCGCCACCGACATCGTCCTGGCCGCCGAGCCCACCCGCGAAGACCTCCGCCAACTGGGCCGCGAAGGCTCGATCGCCGGCAATACGCGTTGAGCCTCAGGCCGCGCCGACCTATCTGGACCTTCGATGATCCGCCTCGCCCCTCTCGCCGTCCTCGCCGCGGCCGCCCTCGCCCTGGCCTCGTGCCAGAAGACCGATGACGCCGCCTTCGGCGCGAAGGTCCGCGCCTACCTGCTCACGCACCCCGAGGTCCTGGAGGAGGCGATCGGAAAGCTGCAGGAGAAGAAGCAGCAGGCGGCGCTGACCGCGTCGAAGGACGCCATCGCCAGGTTCCGCCGCCAGATCGAGAACGACCCGCGCGACGTCGTCGTGAACCCGGCCGGCACGATCACGGTGACCGAGTTCTTCGACTTCAACTGCGGCTACTGCAAGCTGGTCGCGCCCGAGGTCGTGAAGCTGGTGCAGGAGAACCCGGACGTCCGGCTCGTGCTGAAGCAGTTCGCCTTCCAGACCCCCTACTCGATCCAGGCCGGCAAGATCGCACTGACCGCCGATGCCAAGGGCAAGGCGCTGCCGCTCTACGCCTCGCTGCTGGCCCAGAAGCCGCTGGACGGCGCCGCCATCGACCGCAGCCTCGCGTCCGTCGGCCTCGACCCGGCCGCCGCGCGCCGCGCGGCCGAGGCCCCGGAGATCACCCGGCAGATGGAGGACGCCCGCGAACTCGCCGCCCAACTGCAGATCGACGGGACCCCGGCGTTCGTGGTGGGCGACCAGGTGATCCACGGCGCCGACATCCAGGGCGTCCGCGCAGCCGTCGAGGCGGCCCGCGCGAAGGACCTGAAGCGTCCGACCTGACGCGCGGCCTCCTGGCGCCGGCGAAGCGGCCCCGACGTCAAGCCGAGCCTCTGCTAGACTGGGCGAAACGAACGGGGATGGGCATGGTCGAACGTGTGCTGGTGATGGGGGCCGGGATGGCGGGTCTGTGGACCGCCATGGCGCTGGCCGGTCCCGAGCGCGAAGTCACGGTGCTGGACCGCGATCCGCCGCCGCCGCCCGGCGGCGCCGACACCGCCTTCGACGACTGGAATCGCCGCGGCGTGGGCCACCTGCGCCACAGCCACGCCTTCCTCGCGCGCCTGCGCACCCTGGCCCGCGACCGCCACCCGGCCCTGCTGGAGGCCCTGATGGCCGAGGGTGTGCGCGAGCTGGGCTTCGAAGGCGGACTGCCGGAGAACCTGAAGAAGGGCTACGTCCCCGCCCCCATCGACCGCGACCTTGCGATCCTGACCAGCCGGCGCACGACCCTGGAACTCGTCATGCGCCGCTACGCCGAGGGCCTGGCGAACGTGACCATGCGGCCGCAGACCTTCGTGAAGGAGCTGATCGTCGAGGCCGGCGCGGCGCGGCGCGTCACCGGCGTGCGGCTGGAGGACGGGTCCGAACTCGCCGCCGACGTCGTCGTCGACGCCACAGGCCGGACCAGCCAGGCCTACGAGCAGCTCCGCGGCCTCGGTGCGGACATCCCGGAGAGTTCCGAGCCCTGCGGGGTGATCTACTTCACGCGCCACTACCGCCTGCTGGAGGGCCAGAGCGAGCCGCCGCGCACGCGCAACTCGGCCACCGGCGACCTCGGCTATCTCAAGTTCGGCGTCTTCCCCGGCGACAACGGCTGCTTCTCGATCACGCTGTGCGCGCCCGAGGTCGAGGAGGAGCTGCGCAAGGCCATCGTCGATCCGGACGTGTTCGACGCCGTCTGCCGCCAGATGCCGGGCCTCGTGCCGTGGGTCGATCCGGAGCGCGCGCGCCCGACCAGCAAGGTGTTCGGCATGGGCCAGCTCGAGAGCCGCTGGCGCGACGTCGCCCCCGAGGGCAAGCCGGCCGTCCTCGGGCTCTTCCCGGTCGGCGACAGCGTTGTGCGCACCAACCCCCTCTACGGCCGCGGCTGCTCGTTCGCCGCGGTGAGCGCCCACCTGCTGCTCGACGCCCTGAACGCCAGCCCTGACCCGACCGCGCGCCTGCTCCACTATCGGGCCGGCGTCGAGCGCGAGCTGCGGCCGTACTACGACGTGATGCGCCAGGCCGACCGCTCGGCGATCAAGCGGGCGAAGGCGGCCCTGGCGCCGGACTCCCGGCCCTCGCTGCGCGGCCGGATCGTCAAGAGCTTCATGGAGGACGGCATCGCCATTGCGCTGCGCACCGATCTCGACCTGATGCGGGGGTTCCTGAAGGGGTTCCACATGCTGGAGCACCCGCAGGCGTGGATGAAGCGGCCGAAGAACCTCGCGAAGATCCTGCGCGTCTGGGCCCGCGGGAAGGCGAAGAACGCCGACCTCTACGCTCCCAGGCCCGGACCGGACCGGCGGCCCCTGTTCGACGCCCTCGGGCTCGACGCCGCCGCCGACGAGCAGCGGGCGCGCGCGGCGGCCTGATCAGATCAGCATCGAGTTGGGCGGCAGCCCCACGAGGCTGCGCCCGTGCATCTCCAGCACGGCGTCGATGTCGAACACGACGTGGGTCGAGATGACCGCGATGTCGCGCACCGCGCGCTGGAACGGCTGGTCCAGCATCTGCGCGCCCGATCCCGCCGCCTCGCCCAGCAGCGCCACCGCCTCGCGGCAGAGCTGGACGGCATAAGCCACGCGCGAGCGGATCGCGATGCGCGCGGCCACCTGCTCCGGTCCCTCCAGCGCCCCCGCGGCGACGTTGTCGCGGCCGGCCCGGCGGATCGTCTGCTCCGCCACGTCGATCATCACCGCAGCCTTGCCCAGCCGGATCTGCGCCGCCGGGCGGTCGACCTGGCGCGCCTGGGCGCCCATCCGCACGTGCTGCTCCAGCCGCGCGCGGAACGCCGCCAGCGCCGACCGGGCCGCGCCGACGGCGGAGATCGCCGCGGTCATCGCCAGGAACGGGAGCATGGGCATGGAGTAGATGGGATTCTCGTAGCCCCGCGAACCGGGCCCCTGCCCCTTCGCCAGCAGATCCATCGCCAGGGTCCGGGCGGCGGGCACGAAGACGTCGCGCACGGCGATGTCGTTGCTGCCGGTGCCCACCATCCCGGCGATGCGCCAGGTGTCCGGGACCTCGACCTCGGCGGCAGGAATGAACACCGTCAGCACCTGCGGCGGGCCCTCGGGCCGGACGACGATGGCGCTGCCGCCCACCCAGTCGGCGTGCATCACGCCGGTGCCCCATTTCCAGCGCGCGGTGACGCGATAGCCGCCTTCGACCGGCACGGCCTGGCCCGGCGGGGCGCTGACGACGGGGGCCACGATGTAGCGGCCGCCGCCGAATAGCTGCGCCTGCGTCTCAGGCGGCAGGTGCGAGGCGATCCAGTTGTGCTCGGCGCAGAACGAGGCGACCCAGCCCGTGGAGGCGCAGGCCTCGGCGATCGGCAGGCTGGCGTCGATGAACTGGTCGGGGGTGACCTCCAGGCCGCCGAAGGCCCGGGGCACATAGATGTAGAAGTAACCCGAGGCCCGGATCGCCGCCCAGATGTCGTCCACCGGCCGGCGGAGGCGTTCGGCCTCGGCCGCGGCGGCGGCAATGCGGGGCGCGAGCGCCTGCATCCGCGCGACCACGATCTCGGGCGTCAGCGCCGCGAGCGCGTCCGGCGACAGGAAGTCGTCGCCGGCGGGAATGCGCCGCTCGGCGAGCGGCAGGTCGTTTGCCCCGTCGTCCATGACGCGACCTCAGGCGACGGGCTGCGGAACGGGCGGCGTGGCGTAGGACGCCGCCTTGGCCAGCACGTCGTCGGGCATGGCCAGCAGGTGCTCGTACACCGCCTGCGGATAGACCATGTGGGGCTTGGCGGGATCGAAGGCCGGCTGCGGCACGGGGCTGGGCCCCGAATAGGCGGCGGGGGCCTTGTAGCGCTGCGCCTCCTCGGCCGAGATGCCGGCCTTGGCGAGCACGGCCGGATCTATCCAGACCGCCGGATCGACCGCCACCGCCGAGGTCGCGACCTCCAGGGTCATCCGGTCGGGCCCCGCGAAGTAGATCGACTTGCACATGCCGTGGTCGATGGGCCCGATGACATTGACGCCGCGGCTGCGGATGCGGTCGCGCATGGCCAGGAGGTCGGCCTCGCTGTCCACGCCGAACGCCAGGTGCTGCAGCGTACCGGCGGCGCTGGGCAGGCCGCCCGAGCCCGCGTGCGTTCGCCCCACCTCGATGGGGATGTCCGCCACCGCTTCCATCTGGACGATCGAGAAGTAGCTGTGGTCGTTCATGCGCAGGAACGCATGCAGGGCGCCCGGCACCCCGTGCATGTCGAAGATCGCCACCAGGGGACAGCCCATCACCTGGGTGAAGAACTCGATGTGTGTCTTGATGTCGGCCGCCATGAAGGCGAGGTGGTGGACGCCGGTCGGGTGCTGGCTCATCTGACGCTCTCCCTGGCTCGGCCCCGTTCGGTCAGGAAGCCCCCGAGCAAGGCCTCCAGGATCATCTCTTCGTGGGCAGCGCGGGCCGCCGGCAGATCGGGATCGACGCCGAACCCCTCTCGCATCAGGGGCGCCAGGTTGATCACCCCCACGCCGCCGGTCTGCAGGGTCACGATCAGCATCTCGGGCGGGAACGGGCGCAGGTCGCCGTCGGCGATGGCCTGACGGGCCAGTTCCGCCAGGCGACGGTTGCGCGGCCCGATCAGCCGGCGATTCAGCCACTCCAGGCGCTCGCCCCCCGCCATGCCCTCGAGGGCCACGATCCGGCCCAGCGCCGGGTGATTCCAACTGATCTGGAGGAAGAGCCGCATGGCCATGCGCAACTGGCTGACCGCGGGCAGGTCGCGGGCCACGGCCATCAGCCGCTCCTCCTCGGCGATGACCGCGGCAAGCGCCAGCATCGCACTGCGCCAGAGCTGGGCCTTGTCCTGAAAGTGGTAGTGTAGGGCCGGCTGCGAGACCCTGGCCGCCCTGGCGATGCCGCCCAGGGTCACGCGCTCGAAGCCCAGGCGGGAGAACTGGTCCAGCGCCACCTCACGGATCCGGGCGGCCGTGGCCTCCCCCTTCGGTGTGCTCGACCAGTCGGTGGCGTCAGGCATCGCATTGACTCGGCAATCAGCTTTTCTGATTTTGTAGTCAGAAAGTGATCCGGCCATCAAGTCGGCGGCAGCGGGGAGAGCGACCATGGCGATCGTGCGGGAGGCCTACGGCTTCGTTCATGCGGACAACAGCCGGCTGAAGGAGGTCTACGGCGGCCCCTCGGGCCAGGTCTTCGTCGAGTGCATGCGCATCCGGCCCGACACGGGCACGTCGAAGACCGCCATCCTGTTCAGCCACCCCATCGGCGGCGGGTCGTTCCTGCCGCTGGTCTCGGCGCTGGCCCGGGCCGGACGCCACGTCGTCTACTGCAACCCGCGCTACCGCGGGAACGACACGGCGCTCATCATGGAGAAGTGCGTCCTGGACCTGGGCGCCTGCATCGCCGACCTGAAGACCCGCTTCGGCTATGAGAAGGTGATCCTGGGCGGCTGGTCCGGCGGCGGCTCGCTGTCGATGTTCTACCAGGACCAGGCCGAGCACCCGACGATCACCGAGACACCCGCGGGCGATCCGATCGACATCAAGGGCGCGGGGTTGCAGCCGGCCGACGGCGTGATGCTGCTGGCGGCGCACATCAGCCGCTCGGTGACCATGACCGAATGGATGGACCCCTCGATCCTGGACGAGACGCGGCCTTTCGAGCGCGATCGCGGCCTCGACATCTACGACGCCGCCTGTCCGCAGCGGCCGCCCTACTCCGCCGAGTTCGTCGCCCGGTTCCGGGAGGCGCAGATCGCCCGCAACCGGCGCATCACCGACTGGGCCAAGGCGCAGCTCGCCGACCTCAACGCCAACGGCGATCCCGACGCCGAGCGCTGCTTCGTGGTGCAGGGCACCATGTGCGACGTCCGCTGGACCGACCCCTCCCAGGACCCGTCCGACCGCCGCCCCTACACCTGCTATCTCGGCGACCCCAGGATCGTGAACGACGGGCCGGTGGGTCTGGGCCGCTTCACCACCCTGCGCTCGTGGCTGTCGCAATGGAGCTACGACGAGAGCCGCGCCAACGGCGTCACCAACGGCCGCCGGATCAGTTGTCCGACGCTGGTGATCAACAACACCGCCGACCTGGCCTGCACGCCCAGCCACGCCCAGCGGCTGTTCGACGCCGTGGGCTCGCAGGACAAGTCGATCGTGCATATCGAAGGCGCCGACCACTACTATGCCGAGCGGCCGGATCTGCTGCCCAAGGCGACGGCCGCGGTCGGCGCCTGGCTGGACGCGCGCGGCTTCTAGAGCCTCGACGGTTCGGACGAACCGCCGACGGCTCCAGGCCGCACTTGACCGACCTGACGTAAGGGGCGTTGCCTTCCTCCCGACAATTGCTCCGGGAGGATCCCATGTCCGACTACAAGCTGCTCATCAACGGCGCCCTGGTGAAGGGCGACGCCACGCTGGACGTGGTCAACCCGGCCACGGAGGAGGTGTTCGCCTCCTGCGCCCGGGCCTCGAAGGGCCAGCTCGACCAGGCGGTCGCCGCCGCCAAGGCCGCTTTCCCCGCCTGGAGCGCCACCTCGATCGACGAACGCCGCGCGGTGCTCGTCAAGATCGCCGACGCGATCCAGGCCAACCTGAACGACCTCGCCCGCCTGCTGACCCAGGAACAGGGCAAGCCGCTGGCCGACGCCACCGGCGAGGTGTTCGGCGCCTCGGCCTTCTTCCGCTATTTCGCGAGCCTGGACCTCCCGGCCAGGACCGTGCAGGACGACGCGTCGGGCCGGGTCGAGGTGCGCCGCAAGCCGCTGGGCGTGGTGGGCTGCATCATCCCCTGGAACTTCCCGATGATCCTGATGGCGTTCAAGGTCCCGGCGGCGCTGCTGGCCGGCAACACGGTCATCGTGAAGCCTGCCCCGACCACGCCGCTGACGGCGCTGAAGCTGGGCGAGATCATCAAGGACATCGTGCCGCCGGGCGTCGTGAACATCATCGCCGACGCCAACGACCTGGGCGGCGAGATGACCCGGCATCCCGATATCCGCAAGATCAGCTTCACCGGCTCGACCGAGACCGGCAAGAAGGTGATGGCCTCGGCCGCCGACGCCCTCAAGCGCGTGTCGCTGGAGCTGGGCGGCAACGACGCCCTGATCGTCCTGGACGACGTCGACCTCAAGGAGACCGCGCCCAAGGTGTTCGGCGCGGCCATGCAGAACGCCGGCCAGGTCTGCATCGCGGCCAAGCGCATCTACGTCCACGAGAGCATGTACGACGCCATGTGCGACGAGTTCGCCCGTCTGGCGGGCGAGATGGTGGTCGGCGACGGCCTCGAGCAGGGGGTCCAGATGGGCCCGCTCCAGAACAAGCAGCAGTTCGACAAGGTCATGGGCTTCATCGAGAGCGCCCGGAAGGATGGCAAGGTCATCGCCGGGGGTGGCCGTCAGGGCGACAAGGGCTACTTCATCCAGCCCACCGTCGTGCGCGACATCGCCGACGGGACCAAGCTGGTCGACGAGGAGCAGTTCGGCCCGGTGATGCCGGTGATCAAGTACTCCGACCCGGCCGAGGCCGTGCGCCGCGCCAACGCCTCGATCTACGGCCTGGGCGGCTCGATCTGGGCCAAGGACAGCGAGAGGGCCTGGGGCCTGGCCGAGCAGATGGAGTCGGGTTCGGTGTGGGTGAACAAGCACGCCGACCTGCAGCCGCACCTGCCCTTCGGCGGCGCCAAGTTCTCCGGCGTGGGCTCGGAGCTGGGCGAAGAGGGCCTGAAGGAGTTCACCCAGGTCCAGGTCCTCAACATGGCGCGCTGAGCGCCTGACCTTCACGGAAAATCGCGAGCGGCGGCTTCGGAGGGGCCGCCGCCCGCAGATCCGTCAGAACCGGTAGGTGGCCCCCACGCGCACCGTCCGCGGCTCGACCACGCGGCTCAGACGCCCTTCGGTCGGCGCGGCGTCGAAGGCGGGCACGAAGCTCTCGTAGAAATAGGCGATGTCCTTGTCGCGGCTGTTCAGGACGTTCAGCAGCTCGCCGTAGACCTCGATGTCGGCGAACACGCGCGCGCCGCGCAGGTTGACGACGGTCGATCCCTTGTCGCGCACGGAGTTGTCCTCGATCAGCGGCGACGGGCCGAGATGGCGGACACGCACGCTGGCCTTCCAGTCGTCCGAGACATAGCTGACGCCCACGGAGCCGGAGTTCTCGAAGGCGTTCGGGATATGGTCGCCGTTGTCGTAGCGGGCGTGGCTGGCCGACCAACTGCCGTCGACGGCGAGCCAGTCCACCGGGCGCCAGAAGGCCACGACGTCGTAGCCGCGCCGCCGGCTCGCGCCCGTCGGCTCCACGGCGTTGGAGTCGCCCACGAACCGCAGCTCGCTGCCCACCTTCAGCTTCCAGTAGTTGGTGGTGAGCGTCAGGCGCCCGAGCTGGAAGCGCGCGCCCACCTCCTCGCCCGTGCCGCGCACCAGGATCGGCACGGGCGTCGCGGCGAACCGCCCCCGCACGTCGTTGGAGTGGAAGCCGCGGCCCCAGTCCGCGTAGAGCTCGATGCTGTCGGTGAGCCTGTAGGCGACGTCGACCTTCGGCGAGACGATGCCGTCGCCGGCACGGCCCACGCCGAGGGCCGCGGCGGCGGCGTCCTTGGCCTCGACGTCGGCGTGATAGTAGTCGCCGCGCAGGCCGCCGATGATCCGCAGCCCCTCCAGCGGCTCCCAGGTCGCCTCGCCGTAGGCCGCCGCGGAGGCCTCCTTCACCGCATAGAAGCCGAACGACGAGACGAGCCGCCGGGACGAGGTCTGCGCCACGCCGACGTTGGAGATGTCGTCGTAGCGGGTCTCGGTCCCGACGCGCACCTGGAGCGTCGGGCCTGCGACCCAGGTCCGCTCGGCGCGCAGGCCGAGGATCACGCGCCGGTCGAACTGGTGGATCTGCGCGCTCGAGCCGTCGGCGTTGGCGTAGGTCGGGTTGGAGTACATGTCCCAGTCGTAGGCCTGGCCGTACAGGTTGGCCTTCCAGCCGTCGCCGGTGAGCCTGGCGTTCACGACGAAGCGGTCGGTCCGGCCCGTCGCGGTCGGATCCGGGGAGCAGAAGACGTCCGCGCAGGCGGACGAGCCCACGATCCGCTCGGGGATCTGCTCGGTCGGCCGCCAGGTCCCGTGATAGCCATGCGCGGTCAGTTCGAGACGCCCCAGCGGGATGTCGCGGGCGTACTTGGCGAAGGCCGCGTAGTGGCGCAGGTGTTCGGCCTGCTCCCAGCGGCCGTCGTAGACCTTGCCCTCGGCGACCAGGGTGAACCGGCCGGCCGCCTCGTCGCCGACGCTGCCGCCCGCCGCGATCCGGCCGTAGCCGAACGAGCCAGCCTCGCCCGCCACCCAGGGCCGGTCGTAGCCGTCGATCGTGTTCATGTAGATCGCGCCGGCCAGCGCGAAGTCGCCGCCGTCCGCCCGGTACGGGCCCTTGCGGTAGTCCTCGCGGCTGACGACCTCCGGGATCAGGCCGTTGAGGTCGAGGTAGCCCTGTCCGTGCCCGTGGGTGCGGAAGTTCATCTGCACGTCGTCGATGTAGGTCGTGAAATCGGTGCCGTGGTCGAGGTTGAAGCCCCGCAGGAAGTACTGGTTGGCCTTGCCCGATCCCGAGTGCTGGGCGGCGATCAGGCCCGGCACGGCCTCGACCAGTTCGGCGGGCTTGAGCAGCGGCCGGACCAGCATGTCGGCGCCGGCGATCGTGCCCTCGCTGGCGGCGTGGGCGACGCCGATCTTGGCCTCGCCGCGGCCGAAGACGACGACCTCCTGGACGCCCGTCGCGTCGTCGGCGGCAGCCGCCGCCTCATCCGCGGCGAGCGCCGGTCCACAGACGAGCCCCGCGCCGAAGACGCACAGCGCGGCGAGACTGGCATGACGCATGGAACCGGCGGCCCCTTCCCCGAACAACGGACCGCGTCATGGCCGAAGGCGTCGGCGCGCGGCAGTACGGAACGGTTTCAGGCGACGTTACGGGATAACGTAACGGCCGAACGGTCGGCGTCCGGCGCGGCGCCTTCGCGGCGCTTCCGCACGCGTGCTAAGCAGCCGCGATGCAGAACGACGACGCCACCCTGAGGACCCTCCTGGCGCTGCGCGCGCAGAACCAGCGGATCGCCGGCTACCACGCCCGCCAGGAGATCGAGCGGCTCCAGGCGGCGGCGGCGCGCGACCCGAAGCGGCTCGAGCCGTTCGGCTTCAAGGTCTATTCGCAGAACGACGAGGACGGGATCGTCGAGGAGATCTTCCGCCGCCTCGGGATCGAGACCGGCCGCTTCGTCGAGATCGGCGTGCAGAACGGCCTGGAGTGCAACTCGCTCTACCTGCTGCACAAGGGCTGGCGCGGCGTCTGGCTGGAGGGGAACATCGGCCAGCGCGGCCCGATCGAGAGCAAGTTCGGCGAGATCCTGGGGCGGCGGCTCCAGGTCGGCTGGGGCTACATCTCCCGCGACACGATCAACCACGTCTTCAGGGGCATGGGCGCCGACGACGACGTCGACTTCCTGTCGATCGACATCGACGGGATGGACATCTACCTGCTGGAGGCCCTGACGAGCCGGCCGAAGGTCATCTGCATCGAGTACAATGCGAAGTGGCCCGCGCACCTGGCCAAGACGCCCGTCTACAATGGCGAACTGCGCTGGACCGGAACCGACTACATGGGCTCCAGCCTGAAGGCGATGGCCGAGGTGGCCGCCGCCAAGGGCTATCGCCTGGTGGGCACGAACCTGACGGGCGCCAACGCCTTCTTCGTGCGCGCCGACCTGGCCGCAGACCTCTTCCCCGATCCGGCCACGCCCGAGGCGCTGCACAACCCGCCGCGCTACTGGCTGTGGTCGGACCACTACGTCAACATCGGCCACCGCGCCGATTTCGGCCCCTACGTCGACCTGCAGGCCGACTAGATCAGCCCGCTGAGCGGCGACGAGGGATCGGCGTACATCCGCTTGCCCATGCGCCCGGCGAGGAAGGCTTCGCGGCCGGCGATGACGGCGTGCTTCATGGCGACGGCCATCCGGATGGGGTCCTTCGCCTCGGCGATGGCGGTGTTCATCAGCACCGCGTCGCAGCCGAGCTCCATGGCCACCACCGCGTCCGAGGCCGTGCCGACGCCGGCGTCGACGAGCACCGGAACCTTGGTCTGCTCGACGATGAGGCCGAGGTTCAGCGTGTTCTGGATGCCGCGGCCCGAGCCGATCGGCGCGGCGGCCGGCATGATCGCCGCGGCGCCCGCGTCCTCCAGCTTCCTGGCGTAGACCGGGTCGTCCGAGCAGTAGACCATCACCGAGAAGCCGTCGGAGATGAGCAGCTTCAGCGCCCTGAGCGTCTCTTCCATGTCGGGCAGCAGGTGCGGCGTCTGCGACAGCACCTCGAGCTTCACCAGGTCCCAGCCGCCCGCCTCGCGCGCCAGCCGCAGCAGGCGCACCGCATCCTCGCCGGTGTAGCAGCCGGCGGTGTTGGGCAGGTAGGTGAACTCGTCCGGCTTCACGTAGTCCGAGAGCATCGGCGCGCCGGGGTCGCTGAGGTTCACGCGGCGCAGCGCCACCGTGACGATCTCGGCGCCCGCCGCCTTCGCGGCGGCGGCGTTCTGGGCGTAGTCCTTGTACTTGCCCGTGCCCACGATGAGGCGCGAGCGGAAGGTGCGGCCGGCGACGGTCCAGGTATCGTCTTGCGTGTGCGTCGCGCCGTCCAACTCAGCCGCCTCCGATGAAAGTCACGATCTCGATCCGGTCGCCGTCGGCGAGCGCGGTGCTGGCATAGACCGACCGCGGCACGATCTCCAGGTTCCGCTCGACGGCCACTTTCCTGGTGTTCAGGCCCAGCGCCGCGACGAGGCCGGCCACGTCGGCCACCCCCTCGAAGCTCCGGACCTCGCCGTTGACGGTCAGTTGCATGATGCGGTTGTGGGGCGGACGCCCTCGGAAGACAAGCCGGCGCGGCGCCAACCTGCTCCGCTCATCCCCGCGAATGCGGGGACCCAGGCTTGCTTGTGGACCGCCGGAGCGCGCCGAGAACTCCAAAGGAAAGTCTGGGTCCCCGCATTCGCGGGGATGAGCGGGGGTGGGGATGAGCGGGAATAGAGGCGCCGTCCTTGTGACCTTGGCCTGGGATGGCTAAAAGACCGCCGGAATCGACGGCGGAGCTCAATGCCGAAACCGATCTATGTGCTGAGCGGCCCCAACCTCAACCTGCTGGGGACCCGCGAGCCGGAGATTTACGGACATCAGACCCTGGACGACGTGCGGGCCCTCTGCGAGGCGCGTGCGAAGGCCAGGGGCTTCGAGGTCGTGTTCCGCCAGTCCAATCACGAGGGCGAGTTGATCGACTGGATCCAGGAGGCGCGCAACGAAGCCGCGGCGCTGGTCCTGAACCCGGCGGGCTACGGCCACACCTCGGTCGCCATCCTGGACGCGCTGAAGATGCTCGGCATCCCCGTCGTGGAGTGCCACCTCTCGAACCCTGCCGCGCGCGAGGCGTTCCGCCGGAAGACCTATGTGTCGCTGGCCGCCACCGGAATAGTCTCCGGCTTCGGGGCCGCGAGCTACGAACTGGCCGTCGAGGCCGCCGCGGGCCTCGCCCGCTAGACCAGACCGATAGACAAGGGCCGAATACCCATGCCGACCTCCCCGAAGGCGCCCGCCGATCCGTTCGACGCACGCCTCGTGCGCAAGCTGGCGGACATCCTCACCGAGACGGGGCTGACCGAGATCGAGGTGGAACAGGGCGCGCTGAAGATCCGCGTCGCCAAGCAGGCGGTGGCCGTCGCCGCCCCCGTGGCGCACTACGCCGCCCCGGCCCCGGTCGCCCCCGCTGCGCCGGCCCAGGCCGCGCCGTCCGCCGTCGCCCCCGCCGCGGCCGCCCCGGCCCGTGCGGCCGGCGAGGAGGTGAAGTCGCCGATGGTGGGCACGGTCTACCTGCAGCCCAACCCGGCGTCCGCGCCCTTCGTGAAGGTGGGCGACACCGTCGAGGCCGGCCAGACGCTGTTCATCGTCGAAGCCATGAAGACCATGAACCCGATCCCGGCCCCGCGCGGCGGCAAGATCGTGGAGATCCTGGTCGACGACGCCCAACCCGTCGAATTCGGCGAGCCGCTCGCGATCATTGAGTAGTCGGATGTTCGAAAAGATCCTGATCGCCAACCGGGGCGAGATCGCGCTGCGCGTCCACCGCGCGTGCAAGGAGATGGGCATCTCCACCGTCGCGGTACACTCCGAAGCGGACTCGTCGGCCATGTGGGTTCGACTTGCCGACGAGAGCGTCTGCATCGGACCCCCGCCCGCGGCCAAGAGCTACCTGCACATCCCGGCGATCATCGCGGCCTGCGAGATCACCGGCGCCCAGGCCGTACACCCGGGCTACGGCTTCCTCTCCGAGAACGCCCGCTTCGCCGAGATCGTGAACGCCCACGGCTTCACCTTCATCGGGCCCAAGCCCGAGCATATCCGCATGATGGGCGACAAGATCACCGCCAAGCAGGCGGTGAAGGCGGCCGGCATCCCGGTCGTGCCCGGCTCGGACGGCGCGGTGACCACCGAGGAAGAGGCCTACGCGGCCGCCGCGGAGATCGGCTTCCCTGTGCTCATCAAGGCGGCCGCCGGCGGCGGCGGGCGCGGGATGAAGGTCGCCAGGACCGAGGCCGACCTCGTCGAGGCCGTGCAGACCGCCCGCAGCGAGGCCAAGGCCGCCTTCGGCGACGACGCGGTCTACATGGAGCGCTACCTCCAGACCCCGCGGCACATCGAACTGCAGGTGGTCGCCGACAGCTTCGGCAACGTCTGCCACCTGGGCGAGCGCGACTGCTCGCTGCAGCGCCGACACCAGAAGGTGCTGGAAGAGGCCCCCTCGCCCGCCATCGACGCCGCCGCGCGCGCCAGGATCGGCCAGGTGGTGGTCGATGCCGTTCGCGCCATCGGCTACCTGGGCGTCGGCACCATCGAGTTCCTGTACGAGAACGGCGAGTTCTTCTTCATCGAGATGAACACCCGCCTCCAGGTCGAGCATCCGGTCACCGAGGCCATTACCGGCATCGACCTGGTGCGCGAGCAGATCCGCATTGCCGCCGGCCTGCCGCTCAGTTTCAAGCAGTCGGACGTGGTCTTCGAAGGCCACGCCATCGAGTGCCGGGTGAACGCCGAGAATCCGAAGACCTTCGCCCCCTCGCCGGGCCTGGTCACCGACTATCACGCGCCGGGCGGCCTGGGCGTGCGCATGGATAGCGCCCTCTACGCCGGCTATTCGATCCCGCCCTACTACGACAGTCTGATCGGCAAGCTGATCGTCCACGGCCGCGACCGGGCCGAGTGCATCGCGCGCCTGAACCGCTGCCTGGGCGAGATCGTGGTGGGTGGCATCGACACCAACATCCCGCTCTTCCAGGAACTGCTGCACCAGCCCGACATCCTGAACGGCGACTACAACATCCACTGGCTGGAACGGTGGATGGCGGCGCAGGCGGGGTAAGCCTCACCTCCTGCGCGCAGCGTCGGGAGGTCGATCACTTCACGCTCTTGAGGCGGCTGGGCAGCAGTTCGCCGCCGGTGCGCAGGATCGGATAGGCCGAAGCCTCCACGAGGTGGGAGTTGATGCGCTTCAGATCGCGCAGTGCGTCCAGGTGCAGCGAACTGGTCTCGACGGTCTTGGGATTGCCCGAGCGCAGGCGCTCGAAGTGGGCGGCCACGGCTTCGGTCTCGATCTCGCGGAACGCCTCCTTCTCGGACATCAGCGAGCGGGCCGTGGCGGGATCGCGGTTCATGAACAGCGAGCCGGCGAGCCGCGCATTGCCGATCAGGCGGTCGACCAGCCGGACGAGCTCGGCCTCGCCCTCCTCCGAGAAGGCCACGCCGCGGGCCTGACGGCGCTGGGCCACGCTGAGCAGGTCGTTGGAGATCAGGTCGCCGGCGTGCTCCAGGTTGGTGGCGAAGGTCAGCACCTCCATCTGCCGTTCGAGCTCGGCGGGCGAGAGGCGTTCGTGCGGCAGGCCGAGCACGTAGCCCTTGATCGCGCTGTTCAGGCCGTCGAGCACGTCGTCGAGCTGGCGCGTGGTGGTGATCGGCTCGCGGCTGTCGGATTGCAGCGCCTCGCGCAGACCCTTCAGCATCCCCTCCACGGTGTCGGCCATCCGCAGGCCCTCGCGGGTCGCGAGCGCCAGGGCCACCTGCGGCGTCTCGCGGGCGGCGGGGTCGAGGTAGATCGGCGCGCCGGGACGGGCCTCGGCGGCGGGACTGGGCAGCAGGCGGCGGATCAACTCGGCGTAGGGCTTCAGCCAGGGCAGGAAGGCGAGCGCCAGGGCGAGGTTGAACAGCGTGTGGAAGTTGGCCAGCGCCCGGCCGGGGTCGGGACCGAGGCGGGCCACGAGCGGGGCGAGGTAGGCGAAGAAGCCGAGGACGAGCGCGAGCCCCGCCAGCCGGTTCACCAGGTTGCCCAGCGGCAGGCGGCGATTGGCCGGATTGCTGCCGACATCGCCCTCCAGCAGCGGGTTGATCGCCGAGCCGAGGTTGGCGCCGAGCACCAGGGCCACGCCCGTCTCGATCCCCACCACGCCCTTGGCGGCCAGCGACATGGCGAGCAGGACGGTGACCACCGAGGAGTGCGCCGCCCAGGTCAGCAGCGCCGCGCCCGCGACGACCAGCGGAATGAACTGGCCGGCCTGGCGCAGGGCCTCGGCGGCGCCCGGCTGTGCGACCAGCGGTTCGAGCAGTTGCAGGAACTGGTGCAGCGCCGTGAGCACGAGACCCAGGCCGATCAGCACGCGGCCGAAGTCGTGCCAGGCGTCGCGCCCACGCCGCCAGAGCACCACGCCCGCCAGCACCAGGATCGGCGCCAGGATGGCCACATCGAACGAGAGCGCCTGGACGACGAGGCTGGAGCCGACGTTGGCGCCCAGCATCACCGCCAGCGCCGGGGCGAGCTCCACGAGGCCGCCGGCCGTGAAGGCGGTCAGCATCAGCGCCGTGGCGGTGCTGCTCTGGAGCGCGACGGTCACCGCGGCGCCGGCGCCGAAAGCCCGCAGGCGGTTGCGCAGCGCCCCGGCCAGGAAGTGCCGCAGCTTGGGCCCGAACGTCCGCTGCACGCCCGTCTGCACCATATGGACGCCCCACATCAGGAGCGCGGCGAAGCCGGCGAGCTCGAAGATGACCAGGGTGGTGTCTATGGCGCGGGAACCTCCTCGTCCGGACCGCGCATAAGGCGACCGGGCGGCGGCGGCATCAAGTGGGGAATCGGACCACGACGCGCAGGCCGGGCGCGGCGTCCTCCAGGCGCAGGTCCGCGCCGTGGCGCTCGGCGGCGGCGGCCACCAGGCTGAGGCCGAGGCCGAAGCCGGGCGCGTCGCCCTTGCCGCTCCGGTAGAAGCGTTCCAGCACCCGCGGCCGCTCGTCGGCGGGGACGCCGGGGCCGTTGTCGCTCACGGCGAGCTCGACTGCGTGGCCCTCGCGGCGGCCCTCGACGCGGATCGCCCCGCCCGGCGGCGTGAACTTGACGGCGTTGTCGAGCAGGTTGCTCAGCACCTGGAAGACCAGGTCGCGGTCGCCGCGGATGGCGAGTCCGGCCGGCGCGCGCAGGTCGAGGGCCTGCCCCTTCTCCTCGGCGGCCGGGCGATGCAGGTCGACCGCGTCCTCCAGCAGCAGCGTGAGGTCGACCGGCGCGTGGGCGTCGCTGGGCCCGCTCTGCAGGCGCGCGATCCGCAGCAGCGCCTCGAACATCGCCTGGAGCCGCTGGGCCTCGTCGAGGGCGGCGGCGGCGAGGGTCCTGGCTTCCTCGGGGTCGCCGGCGGCGGCCAGTTCCTCCAGCTCGGCGCGCAGCCGGGTCAGCGGGGTGCGCAGCTCGTGGGCTATATTGTCGGAGACCCGGCTGATCGACGCGACGAGGCCCTCGATCCGCGCCAGCATCTCGTTCAGCGTCGCCGACAACTGGTCGAAGTCGTCGCCGCTGCCGTGCAGTTCGACCCGGCCCGACAGGTCGCCGCCGATCACCGCCCGTGCGGCGCGGTTGATGCGCTCCAGGCGATGCGAGACGGCGTAGGTCATCACGAGACCGCCCAGCAGGCCCAGCAGCAGGCTCATGCCCGCGCCCCAGGACAGGGCCTCGAAGATCATGTCCTCGCGCTCATCCAGATCCTCGGTGTCGACGCCCACCAGCAGCCGGTAGCCGTCGCGCAGCGCCATGTCGCGCACGACCGCCTCGTGCTCCTCCTCGGTTCCGGTGGCGTAGGTCCCGAACTCGTAGCGGACCCAATCGCCCGACCGGATATCCGGCCAGTCCTGGAGGTTGGCGGCCACGACCGCCCCGCCCGGCGCGATCAGGACGTGATAGGGCAGCCGGCCCTTCGCCGCCGCCACGCGCGCCTCCAGCGCCCGGATCAGCGCGTCGCGGCCGTCTGCGGCGTAGATCGCCGCCAGCCGGTCGCCGTCGGCGCGGATCGTCGCCTCGACCGCGCGGAGCGGCCGCCAGACGCCCGCGACATAGGTCACCGCCAGCATCAGGCCGACCGAGCCGGTGAAGAGCGCCATGTAGACCAGGGTCAGCCTGAGCGTCAGGCTCTTCAGGACGCGGCGGAGGTTCATGCGCGCAGGCTGTAGCCCATGCCCCGGATCGTCTGGAGCAGCGGCGGGTCGAAGTCCTTGTCGAGCTTGGCGCGCAGGCGGCTGACGTGCTGGTCGATGATGTTGGTCTGCGGGTCGAAGTTGTAGTCCCAGACCGCTTCCAGGAGCATCGAGCGGCTGACGACGCGCCCGGCGTTGCGCAGCAGGTGCTCCAGGAGCGCGAACTCGCGGGTGGTGAGCTCGATGGGCTGGCCGCGGCGCGTCACCGTGCGGGTGAGCAGGTTCATCTGCAGGTCGGCGAGGCTGAGTTCCGTCGTCTCCTGCACCGGCTGCGCCTTGCGCCGGCCCAGGACCTCGACGCGGGCGATCAGTTCCGAGATGGCGAAGGGCTTGGCGAGGTAGTCGTCGCCGCCGGCCCGCAGGCCCTTCACGCGATTGTCGACGTCGCCGAGCGCCGAGAGGATCAGGACCGGCGTGCCGTCGCCCGACGCCCGCATGGTCTGCAGGATCTTCAGCCCGTCGACGTTGGGCAGCATGCGGTCGAGGACGATGACGTCATAGGTCTCGGCGGCGACCTGGAAGAGCGCCTTCTTGCCGTCGGCCACGTGGTCGACCAGCCAGCCCTCGCCCTTCAGGCCCTTCACCACATGGCCCGCGACCCGTTCGTCATCTTCCACGACCAGCACGTGCATGGCGCTCGGCTCAGTCTCCGATCAGGGGCGTGATCGCGCCCGTGCGGACGTCGACGAGCACGTCGCGGTCCTCGGCGCCGACCAGTTCCACCTCGTAGTAGTGCCGCCCGCCCCGGCGCTCCAGCCCGATCTCGGCGACCTTGCCCTTGGTGGCCTCCTCGACCATGGCGATGGTCTGGCTGAGGGTGCGCGGCGCGGTCTGGGCGGCCTTCAGGTGGTCGCCGACGATCGGCAGGTGGGCCTTCAGCGGCCTGGACTGGCGCACGAGGCGGCCGGTGGTGGCGTCCACCAGGGCCTCGACGGGCTTGCCGTCCTTCACGAGGCGGACCTCGTAGACCATGTCGCCCAGGTCCATGTCGAACTCGGCGTCGTAGGCGCGGGCGCCGAGCTGGGATTCGGCGGTCGCGACCGCCTGGGCCAGGGTCACCTTGGGGCGGACGACCTGGCCGATGGCCGGCGTGGTCAGCAGGGCGGCCGCGGCGGCCCCGAGGAAAGCTGTGCGGATATTCATGTCGGTCACTCCGTGCGTTGCCCCCGCGCCGTCTCAGATAGCCGCGCGAGATGGGGCGCGCGTTCGGCCAGCATTTGGTTTTCGTCATGCAGCAGCCGGGCGCTGGCGACGGCGGCGCAGAGGCGCGCCAGCGTGGCGTCGAGCCGGAACGCGGCGACCCGCCCGCCGGGCCCGATCCGCGTCGCCGGATCGGTCTGGACGAGGATCGCGCGGGCGAGGTCGGGGGGCGAGGCCGGATCGGCCAGGAGTCCGTGGCGGCCGTCCTCCAGCACCGCGGCGGCGGCGCCGGCGGTGCGGGAGGCGACGACCGGCACGCCGCAGGCCATCGCCTCCAGCAGGCTGTTGGACGCGCCCTCCCAGAGCGACGGCAGGACGTAGGCCTGGGCGGCGGCGACGAGCGGGAACGGGTTGGCGACCTCGCCCTCGAAGCGGACGGCGGCGGCGAGCCCGGCTGCGCCGGCGCAGGCCTCCAGCGCGCGCCGCGCCTTCGGCGGCCCGCCGCCCAGCACCAGCAGGCGCAGGTCGGGACGCTCGCGACGCGCCAGCGAAATGGCCTCGATCAGGCCCTCGTAGTTCTTCTGCCGGTGCAGACGGCCCACGGAGACCAGGTAGGGCCGGCCGTCGGAGAGCCAGGGATGGCGGACGGGCCGCGCGGCGCGCTCGCGAACGGCGTCGGCGTCGACGCCGTTCGGCAGGACACGCACCCGCCCGTCGCGGCGGGCGCGGCGGAACGGCCCGGCGGCCGCGATCTCGGCGGAGACGCAGATCAGGCGCGTCGCGTCGGCGGCCACGAGGCGCAGACCCAGACCGCGCACCCATCGCTGCGCCGTGCCGCCGTGCGCCGGGTCGTTGCTGATCCGGTAGAGCCGCGGCGTGTCCGGCAGGCCGCGCAGCGCCGCCCAGCAGGCCAGATGGCCGTGGTTGCCCATCGAGAGCACGACCGACGGCGCCAGCGCCTTCAGTCGCCGATGCAGCGCGGGCACGGCGGCGGCGAGCGCCAGGGCGCGCGCGCCGCGGCCCCGACCGAGGCACGTCACCGCGGGCCCCGCCAGCTCGGCCGCCAGCGCGCCGCCCTTCAGGCAGACGATCTCGACCGGCACGCCGCGCCGCGCGAGCGCGTTGGCCAGATGGACGGTGTTGCGCGCCACGCCGTCCCCTGCGAGCCCGCCGGCGAACAACACGACAGGACCGGATGCAGGCATGGCCCGAGCCTGCCGCCGGCGGATGGCGGCGGACTCACCGCAACATTTGCTTTTGCCCATCTTCGACGGGGCCTGGGCTAGCGAGGGCTGCGCCAGCGGCGCTAGACGTGGCCCATGTCCGCGTTCGACGCCCGTGACCTGCTCGACTGCTATGCGCGCGGCGTCTTCCCGATGGCCGACGCGCGCGAGGACGACCGCGTCTTCCTGATCGACCCCGAGCGGCGCGGCGTGATTCCGCTCGACGCCTTCCATGTTCAGCGGCGGCTGGCGCGGACGGTGCGGTCGGACCGGTTCGAGGTGCGGGTGAACACCGCGTTCCACGAGGTCGTGCTCGCGTGCGCGGCCTCGGGTCCCGGCCGGACGGAGACCTGGATCAACCGGCCCATCGAGCGGCTCTACCTGCGGCTTCACGAGACCGGGCACGCCCATTCCGTGGAGTCCTGGCAGGACGGGGCGCTGGTGGGCGGGCTCTACGGCGTCTCCCTGCGCGGCGCGTTCTTCGGCGAGAGCATGTTCTCGCGGCGCACCGACGCCTCGAAGGTCGCGCTGACGCACCTGGTCGCCCGGCTGATCGCCGGCGGCTTCCGCCTGCTGGACACCCAGTTCATGACCGATCACCTCGGCCGGTTCGGCGCGCAGGAGATCTCCCGCGCCGAGTACCATCGCCGGCTCGCGGCGGCGATGGAGGCCACCGCCAGCTTCTACGTGGCGGGCGCGGCGGGTTCGCTCCTGGGCGCGGGCGGCTCGGCTTTCGGCGCCGGCGTCGCCGCGGGCGGCGGGGTCGCGGGCGGCGGCACGGCCTTGGCCGGCGGAAGGTCGAGCACCTTGGGCTCCTCGGCCGCGGGCGCCTTGGCGGGCGGCGGGCGCGCGGCGGCGGGTGCGACGCCCGGCGCGGGCGCGCTGGCCCTGCAACTGATCGCCCAGGCGTCGTAGGTGGCGTGCTCGACCGGGTTCAGGCCGGGCGACGACGCGAACATCCAGCCCCTGAACGCCCGCTTCGGCGCCGGCGTCGGCCGGCCGGGCTGCGGGCGCGGCTGGGAGTCGATCGTCACATAGACGACGGAGTCCTCGATGGCCTCGTCGGGCGCCGAGCGTTCGCAGGCGCTGACGGTGAAGACGAGCCCCTTCCAGCGCACCGGCGCGCCGACGCGGGCTTCGAACCTCAGGGTCTCGGCCGTGACCTTGTCGAGGGCCTGGAGGACGGCGACGTCGTAGGCGCGCGAGCGGCGGATGGGCGCGTCCGCGGGCTTCTCGGCCACGCGCTCGCGCGGCGCGGCGGCCGGCGCGACGTCCTTGGCCTCGACGGGGGCGGCGGCGGCCGGCGCGGGCGCGGCGACCGTCGCCGGCGGCGCTTCCTCGGGGGGCGCGGCGAGCGGCGCGGACGGCGCCTCGGGCGGCGGCGGCGGCGACGGGGCGGCGGGCTGGGCCGAGACGACGCCCGCGACCAGGCCGCCGAGCACCAGCCCGCCGAGACCGAGAAGCGGGGCGGCGCGGCGGATCAGGCGGGCTGGCGGTCGGCGCATGCCGCTATTCCGGGCTCCAGGCCTCGTAGTCGCCGGTGGCGCGCTGGCGCTCGCCGCCGCGCGAGATCGCGCCCGCGGGCCGGCGCGCGTAGATGGTGCCGGTCAGGTTGGGCAGGTGGTCCTTCTCCCACGCCCGGCGGGGAAGCGGCGCCACGGTCGGCGGCTCGTCGAACGTGTAGCGCAGCCAGCCGTGCCAGTCGGGCGGCACCTTCGAGGCGTCCGCGTAGCCCTTGTAGATCACCCAGCGGCGCTTGCGGCCCTTGTCGTAGGCGTCGCGGTCGTCGCGCGCCTCGTAGTAGCGGTTGCCGAGCTCGTCGGTCCCGACGTAGCGGCCGCGGCGCCAGGTGGTGAAGTGGATGCCGGTCGTGGCGCCGTTCCACCAGGTGAAAATGGTCTTCAGGACGGACAAATCGGGGCTCTTCTCGGACCGGGTTGCGGCCGGACAATAGCCGCGCCGCCCCGCCCCGCCAAGGGCGGCTTTCCCGGCAATATGTTGGGGATTAGCAGGGTTCTACATCCAACATCTATTGTCCCCGAATCGATTCCCCGCCCTACCTTGTCCGGATGGGGAGAGACCTCATGGACAGCGAAACCTCGCGGGCGGGAATCGAGGGCCGGATCCTGGAGCTGGGCGACCGGCTCGTGGAGGTCGAGGCGCCGGCGCACTTCACCGGCGCCCGCGTCGAGGCCTGGGTCGACTGGGCGGGCGGGCGCACCGACCTCGCCGACGCCATCCTCGAGGCCGCTCACGAGATCTCCGCCAGCGCGCAGACCAAGGGCCTGACCCCCGACCTCAAGACCCGCACGACGTTCCGCGGACACCTCGCCGAGGCCATGCTGCTGGGCCACGTCGCGCTCTCTCCGGCGGCGCCGACGCTGAAGGTGCTGGAGCCCGGCGACGAGGCGCTGGAGCGCGTGACGGCGGCGCATCGGGGCCGCGAGGCGGCACAGGCCGCGGCGGCGCTGACCAGCGGGCGGCTGCAGGCGGTGATGGACGCGGTCCTGCGCTGCGAGGGCGATGCCGAGGCCTGCGCGGACCTGACGCGCAACGCCAGCCTGGCCCGGGCGGCCGACGCCGCGCGGGCCGCGGGCGCGGCGGACGCCACGATCCTGGACGCCATCGCGCTGGCGCGCGCCGGCGAGACCGCATGGCTGTGCTCGGCGCCGCCGCCGGCGCCGGCGACCCCGCTCGTGGCGCCGGGCGCGACCGGCGCGGCGCTGGCGCGCGCGGCCTGGACGACAGGACGGGTCGTCGCCGCCCGGGACGGGGGGCGCGCCTCAGCCATCGCCGAGGCCGCCGCCCTGCCCGCCGCCGGCGTCGAGCTGATGGCGTTCTGGCGCGACGGCGCGTTCGACGAGGCGGCGTTCGAGGCGACCGTGCGGCTCGCGGCCACCGCCCTGGCGGCGCTCCACGACGGGCCGGTGCGGCTGGGGCTCGCCGGCCTGGGCGACTGGCTCGCGGCGCATGGCTTCGACTACGACAGCGACGCGGCGCGGCAGGCGGCGCGCAACCTGTTCCAGGCCGCCCATGACGCGACCGGGGAGCTGGACCTCGACCTGCGCGTCGCCCTGTTGCAAGACCCCGAGCTCGCGCTGCGCCTCGGCGCCCGGACGGACGCCGCGCCCTGGGACGGGCCGGTGGCCGTGGCCGAGACCTCCGACGGCGAGGCCGTCCGGGTGCTGTCCGAGGCGGCGATCCTGGCGCTCCACGCCGTGGGCGCGGACCAGGCGCAGGTGCAGGGCCTGCTGCTGGGCCACCGTCACTTCGCAGACGCGCCGGGCGTGAACGCGCAGACCTTGGCGGCGCGCGGGTTCACCAGCCTGGAAATCGAGGCGGCACAGGCCGAGCTGCCGTTCGTGCGCAGCCTCGCCCATGCCTTCGCACCCCACATCGTGGGCGAAGGCTTCCTGCGCGACGTGCTGGGCGCGACGCCGGAGCAGATCGCCGACCCCGCGCTGGACGTGCTGACCCTGGCCGGGTTCGCGGCGGCCGACGTCGCGGCGGCCGAGGCGTTCATCCTGGGCGGCGACACCCTGGCCGGCGCCGCGGCGCTGACCGACGATCAGCGGGCCGTGCTGCGGACCGCTGCGGAGGTTCCCCTCGCCGCCCAGGCCGCGATGCTCGCGGCGCTGGCGCCGGTGCTGGACGCGCCGCCGGTTCTGGAGATCGCCCTGCCGTGGTCGGCGACGATCGCCGACGTCGAACAGGCGCTAGCGACCGGCGACATCGCGATCCGGCCCAGGCGCGAGGGACCGCCCTCCGCCGCCGCGCTCGCCATCCCGGCCGTGGCCGACCTGCCGGCCCGCGTCCAGACGCAGCAGCCGGAGCCCGAGCCGCGCGAGCGCGTGGTCGAGCGGATCGTCGAACGCGATCGGACCCGCCGGAAGCTTCCGGACCGCCGCAAGGGCTACATCCAGAAGGCCAGCGTGGGCGGCCACAAGGTCTACCTCCACACCGGCGAGTACGATGACGGCGAGCTGGGCGAGATCTTCATCGACATGCACAAGGAAGGCGCGGCCTTCCGCTCGCTGATGAACAACTTCGCGATCGCGGTGTCGCTGGGCCTGCAGCATGGGGTGCCGCTGGACGAGTTCGTCGACGCCTTTGTCTTCACCCGCTTCGAGCCGGCGGGAGAGGTGAAGGGCAACGACACCGTAAAATCAGCCACTTCCATCCTCGACTACATCTTCCGCGAGCTCGGGATCAGCTACCTGGGCCGCAACGAGCTGGCGAGCGCCGACCCCGGCGAACTCAACGCCGACGGCCTGGGTCGCGGCAAGGCGGACGCCGCCGAGGCGGGTCTCACCACCGAGCCCGAGCCGCAGCCGGCGTCGCGCTTCATCAGCCGCGGGTTCGCGCGCGGCGCGGCGCCCGACAACCTGGTCTTCCTGCCCACCGCAGGCCGGCCGCCGGGCTCGGCGGCGATGGCCTCGGCCGAGGTCTGCGCGGCCTGCGGCGACATCGCCGTGGTGCGCAAGGGCCAGGCGCTGATCTGCGAGACCTGCGGCGCGCGCGCGGGTCGGTTTCCGGAAGCCCCGACCGGCTAACCCCTTCCAAGTTACCGCGAATTAAGTGGCGCCTGACGGGCGTTGCAGGCATCCGTGACGGCAAGACTGCAGGGAATTGCCCAGAGAAGATGTCGCGTTTGTCCCGTTTCCTGGCCGCCGCGGCCGCCGCGTCCACGATCCTCCCGATCGCCGCCGCCGCATACGCCGGCGAAAAGGAGATCCCCATGCGCAAGTCGTTCGGGGGATCGTGCGTGAAGTGCGAGCTGTCCGGCCGCAACCTCTCCGGCGCCAGCATCATCGGCGCCAACTTCTCCGGCTCCACCATGATCGGCGTGATCCTGCGCGACTCGAAGCTGCACGCCTCGGTGTTCGCCAACGCCGACCTCAGCAAGGCCGACCTGTCCGACAGCGCCATGACCGGCGCGAACTTCTCCGGCGCCAACCTCACCGCCGCCAAGATCCGCTCGGTCGAAGCCAACGGCGTCGTCTTCGGCAGCGCCAACCTCACCCGCGCCGACTTCGGCGACAGCCAGGCCACGGGCGCGGTGTTCGCCAAGGCGATCCTGGCCGGCGCCAACCTGCGCTCGATGACGATCCGCGGCGCCGTCTTCTCGTCCGCCGACCTCAGCCAGGCGGTGCTGAACGACATGGAGGGCGCGGGCGCCGTCTTCGAGCGCGCCACTCTGCGCAACACCAGCTTCCGCTCGGCCGAGCTGCAGGGCGCCAACTTCTCGCGCGCCGACGCGCGGGGCGCGGTCTTCTCCGATGCCGACCTGACCGGCACCGTGCTGGTCTACGGCACGTTCGAGCGGGCCTCGTTCCGCTCGGCGGACCTGACGGGCGCGAACCTGCAGGGCGCGACCTTCGACGGCGCGGACTTCCGCGACGCGGACCTGTCGCACGCGCTGTTGCAGGGGGCCGACCTGTCGGGCGCGCGCGGGCTCACCCAGGACCAGGTCGACGACGCCTGCGGCGACTCGCGGACGCGCCTGCCGTCGGGGCTGACCCTCAGGGCGTGCAGCGGCGCGCGCCTGATCTACAGGAACCACCCGAAGCCGGCGGTCCGCTTCGCGCCCCCCGTTCCGCCCGCGCCCCCGGTCCCGCCGACGCCCCGCTACTTCGTCGCGGCCACGAAGGGGCCCTGACGCCGCGCCTATCCCGGCGAATGCCGGGGCGGGCGGGGACGGATCAGACCTTGATCGGCGGGGCGAGGCGGATGTGCAGCTCCTTGAGCTGCTTGTCCTGCACCTCGGACGGCGCGTTCATCATCAGGTCCTGGCCCTGCTGGTTCAGCGGGAAGGCGATGACCTCGCGGATGGCGTTCTGGCCGGCCAGCAGCATGACGATGCGGTCGATACCGGGCGCGAGGCCGCCGTGGGGCGGCGCGCCATGGCGGAAGGCGTTCAGCATGCCGCCGAACTCCTCCTCGACGGTCGAGGCCGGATAGCCCGCGATCTCGAAGGCGCGGACCATGATGTCCGGCCGGTGGTTCCGGATCGCGCCCGAGCACAGCTCGTGGCCGTTGCAGACGATGTCGTACTGGTAGGCCAGGATATCCAGAGGATCCTTGCTGTTCAGCGCCTCCAGCTCGCCTTGCGGCATCGAGAACGGGTTGTGGCTGAAGTCGACGTGGTTCGTCTCCTCGTTCATCTCGAACATCGGGAAGTCGACGATCCAGACGAACTCGAAGCGGTCCTCGTCGACGAGCTTCAGGTCGGTCCCGGCCTTGATGCGTGCGGCGCCGGCGAACTTGTAGAAGACCTTCGGGTCCCCCGCGACGAAGAAGGCGGCATCCCCCTGCCCCAGACCCAGCGAGCCCATCAGCGCGTCGGTCTTCTCAGGTCCCAGGTTCTTGGCGATCGGGCCGCCCCAGCCGCCCTGGTCCTCGGACCAGAAGATGTAGCCCAGGCCGGGCTGACCCTCGCCCTGGGCCCAGTTGTTCATGCGGTCGCAGAAGGCGCGGCTGCCGCCGGTCTTCGCCGGGATCGCCCAGACGGCGTTCTTTTTGTCCTCGAGGATGCGGGCGAAGAGGCCGAAGCCGCCGCCGACGAAATGCGCGGAGACGTCCTGCATCACGATCGGGTTGCGCAGGTCCGGCTTGTCCGAGCCATACTTGGCGATCGCCTCGCGGTACGGGATGCGCGGGAACGGGTAGGCCGTCACCGGCTTGCCCTCGCCGAACTCGGTGAAGACGCCGTGCATCACCGGCTCGATGGCCGCGAAGACGTCTTCCTGGGTCACGTAGGCCATCTCGACGTCGAGTTGATAGAACTCGAGCGAGCGGTCGGCGCGCAGGTCCTCGTCGCGGAAGCAGGGCGCGATCTGGAAGTAGCGGTCGAAGCCCGAGACCATCAGCAACTGCTTGAACTGCTGCGGCGCCTGCGGCAGCGCGTAGAACTTGGTCGGGTGCAGGCGTGAGGGCACCAGGAAGTCGCGCGCGCCTTCCGGCGAGCTGGCCGTCAGGATCGGCGTCTGGAACTCCAGGAAGTCCTGCGCGATCATCCGGTTGCGGATCGACTGGATCACCTTCGAGCGCAGGACGATGTTCTTGTGCAGCGTCTCGCGGCGCAGATCGAGGTGGCGGTTCTTGAGCCGGATCTCTTCGGGATAGTCAGGCTCGCCGAAGACCGGCAGCGGCAGTTCGGCCGCTTCCGAAAGGACCGCGACGTCCTTCACCTTCACCTCGACCTCGCCCGTGGGCAGGTTGGCGTTGATCGTCTCGGCGGAGCGGGCCACGACCTCGCCGTCGACGCGGATCACGCTCTCGGCGCGCAGGTGATCGACCAGGTCGAAGCCGGGCGTCGTCGGCGCGAGCACGAGCTGCGTCAGGCCATAGTGGTCGCGCAGGTCGATGAAGATCAGGCCGCCGTGGTCACGCTTGCGGTGAATCCAGCCCGAAAGGCGGACGGTCTTGCCGGTGTCGGCGGCGCGGAGCGCGCCGCAGGTGTGGGTGCGGTAGGCGTGCATTTTCTTAAGGGGAACTGGGGTGTTTTAGGAGGCGCGGAAGGGCGCACGGAGGGGGCGGAAAGTCAAGGCGCGGCTCGCTTGACTTCGCGCGCGCGGGACCGTCCCATCGGCGACGTCCAGACGGGGATTTCCAGTGAAGCACGTCATCGGGGCCGCACTCGCGGCCCTCTGCTGCGTGAGCCTTGCGGCCTGCGCCACCACCACCTCGAAGCCGGCCGACAAGCCGGCAGCCGGCGCGGCGCCCGGCGAGGCGAAGGCCCTGCCGAAGGGGCTCGATCCCGCCTTGGCCGCCAATCCCTTCCCCAGCACCTACCGCGCCCTGCCCGGCCGCCCGACGGCGATCGTCGGCGCGACGGTGCTGACCGGCACGGGGACACAGATCGACAGCGGCGTGGTGCTGATCCGCGACGGCAAGGTGCAGGCGGTGGGTTCGGGCCTGGCCGTCCCCGCCGGCTACGAGACGGTGGACGCGCGCGGCAAGTGGGTGACGCCCGGGCTGATCGACACGCACTCGCACCTGGGCGTCTATGCCTCGCCCGAGGTCGCCGCCCACTCCGACGGCAACGAGGCCACCGATCCGAACACCGCCCAGGTCTGGGCAGAGCACTCGGTCTGGCCGCAGGATCCGCAGTTCAATCTGGCCCGCGCCGGCGGGGTGACGACGCTGCTGGTGCTGCCCGGCTCGGCCAACCTGTTCGGCGGGCGCGGCGTCACCCTCCGCAACGTGCCCGCCCGCACGGTGCAGGACATGAAGTTCCCGGGCGCGCCCTACACGCTGAAGATGGCCTGCGGCGAGAACCCCAAGCGCGTCTACGGGAACAAGAATCGCGCGCCGTCCACACGGATGGGTAACGTGGCCGGCTATCGCGCCGCCTGGATCAATGCCGCCGACTACATGCGCAAGTGGGAGGACTACCGCGCCAAGATCGCCAAGGGCGACAAGGCCGATCCACCCAAGCGCGACTTGCAGCTCGATACCCTGGTCGGCGTCCTGAGGGGCGAGATCCTGGTCGAGAACCACTGCTACCGCGCCGACGAGATGGCCCAGATGATCGATATCTCGAAGGAGTTCGGCTACCGCATCACCGCCTTCCACCACGCGGTGGAAGCCTACAAGGTCGCCGACCTGCTGGCCGCGAACGGCATCTGCACCGCCACCTGGACCAACTGGTGGGGTGCGAAGCTGGAGATGTACGACTCCGTCGAGGCCAACGTGCCGCTGGTCGAGGCGGCCGGCGCGTGCGGGATCATCAAGTCGGACGACCCCGACCTGATCCAGCGCCTGAATCAGGAGGCCGCGGAGGCGCTCGCCGCGGGCCGCGCCGCCGGCCTCCAAATCTCCGAAGCGCAAGCGATCCGCTGGATCACCTCCAACCCCGCCAAGGCCCTCGGCATCGCGGCCGAGACCGGCTCGCTGGAGGTGGGCAAGCGCGCCGACGTCACGCTCTGGAGCGCGGACCCGTTCTCGATCTACGCCCGCGCCGAGCGGGTCTGGATCGACGGCGGCGTCGCCTACGACCGCAGCGATCCCAGATACCAGCCCAAGTCGGACTTCGAACTCGGCCTGGAGGGCGCCCGATGAACCGTCTCAGCGCCCTTCTCGCCGCCGCGGCCCTCGCGGTCGCCGGGACCGCCCAGGCCGCCACCACGGCCATCGTCAATGCACGCATCCTGACCGCCGGACCGGCGGGCGCGATCTCCGCCGGAACCATCGTCGTTCGCGACGGCAAGATCGTCGCCGTCGGCGCGGGCGTCGCGGCCCCGGCCGGCGCGCAGGTGGTCGACGCCAAGGGCGGCGTGGTCACCCCGGGCTTCGTCGCCGCCAACAGCCACCTCGGCGCCCTGGAGATCAGCGCGCTCGGCAACGACGTCTCGGTGCGAAC
>NZ_JAEUMO010000055.1 GCF_016793285.1 Phenylobacterium sp.
CTGGACGATCACGTGGCGCGCATGGCGCTGGACCTGGGCTTCAAGCCCGACGAGAGCGCCCGCTGGCGCGACCTGCCGGATCCGCCGCAGGCCGCCCTCGACGCCGAAGTCGACGACGACTGGCTCAGCTCGGCGTGAGCCGGCGCAAGGCGCCCTTCCGCGTGTCCGCGGTTCCTTCTCCGCCCCGCCGGGCCTCAGCCCAGCGTCGCGCGGAGCATCCAGGCGTGCTTCTGGTGGGCCTCGATGCGGTCGTCGATGACGGCTGCGGAGACGTCGTCGGCGCCGTCGCGGGCGGCCTTGGCCGCGGCGATCAGAGCCTCGTGGTCGGCGACCAGCTCGCGCAGCATGCCGGCCGCATCCTGGTGAGGGTCGCCGTCCTTGATGTCGGACAGCCTGCCGAAGGCGCCGTAGCCCTGCGGGGCCAGCTCGCCCAGGGCGCGGATGCGCTCGGCGACCACGTCGATGGCCGCCCACATCTCGGTGTACTGCTCCATGAACATGCCGTGGAGCGCATGGAAGTTCATGCCGCGGACGTTCCAGTGGTAGCCGTGGGTCTTCAGGTAGACGGCGTAGGTGTCGGCCAGCAGCTTCGACAGCCCCGCGGCGATCTTCGCCTGTTCGCTCATGTGTCCCTCCTCCCGGACCGGGTTTCGAGGCTCTGAGATAGGAAGGCGCCCGTCTCGGGTCCAATCGATCTTATCTGACATTCGAATAGATCGTCTCAATGTATGGCCGTGGCGGCTTGGCGCCTCGCCCGCATCGGTTATCGTCGTTCAGGAGAGCCCACGTCAGAGGGGCTGCAGGGAGGTCGGCGATGAAGTTCACCTGGTTCAACCTTATGCCCTGGCCCTATCTTCCGGACGATTTCCGGGAGACGAACCGCTCGGTCTGGGTGGACATCGACCAGAAGCTGTTCGACCCGGCCAAGAGCCACGCGGTCTACAACACCTACATGGACCTCCTGGAGTACGCCGACACCCTCGGGTTCGACGGCGTGGGGGTGAACGAGCACCACCAGAACGGCTACGGCATCATGCCCAGCCCCAACATCATCGCCGCGGGCCTGGCGCGCCGGACAAAGGACGCCGCGGTCGTGGTGCTGGGCAACTCCATCGCCCTCTACAACCCGCCGGTCCGCGTCGCCGAGGAGTTCGCGATGCTGGACTGCATCTCGGGCGGCAGGCTCGTGGCGGGCTTCCCCGTCGGGACGTCGATGGACACCAACTACTGCTACGGCCAGATCCCGAGCCTGACGCGCGAGAAGTACCAGGAGGCCCACGACCTCATCATCAAGGCCTGGACCACGCGCGAGCCGTTCGCCTGGAACGGGCGCTACAATAAGCTGCGGCACGTCAACATCTGGCCGCGGCCGATCCAGCAGCCGCACCCGCCGGTGCATATCCCCGGCGGCGGGTCGGTCGAGACCTACGACTTCTGCATCGACAACACCTACAGCTACTCCTACCTCAGCTTCTCCGGCTACCTGCGCGCCCAGGCGCTGATGAACGGGTACTGGAAGCGCGTCGAAGAGCGCGGCGTCGACAAGAGCCCCTATCGCGCGGGCTTCGCCCAGACCATCCTGGTGGCCGAGACCGACGAGGAGGCCGAGCGGCTCTATTCCGAGCACGTCAGCTATTTCTACAACCGCTGCCTGCACGTCTATCCGGGCTTCGCCGACGCGCCGGGCTACCGGACCATCAAGACCATTCAGACGGGCGCGCTCAGCCAGTATGCCCCGCCCACCGGCGGCTACACCCAACTGACCTGGAAGGAGCTGACCGAGCAGGGTCACGTGATCGCCGGGTCGCCCGAGACGGTGCGCCAGCGGATGGAGGACCTGATCAAGGGCCTGAACGTCGGCAACATCTTCTGCCTGATGCATGTGGGGAACATGCCGGCCGACAAGTGCATGTATTCGACCAGGCTGTTCGCCGAGAAGGTGATGCCGAAGCTGCGGAACATGTTCCCCGACTGGAGCGACGACAACCGCTTCTGGACCACGCCGCTGAAGGACCGGGTCACGTCCGGCAGCCTGCCGAAACAGGCGCCGAGCCGCGAGGAGCTGATGAAGACCTATGCGGTGGAGGCCTGAATCATGGACCTGAAGACCGTTCAGACCACATACGCGCCGGTCCGCTACCTCGTGGGCGGCTCGGGCCCCGACCTCGTCTACCTGCACGGCGCGGGCGGGATCACCGCCGAGGATCCGCTGCTGGCGGAACTCGGCAGGACCCATCGCGTCTACGCCCCGCTGATCCCCGGCTACGGCGACAGCGAGGAAGCGCCCGAGATCCGCGACATGCTGGATTTCACCCTGCACACCTGGGACGTGGTGCAGGCGCTGGGGCTGAAGGACCCGGTCCTCGTGGGCCACTCGATGGGCGGCATGATCGCGGCCGAGATGGCCGCCGTTCAGCCCAACGATGTCTCGCGGCTGGCCCTGATCGCCCCGGCGGGCCTGTGGGACGACGATCACCCGATCGCCGACCTGTTCGCCACCATGCCGTATGAGATGCCGGCGCTGCTGTTCCACGACGCCGAAGCCGGCGCCGCCATGCTGACGGCCGGGCGCGACGTGACCGACCCGAACTTCCTGCAGACCTACCTGGTGACCAACGCCCGGCAGCTCGGCATGGCGGGACGGATCCTGTTCCCGGTTCCGGAGCGGGGCCTGTCGACGCGCATGCACCGCATCCGGGCGCGGACGGTGATCGTCTGGGGCGACTCCGACAAGCTGATCCCGCCGGTCTACGCCCACGGCTTCAAGAAGGGCATCCTGGGCGCCGAGCTGGTCTCGATCCCCGAGGCCGGCCACATGGTCACCCTGGAACAGCCCAAGGCCGTCGCCGACGCCATCGGCCGCCTGGGCTAGCCGACATCAAGAGCTGAACTGGCCGGGCCTCCGCGAAAGCGGGGGCCCTGTCATTTTGGAACCGCGGAATACGCGGAAGAACGCGGAAACCACCGACGCCCTTCCGCGCCATTCCGCGTATTCCGCGGTTCCCTTCTGGAGGGAGGCGCCGCTTCGCGGTTCTAAAGACCGTTCGAGCGCTGCCAGAACCAAATCCGCGGACGGGAGTTTTCACGCCCCGGAAGGCGCCTCCGGGCGCTGACCGCGACTGATTTCACGAGGAATTTTCGTGGAACCAAGTTCTGGAATCCGCCGTTCTGGCGCCCCGGAAAGACGAGGGACCGACACCCCTCGGACTTGAGGAGAGAGACCATGAAGACCCTGATCATTCCCCTGGCCATCGCCACCACGCTCGCGGCCGGCGCCGCGTCGGCGCAGCCCTACGGCTACGGCTATGGCTCGGCCCGTTCCATCGACGCGCGGCAGGCGATGATCGCCGAACGGATCGACCGCAACGAAGCCGACGGCGACCTCACCCGCGGCGAGGCGTACCGCCTGAAGTCCGAGTTCAACGCCATCGCGAACCTGGAAGCGCGCTATCGCTGGAACGGCTTCTCGCGCTGGGAGCTGTCCGACCTGAACCGTCGACTCGACGGCCTGCAGAACAGCGTGCGCCTGGCCAGCCGCGATAACGACCGCCGCTACGGCTACAACGACGAGCGCGACTATCGCTGGGACTATCCGCGCTACTGAGCGCGGACGTCCGGCTGTGACCATCGGCGGCGGGAAGGGCGACCTTCCCGCCGCCTTCGTGCGGGAGCACTGTCGAAACCTGCGCGCCAAGGGTTGAGCGACCGGGCCGGAGCGTGTCCGATGCGCCTGGGGAGGCGCTTCCATGACGCTCGTCGACATTCTCCTGATCGCGGCGCTGGCCGTGTTCGTGACCGTCTGGTGGGTGCGCAGCCTTCCGGGCCGCGCGGCGATCCTGGCGGTCGCCGCCGTCGCGGCGCTCGTCCTGGGTGTCTGGGGCGTGATCGACGACCGCTGGCAGGACGGCACGGGCGCCGTCGTCGCGCTGTTCGCGCTCGCCGTGCTGGGCGTGAACCGGCTGCGCAAGGCGCCGGCGAAGACGAAGCCGCCGATCTTCTCGGGCAGCGTCTTCGTGCTGCTGCTGACGGTGGGGATCGCCGCGATCCTGTTCTTCCCGGTCTTCCCGCTGCCGAAGCCCAGCGGCCCCAATCCCGTCGGCGTGCGCAGCTTCGAGGTGGACGATGCGAGCCGGCCCGGCGTGTTCGCCGCCAAGCCCGGCGAGCCCCGGCGGCTTCTCGTGCGGGTGTGGTATCCGGCCGGCGACGTCTCGAAGCTGAACCCTGCGCCCTACTTCAGCGAAGAGGAGGCCGACACGACGGCCGAGGGCCTGGGCGCCATGGTGGGCTTCCCGCACTTCCTCACCTACGTGAAGCACGTCACCACGAACTCGTATCCGGACGCGCCCCTGCTGGCTGGAGCGTCACGCCGGCCGGTGGTGTTCTACAGCCACGGCTACACGTCGTTCCTGGCGCAGAACACGGTGCTGATGGAGCACCTCGCCAGCCACGGCTACATCGTCTTCTCGGTGCAGCACACCTACGATTCATCGCCCACCGTGTTCCCCGACGGCGACGTCGCGGAGCTGGATCCGGCGCTGGCCGCGATGGGCAAGGCTGAAACGCCGGAAGCCAAGGCAGCGGAGGCGGCGCAGAAGCAGGCGCTGGGCGGCAAGACCCTGGACGAGCGTCTGGAGGGCTATCTTCGCCAGCGCGAACTCGCCCAGGGCGGGACCGGCGACCGGCTGCTGCGAAGCGGCGAGGTCTGGGCGGCGGACCGCATCTTCGTCCACGACCAGATCCAGCGCGGCGCCGTCCCCCCGGCGATCCGCGAGATCGCGGCGGCCGGCGACCTGACGCGCGTGGGTGAAATGGGCATGTCCTTCGGCGGCGCCACCTCCGGCACGGTCTGCATGCGCGACCGGCGCTGTGCGGCGGGCATCAACCTCGACGGCGGCGACTTCCCGTTCCAGTCGTTCGCGGCGGACGTGCCGGCGCCCTTCCTGATGTTCCACTCGGACATCGCCAACCTGCTCGAGGAGCTGAAGGTCGCGGGGCCGAAGGCGCCGCACAGCTTCAACGAGTTCAGCTACGAGCGCTTCGCCACCGCCGGGACGCGCAAGGACGTCTACCGCGTCTACGTGAAGGGCGCGCGGCACCTGGGGATCTCGGACTTCACGCTGTTCATGCGCCGGCCCGCGCGCGACCGCATCTTCGGGACCACGCCCACCGCCCAGATGATCGGCGCGCAGAACGACTTCGTGCTCGGCTTCTTCGACAAGCACCTGCGCGGGATCGCCAACGGTTTCCCGAACGCCGAACTGAAGCGCCACGACAGGTGGGTCGCGCCCCTGGCCGTCGATGGCGTGCGGACGTGGTGGGCCGCGAAGACGCCGGCCGAACAGGCCGCGATCGCCGCGAGGATCGAGAAGGCGCGGGCGTCGACGCCCGCGCCCTGATAGAGGCTAGCGCGTCTTGCCTTCGCCGGTGGACTTGCGGGCCTTCTCGAGCTCGACGGCTTCCGGGCCGTCCAGCGCCTCTTCGGCCTCGCGGGCCTTCTGTTCGACGGGCCCGGTCTGCGCGAACTCGTGCTGCATGTCCTGGTACTTCTTGCCCGAGATGTAGTCGCCTTCGCCCTGGATCTTGCCGCCGGCCATGATGTCCTCCGTCTGTCGGAGGGCTAACCGCCGAGGCGTCAGGCGGCTCCATAGAGCGCATCTATGTCGACCATAGAGCCAATTATGTTGCTCCGATGGGCGGGGCGCCCATAGTCCCCCCTGCGTTCAGGGAGACCCAAGACAATGTCGCTCGCCAGCAGCAAGACCATCGAGAATCTCAAGGCCGCCTTCGCGGGCGAGAGCCAGGCCAACCGCCGCTATCTCTACTTCGCCCAGAAGGCCGACGTGGAAGGCTACAACGACGTGGCCGCCGTGTTCCGCTCGACGGCGGAAGGCGAGACCGGCCACGCGCACGGCCACCTCGAATTCATGGAGTCGGTCGGCGACCCCGCCACCGGCCTGCCGATCGGCGGCACGTCCGACAACCTCAAGGCCGCCATCGCCGGCGAGACCCACGAGTACACCGACATGTACCCGGGCATGGCGCGCACGGCCCGCGAGGAAGGCTATGACGAGATCGCCGACTGGTTCGAGACGCTGGCCAAGGCTGAAAAGTCCCACGCCGGCCGCTTCCAGCGCGCCCTCGACACGCTCGACTAGGTGAGGTGGCGGGACGCTGCGCGTCCCGCCGCACATCCGCATGAGTGAAGACCGCACGGCTCCGGACGCCACGGGAGGCCCGCCGCGCGAGGGTAGCCTCGATGCGCCGTTCCGCCGCCCGATAGAGTGGCGGGACCCCGACTACTACGACCTGGAAAAGGTCCACGCCGAGCTGCAACGGCAGTTCGACGTCTGTCATACGTGCCGGCGCTGCTTCAACCTGTGCGACAGCTTCCCGCGGATGTTCGACGCCATCGACGAGGGCCCGACGGGCGAGATCGACGGCATCGGAACCAAGGAGCACGACCACATCGACGAGGCCTGCACGCTCTGCGACATGTGCTTCCTCACGAAGTGCCCCTACGTCCCGCCGCATCCCTTCGACATCGACATCCCGCACCTGATCCTGCGCTACCGCGCCGCCAAGCGGAAGGCGGGCCACCGCGAGGGGATGCGCGAGCAACTGGGCAAGACTGACCGCAACGGCAAGCTCGCGGGGCCCATCGCGCCGGTGGCGAACTGGGCCAGCGCCCGCAAGAACACGCCGCTGCGCAAGCTGCTGGAGGCGATCGCCCAGGTCGACGCCGAGGTCGAGCTGCCCAGGTACTATTCGAAGACCGCCAGCGACCGCCTGAAAGGCCCGATGGCGGCCAACCCGGACGGTCCGGCCTTCGGGCGGCGCAAGGTCGCGATCTATGCGACCTGCTTCGTCGAGTACAACGAACCCGACGTGGCGGTGGCGGCGGCGAAGGTGCTGGCGCGGCAGGGCTGCGAGGTGAAGCTCGTCTACCCCGAGTGCTGCCAGATGCCGCAACTGGAGGCCGGCGACGTGGCCGGGGTGGCTGCGACCGCAGGCCGCGTGGCCAGGGCCTTCGCGCCCTACGTCGCCGACGGCTACGACATCGTCTCGCTGACCGCCTCGTGCGGCCTGATGATGAAGTTCGAGTGGCCGCTGATGGCCGGTGACGACCCGGACGTCGTGAAGCTGTCCGCTGCGACGAAGGACATCTGCGAATACGTGGTCGAACTCTCCAAGGCGCACGGGCTGGCCGAGGGGCTGGCGTCGCTGGAGGAGGGCGTGACCGTCCACCACGCCTGCCACGCGCGCGCGCAGAACATGGGCGCCAAGTCGGCGGAGATGCTGAAGCTGGTGCCCGGCCTGAAGGTCGACATCGTCGAGCGCTGCTCGGGCCACGGCGGCACGTTCGGGGTGATGAAGGCGACCCACGGCGTCGCCAACAAGGTGGGCCGGCCGGCGGCCAGGCAGGTGGTCGCCAAGGGCAACGAGACACTGTGCTCGGACTGTCCGCTGGCCTGCAAGCACATGGTCCAACTGATCGCCGACGATCCGAAGGTCGAGGCTGCGGCCCCCGCGCAGGCGCATCCCATCGAGGTGATGGCGCGCGCTTACGGAGTGCTGTGATGCCGAGCGCCGAACGGAAGATCACGCCCGAAGACCTGTTGCCCGACGCCGAGTTCGCCCAGCGCCGCAAGGCCTGGCGGGCCGAGCTGCTGCCGGTGAAACGGCTGCGGCGGATCGAGCTGGGGCCCTACTGCGCCTTCTACTTCGAGTGCTACGACACCATGCTCTTCCAGGTGCAGGAGATGCTGCTCATCGAGAAGGGCGGCGCCGCGCAGGTGCCGGATGAGCTGGCCGCCTACAATCCGCTGATCCCGAGCGGCGCCGAGCTTGTGGCGACGGTGATGTTCGAGATCGACGACCCGGTGCGGCGCGAGGCGGCCCTGGCCCGGCTGGGCGGCGCCGAGGACCGGTTCTTCATCTCGGTCGGCGGCGAAAAGGCCATGGGCGTCCCCGAGGGCGACGTCGAGCGCACCCGGGAGGACGGCAAGACCAGTTCGGTCCACTTCCTGCGCTTCCCGCTGAAGCCCGAGCACATCGCCCGCTTCCGCGACCCGGGCACGGAGATCCTCATCGGCTGCAGCCACGAACGCTACAGCCACCTCGCGGGCCTTTCGCCGGCGAGCCGGGCGGAACTGAGCCGGGACTTCGCGTAGCCCCTGGCGCTCTCACTGCGCGTGCGCTGCGACGGCTCTTTCGGGCTCCACAGGCGGGTGGGCGGCCTGCCAGAGGAAGAAGGCGCGGAGGTCCTCGGTGTCGGCGGGGCCGAAGAAGCGCCTGAACGAGGCCATGCCGCGGTCCTTCAGCGCGCCGTCCTGGACGATGGCCCTGAACCCGTCGGGGTCGAGGATCGCCGGTGAGCGCGCCAGGTTCGGATGATAGCCGCCGGCCTGGTGGCACATGGCGCAGTAGTTCGCGTAGAGCGCGCCGCCCCGGTCGGCGTCGCCCTTAGAGGCCGTGGCGAGCTTGAGGTTCAGCGGCGGCGGGACGACCGTGGCGGGGTAGGCCGGGGCCTTCGCGGTCCCGCCCAGCTTGAAGACCAGCAGGCGGCCCATGGTGCGCGGCGCATCGCGGCCGCCGGCGCCGCCGGTTCCGATCATCTGGGCCACGTACTGCTCGCCGTCGATGACGTAGGTCGAGGGCGGCGCGATCGCGCGGGCGCCCTCGTCGTAGCGCCAGAGCGCCTTGCCGGTCGCGGCATCGTAGGCGACGAGGTGGTTCTGCGAGCTGTGGAAGACGAGCCCGCCGTCGGTGGCGAGCACGCCGCTCGAGGCCTGATGTGGGAAGGCGACGCTCCAGCGCTTCGTCTGCGTGACCGGATCCCAGGCGATCAGTTCGCCGGTCGCGTCGCTGCCGCCCGGTTTGAACCGCGGCCTGGCGTGGGGGCCCTGCGCGGCGCGGATCACGCCGGTGTTCCAGGCGCCGGGTGTGTAGGTGAAGCTGTCGGGATCGGCGTAGGCGCCGCGGTTGAGCTGGGCCGGGATGTAGACGAGCCCGGTCTTCGGGCTGAACGCCATCGGCTGCCAGTTGTGGCCGCCCAGCGCGCTGGTCATCTGGGTGGACAGGCCGCCGTTCGTGTACCGGGCGAAGGGCGCTTCGACCGGGCGGCCGGTCTTCGGGTCCACGTGGGTGGCCCAGTCCAGCGGGACGTACTTGCCGGCAGAGATCAACTGCCCGGTCCCGGCGTCCAGCACGTAGAAGAAGCCGTTCTTCGGGGCCTGCATGACCACGCGGCGCTCCCGGCCCGCGATCTTCAGGTCGGCGAGCATGATGTGCTGGGTGGCGGTGTAGTCCCAGCTCTCGCCGGGCGTGGTCTGGTAGTGCCAGACGTACTCGCCGGTCTGCGGCTTCAGGGCGACGATGGACGACAGGAACAGGTTGTCGCCCTTCCCGCCCGAGCGGAGCTTGTGGTTCCAGGGATTGCCGTTGCCGACGCCGATCAGGACGAGGTCGTTCACCGCGTCATAGGTGATGGCGTCCCAGACCGTGCCGCCGCCGCCGCTCTCTTTCCAGACGCCGTCCGACCAGGTGGCCGCGGCCTTCTCCCTGAACACCTTGTCCGAGGCGGCGCCGTCGGCCGCGCCAGCGGCGTTGGGCGTGGTGTAGAAGCGCCAGGCCAGCTTGCCCGTGGCGGCGTCGTAGGCGCTGACGTAGCCGCGCACGCCGTACTCGGCGCCGCCGTTGCCGATCAGGACCTTGCCCCTGATGACCCGGGGCGCGCCGGTGATCGTGTAGGGCCGCTCGCGGTCGGTGGTCTGGACCTCCCAGGCGACCTTGCCGGTCGTCCCGTCGAGCGCGATCAGGCGGCCGTCGATGGTGCCGACGTAGACCTTGCCCTTCCAGATGGCGACGCCACGGTTCACCACGTCGCAGCAGGCGTTGAAGCCCTTCTCGCCGGGCACGTTGGGGTCGTACTTCCAGAGCGGTTTGCCGGTCTTCGCATCGAAGGCGTAGACCTTCGACCAGGCGGTGGTGGTGTAGAGGACGCCGTCGCGGACCAGCGGCGTCGCCTCCTGGCCGCGGTCGGTGTCGAAGTCGGCGTACCAGGCGAGGCCCAGCTTCCCGACCGACGCGGCGTCGATCTGCCGGAGCGGGCTGAAGCGCTGTTCGTCGTAGGTGCGGCCGTAGGTCAGCCACTCGCCGTCGGCGGGATCGAGAATCGCCTTGTCGCCGACGCCGGCGCGGCCGCACGCCGCCACACCCAGGACCAGGCCGACGACGGCCGCCCAACGCCACACCTTCTGCACGCGCGTTCCCCCGAACTTTTCGCGACCTTCGCAGACGCGGCCCCCGAGCGCGAGGCCCGGATTGTTTCCGGGCGGGCGCCAGTCTGCCGCTCCGCGCCCCGATTATCCGCCGCGGTGGCGGTGTTACTTAGACTCAGCGCTGCCGTGAGCAGCATGTCGCCATTCCCAGGAGCCGCCGCCGTGCGCCACTCGTTCCAGATCGCCGCCTACGGCCTCGCCGCCGCCCTGCTGCTCGCCCCCGTCGCGAACGCGCAGACCACGCAGGTCCCCGCCCAGGCCAGGGCCGGCGCCTACACGCTCAATTCGGACCACAGCAAGATCACCTGGTCGGTGAACCACCTGGGCTTCTCGACCTACGTCGGACAGTTCCATGGCGTGACCGGGACGCTCAGGATCGACCCCGCGAGCCTGGCGACCACCGAGCTGCAGGTGACCATCGACACCAACCTCGTCGCCACCCTGACGCCTGCGCTGGACACCCACCTGAAGAGCGCCGACTTCCTGGACACGGCCAGGTTCCCGACCGCCACGTTCAAGTCGACGAAGGTGGTGCGCACGGGCGACCGGACCGCCGACGTGACCGGCGATCTCACGCTGCACGGCGTGACGAAGCCCGTGGTGATCCACGCGACGTTCAACCAGGCCGGCGTCAATCTGGCGGACAAGCAGTATTCGCTGGGCTTCGACGGCAAGGCCGTGATCAAGCGCTCGGAGTTCGGCGTCTCGGGCTACGTCCCGGCCGTCGGCGACGACGTCACCCTGCAGCTCGCCGCGGAGTTCAAGGCGGCGAAGTAGGCCACGAAAAAGGGTCGCCCCTGCGGGCGACCCTTCCGTCGATCCGACGCCGGGCGGATCTGTTCGGCTCAGAAGATCTCGAAAAGTCCTGCGGCCCCCATGCCGCCGCCGACGCACATGGTGACGACGCCGTACTTGGCGCCGCGGCGCTTGCCTTCGTACATGAGGTGCGCCGTGCAGCGGGCGCCGGTCATGCCGTAGGGATGGCCGATCGAGATCGAGCCGCCCGAGACGTTGTACTTGGCCGGGTCGATGCCGAGCTTGTCGCGGCAGTAGAGCACCTGGCTCGCGAAGGCCTCGTTCAGCTCCCAGATGTCGATGTCGTCGACGGTCAGGCCGTTGCGCTCCAGCAGCTTCGGGATCGCGAAGACCGGTCCGATGCCCATCTCTTCCGGCCCGCAGCCGGCCACGGCCATGCCGCGGTATGCGCCGAGGGCCTGCAGGCCGCGCTTCTCGGCCTCCTTGCGCTCCATCAGCACGACCGCGGCGGCGCCGTCCGAGAGCTGCGACGCGTTGCCGGCCGTGACGAACCTGCCTTCCTTCACATAGCGGCCGCCCCTGAAGACGGGGGCCAGCTTCTGGAGATCGGCCAGCGTGGTCTGCGGGCGGTTGCCCTCGTCGCCGCTGATGGTGATCTCCTTGTCGGCGGTCTCGCCGGTCTCCTTGTTCACGACCACCTTCATGATCGTGGTGACCGGGACGATCTCCTGGGCGAAGCGGCCCTCCGACTGCGCCTGGGCGGTGCGCTGCTGCGACTGAAGGGCGTACTCGTCCTGCGCTTCGCGGCTGACGCCGTAGCGCTCGGCCACGATCTCGGCGGTCTCGATCATCGAGGTGGCCAGTTCCGGGACATGCTCGGCGAGCCAGGGGTCGCGGGCCATGAAGCCGTTGACGTGGGCGTTCTGCACCAGGCTGATCGACTCGATGCCGGCGCCGATGGCGATCGGGGCGCCGTCGTTGACGATGTACTTGGCCGCGGTGGCGACGCCCATCAGGCCCGAGCTGCACTGGCGGTCGATGGTCATGCCCGAGACGGTGTTGGGCAGGCCGGCGCGCAGGGCGGCCTGGCGGGCGATGTTGTTGCCGGTCGTGCCCTGCTGCAGCGCGCAGCCCATGGCCACGTCGTCGACCTCGCCCGGGTCGATCCCGGCCTGGGCCACGGCGGCCCTGATGGCCTCGGCGCCGAGCGTCGCGCCGTAGGTGTTGTTGAAGGCGCCGCGGTAGGCCTTGCCGATGGGGGTCCGCTTGGCGGCGACGATGACGGCTTCACGCATGTCGGGTGGGTTCCTGCGAAGTTTACGTTGGGTGAGGTTCTAGGTCGCGAAAAAGGGCGGGGTGTCGCCACGCCCGCCCTTCAATGCGGTGATCAGCCCTTGAGGTCGCCGAACTTGCCGCCGTCGGCGGCGAGCTTCTCGAGCAGGGCGGCGGGCTTGAAGTCGTCGCCCATCTTGCCCTGGAACTCCTTCATCTTCTCCAGGACCTTCTTCGGGCCGCCGACCAGGTCGCCGTAGAACATCGGGCCGCCGCGGTAGACCGGCCAGCCGTAGCCGTTGATCCAGACCGTATCGACGTCGGAGGAGCGGATGGCCATGCCCTCTTCGAGGATCTTCACGCCCTCGTTGATCATCGGGAAGACGCAGCGTTCGAGGATCTCTTCGTCCGAGATCTTCCGCGGGTTTCGGCCCGACTTCACGATGAAGTCGTTGATGATCTTCTCGGTCACGGGCGACGGCTTGGCGACGCGGTTCTCGTCGTAGTCGTAGTAGCCCGCGCCCGTCTTCTGGCCCCGGCGGTCCATCTCGCAGAGCACGTCGCGGATGGTCTCGCCCTTCGAGTTCTCCTTCACCCAGCCGATGTCGAGGCCGGCGAGGTCGCTCATGGCGAACGGGCCCATGGGGAAGCCGAAGTCGTAGAGCACGCGGTCGACGTCCCAGGGCATGGCCCCTTCGAGGACGAGCTTCTGCGCCTCGCGCTGGCGCTGGCTCAGCATGCGGTTGCCGATGAAGCCCGGGCAGACGCCGGACAGCACGGCCACCTTGCCGATCTTCTTGGCCAACTTCATCGAGGTGGCGATGACGTCCTTGGCGGTCTTCTCGCCGCGGATGACTTCCAGGAGCTTCATGACGTTGGCCGGCGAGAAGAAGTGCAGCCCGATCACGTCCTGCGGCCGGCTGGTCGCCGCAGCGATCTCGTCGACGTTCAGGTAGCTGGTGTTCGACGCCAGGATCGCGCCCGGCTTGGCGATCTTGTCGAGCTGGGCGAAGACATCCTTCTTGATGTCCATGCGCTCGAACACGGCCTCGATGATGAGGTCGCAGTCGGCGAGCGCCGACATGTCCGTGCCGCCCGTGAGCAGGCTCATGCGCTTCTCGGTCTCTTCGGGCTTGGCGCCGCGCGAGCGTTCGTAGTTGGCGCGGATTACCTTGAGGCCGCGGTCGAGAGCTTCCTGCTTCAGCTCGACGATCGTCACCGGGATGCCGATGTTGACGAAGTTCATCGAGATGCCGCCGCCCATGGTGCCGGCGCCGAGGACGCCCACCCTTCTGATCTCGCGCACCGGGGTGTCGTCCGGAACGTCCGGGATCTTCTGGGCCTGGCGCTCGGCGAAGAAGTAGTAGCGCTGGGCCGCCGACTGGCTGCCGCTCATCAGGCCCATGAACAGGGTGCGCTCGGCCTTGAGGCCTTCGTCGAAGGTGGCCGAATTCACGGCCGCCTCGATGCACTTGATGTTCGCTTCCGGCGCGTCGAAGCCACGGAACTTGCGCGCATTCTTCTTGCGGAACTCGGCGAAGATCTCGGGGTGGCCCCTGGCGGCTTCGAGCTTGGTGTTGTTCTCGCTGATCTTCACCAGCGGCTTGTTCTCGGCGACGCACCTGTTGGCGAAGGCGATGGCCGCCTCCTTGAGCTGGCCTTCCGGGGCGAGCTCGTCGACCAGGCCCAGCTTGGCGGCTTCCGGCGCCGGCACGTGGCGGCCCGAGGTCATCATCTCCAGCGCATTCTCGACGCCGACCACGCGGGGCAGGCGCTGCGTGCCGCCGGCGCCCGGCAGCAGGCCCAGCGCGACCTCCGGCAGGCCGAGGCGGGCCGAGGGGACCGCCACGCGGTAGTGGGCGCAGAGCGCCACCTCCAGGCCGCCGCCCAGGGCGGTGCCGTGGATCGCGGCGACCACGGGCTTCGGCGAGCTTTCCATCATGTTCTGGACGTCGAACAGGCTGGCGCCTTTGGACGCGCCGCCGAACTCGGTGATGTCGGCGCCCGCGATGAAGGTGCGGCCGTCGCAGATCAGCACGATCGCCTTGGAGTCGTCGGCGATGGCCTGCTTGAAGCCTTCGTACAGGCCGTCGCGGACGTTGAACGACAGGGCGTTCACGGGCGGGGAATTCAGCGTGATGATCGCGACGTCGCCCTCGCGGGTGAGCGTGGTCACCGAATTGATCTCGGTCATCTTGCGTCCTCGAAAATGATGGTCCGACCGCTCGTTCAAAATAGGGGCGGCCGTGAAATTCAAACGCGTGTTATAGGCCCCGGCAGGCAGAGCCAAGTCAATTGGCGCCCGCGTGCCGGAAGGCACGTTAGCGGTCTCAAGATTAGCGGGCCGTCTGCCGACGGCCGGGCCTCGCGCCGACCATGGCGCAAGTGCCGCAACGACAAGGAAGGGGAGGTTTCATGGCGTCCGATCTGTTCTCGCTCGACGGCAAGGTGGCGCTGGTGACCGGCGGCTCGCGCGGCATCGGCAAGATGATCGCCAAGGGCTTCCTCGAGGCCGGCTGCCGCAAGGTCTACATCACCGCCCGCAAGGCCGCGGCGTGCGACGCGACGGCCGAGGAACTGGGCCCGAACTGCGTCTCGATCCCGGTCGACATCTCGACGGTCGAAGGCTGCAAGATGCTGACCGAGCGCTACCTGCAGCATGAGGACAAGCTGGACATCCTGCTGAACAACGCCGGCGCCGCCTGGGGCGCGGAGTTCGAGGAATATCCGGAGAGCGGCTGGGACAAGGTGGTCGACCTCAACATGAAGTCGCCGTTCTTCCTGACCCAGGCGCTCTACGGCACGCTGAAGGCCAGCGGCACGCACGAGCGGCCGGCCAAGGTCATCAACATCTGCTCGATCGACGGCATCCGCCTGAACCCGCAGGAGACCTACGCCTACCACGCCTCGAAGGCGGGCCTGATCTACCTGACGCGCCGGATGGCGGCGCGGCTGATCCGCGACAACATCGTGGTGAGCGCCATCGCGCCGGGCGCCTTCGCCTCGGACATGAACCGCGTGGCCCGCGACGAGAGCGAGATGGTGGCCAAGCGCATCCCCGGCCGCCGCATCGGGACCGACGAGGACATGCAGGGCGTGGCCATCTACCTGGCCAGCCGCGCGGGCGACTACGTGGTGGGCGAGACCATCGCGGTCGACGGCGGCGTGGCGCTGGCGCAGCTCGGGGCCTGATCCCTTCCTCCCCGTAGAGGAGGGCGCGAGATCGCGGGCTTCGAGGCCCGCATCCGCGCCCCGCGCCTGACCGTAATTTTCGGCGGAGGGGGACCTTCCCGCGCGTATCTTGCGGCTGGTGGGCGTCCCGTACCGTGTCCATGCTTCGAGCCTGTTCTCGCCCCCTTCACCACACTGCGTCACGCTGGTGCGCTTCGCAGGGCTTCGTCGTCGCACAGAGCTGTCGCGCCCCCGCGACGCGGGTGTCCTGCGAGGCTTGGCGGCGGAGGACTGCTGAGAGGCGGCATCGATCCGCCGCATTCTGCGCTATCTAGGGCGACGCTTTCCCGCCGAGCCCCGAATCCTTGCCTGACGAAACGCCCGCCAAGACGACGCCTGGAACGCGGCGGCCGCTGCGCCTGATCCTGGCGGTGGCCGGCGTGGTGCTCGCGCTGGCGGCCGGACTGGCGTGGCTGAACCGCAAGACGCTGGCGCGCGAGGCGCTGACCGGATGGCTGAAGTCGAAGGGCGTCGCCGCCGACGCCGAGGTCGAGGCCTTCGGCCCGACGATCTTCACGGCGCGCATGACGCTGGGCGATCCCAAGGCGCCCGATTTCGCGGCCGAGCGGGTCGAGGTGCGCTACCGGCCGAGGATCACCGGCATCGAGGTCGTGTCGGTGACCATGAGGAAGCCGGTGCTGCGGGCGACACTCGCGGGCGGCAAGCTGAGCGTGGGGTCGCTGGACCCGCTGGTGCAGGACTTCCTGCGCCGCCCGCCGCCGCCCGGCGCCACGATCCCTCGCATCCAGATCGACGGCGGCGTGCTGACGCTCGCCAGCGACTACGGGCCGATGCGGGTCGCAGGCGACCTGCTGGTCGAGGACGAGCGGCTGAAGCGGCTGGCGGCGACGTCCGCCCCGGCGCGGCTGAAGGGGCGGGACTTCGACGTGACCCTGGGCGCCGGGTCGCTGATCCAGAGCGCCGCCAGCGACCGGTTCGACGTGTCGCTGGCCGTGCCGGTCGCCGCCGCACGGTTCGGCGACCGCACGCTCGCCGACGCGCGCCTGACCCTGGGCGCGCGGGGGCCGTATCCGGACCTCGTGAAGCATCGCGGCGAGGGACCGGTCGCGATCCGCGCGGCGCTGACGGGCCGGCGGCTGTCCGGCGCCGGACAGGACCTCGAGGGCGTGCGCCTGACAGCGGCGTTCGACGGGACCACGGCGGGCTGGATCCAGGACCTGCGGGTCGGCGGCCGCGCGCAGGCCGAGCTGTCGGCTGAGGCGGTGGAGGCGTCGGGCGCGCGCACCGGCGCGGTCAGGGCGCGGCTGACGTCGGACGACGTGCGCTGGACCCGCAGGGGCGGCGACGTGCTGCAGGCGAACGCGCGGCTCACGGGCTCGGCGGCGCGCGTCGCGGTCTCGGAGTTCCTGATGGACCGGGCCGCAGCGGACGGCCGCTTCAAGGTCTATGCCTCGGCGGCGTCGGTGCAGATCGACGGCGCGACCGGGTTCGAGGGGCACGGCCGCTGGAACGGCCTAGGCCCGCCCGCTGCGGCCGACGCGCCCCAGATGGCGGCGCTGAAGCGCGCGGTGCGGGGATTCCGCATCACCGCGCCGCAGACGCAGGTGAAGCTGGCGATGTTCTCCGGCAAGACGCCCGGCGTCTCGTTCCGCGCCTGGCCCGAGCGGCCGGTGCGGGTGCTGCCGGACAGCGGCGGCGCGGTGCAGGTGGCGCTGGACCGCACCGCCCTGGTGCGGATCACGAGCTCGGGCGGCGGCCTGCCCGAGGTGGACGCACGGCTGAACCGGCTCAGCGCGGACGGCGTCGACCTCGCGGTGACGGCGCGCCGGCTCGCCTTGGGCCCGATGGTCGGCGGCGAGCTGCAGGCCGACGGCCGGCTGGCGTTCGGCCGGGCGCTCACCTTCACGACCGCCCGGTGCGTGAGCTTCCGCGCCCGGCGGCTGGAGTTCGGGGCCAACGACATCGAGCAGCTCGCCGGACGGCTGTGTCCGACAGGCGGCCCGCTGCTGCGGCTGGCCGACGGCGGCTGGGCGGTGGACGGGCGCGCCGAGGGGGTCGCGGCGGCGGCGCCGTTCACCCAGGCGCGGCTGGACGGCGGCGCGGGGCGGCTCAGCGCGCGGGGGCGCGGCGACCGCATGACCTTGCAGGGCCGGCTCACGGCGGCGCGGGTGACGGACACGGCGCCCGAGACGCGGTTCAACCCGCTGGACGTCGCCGGGCCGATCAGCCTCGCCGGCTACATCTGGAAGGCGGACCTGGCGTTCCGGACCGCGGCGGGCCAGCCCGTGGCCACCGCGCTGGTCACCCACGACGGCCGCCTCGCCATCGGGACGGCGGTGATCGACACCGGAATGCTGACCTTCGCCGACGGCGGCCTGCAGCCGGCGGGCCTGGCGCCGTCGGCGCGCGCCGTCGGCTCGCCCGTTGTGGGCCAGGCGCGGTTCGAGGGCCGCTTCGACTGGGCGCCCGAGGGCGCGTCGAGCTCGGGCAGGCTCACCGTCCCCGGCCTCGACTTCACGAGTCCCGCCGGACCGGTGAAGGGGCTGAAGGGCGAGATCGCGTTCGAGAGCCTGGCGCCCCTGGTGGCCGCGCCGGGACAGCAGCTCTCGGTCGCGCGGATCCAGGGGATCGTCCCGATCGAGGGCCTGTCGGCGCGGTTCTCGCTGCGCGACAACCTGCTCAGCATCGCCGGCGGCGAGGCCGACGTCGGCGGCGGCAAGGTCCGCGTCGAGACGCTGCAGATCCCGCTCGTCGAGGCGATGCCCACGCAGGGCGTGCTGATCTTCGAGCGCGTGCAACTGCACGATCTCGTCGAGGCCTCGCCGTTCGGCGACAAGGTCGAGCTGGACGCCAGGGTCTCGGGCCGTGTGCCGTTCGAGATCGCCGCCGACAAGGTGCGGATCACCGGCGGCGAGTTGAAGGCGATCCAGCCAGGCCGCATCTCCATCGACCGCTCGGCGCTGACGGGCGTCACCGCCGACACGGCGGTGGCCGCGCCCGCCGCGGCGCCCGTCGTGGATCCGAACGCCACCTTCACCGACTTCGCCTACCAGGCCATGGAGAACCTGGCGTTCGAAACCCTGGACGCCTCGATCGCCAGCCGCGACGACGGGCGCCTCGGCGTCCTGTTCCACATCGTCGGAAAGCACGACCCGCCGACGAAGCAGCGTATCAAGCTGACCGTGATGGACCTGATCCGGAAGCGGTTCCTGGGCCGCACCCTGCCGCTGCCGTCCGGCACCGGAGTCAACCTGACGCTGGACACGACCCTCAACCTGGACGACCTGCTCGCCGACTGGTCCGAATATCAGAAAGCCCGCGCCGGTGGTTCAGGTGGGGTTCAGCCGTGACGCTTCATACGAGGAGACATGATGAGGACCGATCCATGAAGAGGCTCGCGCTCGGCGCCATCGCGCTGGTCAGCCTCGGCGCCTGCACCCCGACCGTCAGGGTCGAGGTCGCGCCGATCACCATCTACGCCAAGCTGGACGCCAACGTCCGGCTGCAACTGGACGAGGACGTCAAGGCCCTCATCCAGAAGAACCCGAACCTGTTCTGAGGCCGGGAGAGAGAGCATGAGATACGACCTTTCCATCGCCGCCGCGGTCCTGGCCGCCCTCGCCGTGACCCCGGCCGCTGCCGTCGCCATGGACGCCAAGTCCGCCGTGGACGCCGCCAAGACCGCGGGCGTCGTCGGCGAGCAGTCCGACGGCCTCCTGGGCTTCGTGAAGCCGTCGTCCGACCCGGCCCTGAAGGCGGCGGTCGAGGAGATCAATGAAGGCCGCATGGCCCTCTATCGCCAGGCCGCCGCCAAGAACGGCGTCCCGGTGGAGGCGGCCGGCGCGGCGGCCTACACCAGCGTGGTGCAGGCCAACCTGAAGCCGGGGCAGTACTACAAGCCGGCCGGTGGCGGCTGGGTGAAGAAGTGATCCTTCTCCCCCTGCGGGAGAAGGTGTCGGCCGAAGGCTGACGGATGGGGGGCGCACGGCGCTTGCCGTGGCGGCCCTTCGTCGTTCAGAGGTCGGCGAGACCCCCTCATCCGACCTGCTGCGCAGCCCACCTTCTCCCGCAAGGGGAGAAGGGCGCCTACGCCGGCTCCGCCTGCTTCACCAGTTGCGCCTTGCGCTGGCGGCGACGCCGGGTCAGCACATGCTCGGTGTAGCCGTTGGGCTGCGCGCGGCCTTCGAAGACGAGTTCCAGCGCCGCCTGATAGGCGGGCAGGTCGGTGTTGCCCGTGAGCGGCGTGTAGAGCGCGTCGCCCGCGTTCTGGCCGTCGACCACCTTGGCCATCCTGGCGAAGGTCTCGCGCACCTGGGCCTCCGAGCAGACGCCGTGGTGCAGCCAGTTGGCGATGTGCTGGCTGGAGATGCGCAGGGTGGCGCGGTCTTCCATCAGGCCCACGTCGTGGATGTCGGGCACCTTCGAGCAGCCGACGCCCTGGTCGATCCAGCGGACCACGTAGCCCAGGATGCCCTGGGCGTTGTTGTCCAGTTCCTGCTGCACGTCGGCCGGGCTCCAGTTGGACTTCGCCAGTGGCGGGGTCAGCAGGGCGTCCGTGCCGGTCTTCGTCGCCGACCTGGCCATCTCGGCCTGAAGACCGGGCACGTAGACCTCGTGATAGTGCAGCGCGTGCAGGGTCGCGGCCGTGGGCGAGGGCGTCCAGGCGGTGTTCGCGCCGGCCTTCGGGTGGCCGATCTTGGTCTCCAGCATGCCCTTCATCATGTCGGGCGCCGCCCACATGCCCTTGCCGATCTGGGCGCGGCCGGGGAAGCCGGCGGCGAGGCCGATCTCGACGTTGCGCTTCTCGTAGGCGGCCAGCCACGGCTCGGCCTTGATGGCGTCCTTGCGCATCACCGGGCCGGCTTCCATGGCGGTGTGGATCTCGTCGCCGGTGCGGTCGAGGAAGCCGGTGTTGATGAACACCACGCGGTCCCTGGCGGCGAAGATGCAGGCCTTGAGGTTGGCGCTGGTGCGGCGCTCCTCGTCCATGATGCCGATCTTCATGGTGTTGTGCGCCATGCCAAGGCCGTCCTCGACCATGTCGAACAGGTGGACGGCCAGCGCCACCTCGTCGGGCCCGTGCATCTTGGGCTTCACGACGTACATCGAGCCCGCCGGACTGTTGCGGCGTGCGCCCTTCAGGTCGTGCAGGGCGGCGGCGGCGGTGACGAGGGCGTCCACCACGGTCTCGTAGGCTTCCTTGCCCTTGTAGCGGACCATGTCGGTGGTCATGTGGTGGCCGACGTTGCGGACCAGCATCAGCGAGCGACCCGGCAGGGTGAGCTTGCCGCCGCCGGGCGCCTGGTAGCGGCGGTCCTCGTCCAGCGTCCGCGTCTCGCTCTTGCCGCCCTTCTGGAAGGTGGCGGCGAGGTCGCCCTTCATCAGGCCCAGCCAGTTGCGGTAGACGCCGACCTTGTCCTCGGCGTCGACGGCGGCGACGCTGTCCTCGCAGTCCTGGATAGCGGTGATCGCCGATTCCACCAGCACGTCGGCGACGCCCGCGGGGTCGTCCTTGCCGATGTTGTGCGTGCGGTCGACCTGGATCTCCAGGTGCAGGCCGTTGTGCTTCAGCAGCACGGCCGACGGGGCGGCGGCGTCGCCGCGCCAGCCCGCCAGTTGGGCCGGATCGGCGAGCGCCGGAACGAGCGCGCCGTCCTCGATCGCATAGCCCTTCACGGCGGCGTGGCTGCCCGAGGCGAGCGGGGCCGTGCGGTCCAGCAGGGCGCGTGCGAAGGCGATCACCTTGCCGCCGCGCACCGGGTCGTAGCCCTTGCGGCCGGTCGGCGGCTCGATGGCGTCGGTGCCGTAGAGGGCATCGTAGAGGCTGCCCCAGCGCGCGTTGGCGGCGTTCAGCGCGTAGCGGCCGTTGGAGACCGGCACCACGAGCTGCGGTCCGGCGATCTGCGCGATCTCGGGGTCGACGTTCTCCGTGCCGATGGTGAAGTCGGCCGGCTCGTCCCGCAGGTAGCCGATCTGCTTCAGGAACGCCGTCGCCGCGGCCACGTCGTAGGGCTGGCCCTTCCGCTCGCGCCACCAGGCGTCGATCTTCGCCTGCAGGTCGTCGCGGGTCTTCAGCAGCGCGTCGTTCTTCGGCGTGAAGTCCGAAAGGATACGCTCCAGCGCGGCCCAGAAATCCTTCGCCGCGACGCCGGTCCCCGGCAGCAGCTCCTGTTCCACAAACGCGTGCAGCAGGTCGTCGACCTGCAGGTTGCCTGAAATATCCATACCCCACCGAAGCCTTTGAACCGGCCGCCATGCAAGGCCGGCAGATCATAAAAAGAGGCCCGGGGCGACGCGCCCCGGGCCCTGGTCACACGCCGACCGGCCCGCCCCTCAAGCGAACTGGTTCATCGTGTTGTGGACGCCGCCGGCCTTCAGGGCCGCTTCCCCGGCGAAGTATTCCTTGTGGTCGTCACCGATGTCGGAGCCCGACATGTTCTGGTGCTTCACGCAGGCGATGCCCTGGCGGATCTCCTGGCGCTGGACGCCCTTGACGTAGCCCAGCATGCCTTGCTCGCCGAAGTACTCCTTGGCGAGGTTGTCCGTGGACAGCGCGGCCGTGTGGTAGGTCGGCAGCGTGATCAGGTGGTGGAAGATGCCCGAACGCTTGGCGCTGTCGCGCTGGAACGTGCGGATCTTCTCGTCGGCCTCGGCGGCGAGGTCGGTGGCGTCGTAGTCGACGCTCATCAGCTTCTCGCGGTCGTAGGCCGAGACGTCCTTGCCGGCCGCCTTCCAGGCGTCATAGGCCTGCTGGCGGAAGCTCAGCGTCCAGTTGAACGACGGGCTGTTGTTGTAGGCGAGCTTGGCGTTCGGGACGACTTCGCGGATGCGGTCGACCATCGAGGCGATCTGCTCGATGTGCGGCTTCTCGGTCTCGATCCACAGCAGGTCGGCGCCGTTCTGCAGCGAGGTGATGCAGTCGAGCACGCAGCGGTCGGCGCCGGTGCCCTCGCGGAACTGGAACAGGTTCGACGGCAGGCGCTTCGGACGCAGCAGCTTGCCGCCGCGGTTGATGACCACGTCGCCGTTCTTCATGTCGGCGGGCGCGATCTCTTCGCAGTCGAGGAAGCTGTTGTACTGGTCGCCGATGTCGCCCGGCTCATGGCTGACGGCGATCTGCTTGGTGAGGCCGGCGCCCAGGCTGTCGGTGCGGGTGACGATGATGCCGTTGTCGACGCCCATCTCGAGGAAGGCGTAGCGGCAGGCGCGGACCTTCGCGAGGAAGTCCTCGTGCGGCACGGTGACCTTGCCGTCCTGGTGGCCGCACTGCTTCTCGTCGGAGACCTGGTTCTCGATCTGCAGGGCGCAGGCGCCCGCCTCGATCATCTTTTTGGCCAGCAGGTAGGTCGCTTCGGCGTTGCCGAAGCCGGCGTCGATGTCGGCGATGATCGGAACGACGTGGGTCTCGAAGTTGTCGATCGCGTCCTGGACCTTGGCTTCCTTGACGCGGTCGCCGGCCGCGCGGGCGGCGTCGAGGTCGCGGAACAGCATGCCGAGCTCACGGGCGTCGGCCTGCTTCAGGAAGGTGTAGATCTCCTCGATCAGCGCCGGCACCGAGGTCTTCTCGTGCATCGACTGGTCCGGCAGCGGGCCGAAGTCCGAGCGGAGCGCGGCGACCATCCAGCCCGA
>NZ_JAEUMO010000077.1 GCF_016793285.1 Phenylobacterium sp.
CCCCGCTGGAACAGCTCCGGCGGCCAGGTCGCGTCGGCGGCGCGCTGGTAGGCGTCGCGGGCGGTGAGGCGGTTGTTGTAGTCGAGAAGCGCCGGGTGCTCGGGCAGCACCTTGCGGAACATCAGGAAGCTGATGGCCCCGCCCAGAACCACGTCCGCGGCCGAGAACGCCTCGCCCAGGAGGTGCTCGCGCCCGTCCAGCGCGCCGACCAGCACCTGGACCATGTCGTCGAAGGTCCCGAAGCTGTGCGTGTAGCCCGGCAGGTCGATGTTGCTGGTGTGCAGCGACGCGACCGGATCCACGACGGCGCTCGCAAACACCATCCACTTCAGATACGCGCCGCGCGCCGGATCCTCGATCCGCGGCGCGAGGCCGCCGTAGCTGTACCGGTCGGCCAGGTAGATCGCGATGGCCGGGTTCTCGCTGACCACAACCTCGCCATCGGTCAGCGTCGGGACCTTCCCGGCCGGGTTCAGCTTCAAGTACCAGGGCGCCTTCTGCTCGCCCTTGCGGATGTCGACCGTCTGCACGTCGAAGGCGACGCCCAGTTCCTCCAGCATCCAGTAGGCGACGAACGCCCGGCTGGCGGGCGAGTGATAGAGGGTGATCCCGCGCTTCGCGGCCATGGCGCTCTCCCGCGTCGGCCCCATAGCTAGTTCGAACCTTACAGATTTGCGAGGCCGCGGTCAGAAGAGCGCCAGTCCGACCGGATCAGATGTCCCTCGCCGCCGCCCCGGCGGCCGAAGGGAGACCCCCACACCCATGCGCAAGATCCTCATCTCCTCGGCGCTGATCCTCTCGCTCTGCGGCGGCGCCCAGGCGCTGGCCGCCACCAAGCCCGCCGCAAAGGCGCAGCCGGCCGCCGCGGCCGCCGCCGATCCGAAGCCCGCCGACTGCGCCAAGCAGTGGAAGGCCGAGAAGAAGCACACCCAGACCCGCAAGGCCTTCATGGCCGCCTGCACGAAGGCCTGACCGCCACCGACGAAACAGAGTTTCTCTTGGCCGGTCCGCATCTGCGTTTGTGTGTGGAACCGCCGGCCAAGGGGGGCGGCGGCGGGCGCATCGCGTCCCCCATCCGGGCGCCCGCCGCTTTTTCGTCCCCCGTCCCGTCCGGCCGCTATTTCGTCCCGATCGGGGTGCATAGCCCGCGCAAGCTTGAGCAGGAGCCGCCATGGGCGCGAAGATCCTGGTGGTAGAGGACGACGGCGGCACCGCCGAGACCCTGCTGAACGGCCTGCGCCAGGAAGGCTATACCGTCGAGCATGTGGCCGACGGCCGCGACGCCCTCTACCTCGCCAGCTCCGCGGATTTCGACGCCGTGATCCTCGACCGCATGCTGCCCGGCATGGACGGGCTGTCGGTAGTCAAGGCGCTGCGCGCCGCCGACGTCCACACTCCGCTCATCATCCTGTCGGCTCTCGGCCAGTTGGACGAGCGGGTGCGCGGCCTCCGCGCCGGCGGCGACGACTACCTCTCCAAGCCGTTCGCCTTCTCGGAGCTGTCGGCCCGGCTCGCGGCCATGCTGCGCCGGCCGGCGACGCGCCAGGAGGTCACCAGCCTCGCCTGCGGCGACCTCGAGATGGATCTGCTGACCCGCCGGGTGACCCGGGCCGGCCGGCGGCTCGACCTCCTGCCCCGCGAGTTCAAGCTGCTGGAGCATCTCCTGCGCCACAAGGACCGGGTGGTGACGCGCACCATGATGCTGGAGGAACTCTGGGACTACCGCTTCGACCCGCACACCAGCCTCATCGACACCCACGTCAGCCGACTGCGCAAGAAGATCGACGAGGGCTTCGACACGCCGCTACTGCACACCGTCCGCGGCTCCGGATACCGGCTCTCCACACACCCGTGAGGCTCAGACCCTGGATCTGGCCCGCCGTGGCCGCCCTGGTGGCCCTGGCCGCCGTCGTCCTGGGCCTGCTGCTGGTGGACCGCGCCGGCGAACGGGCGATCGCGCGCCAGCAGACGGCGATGGCCACCTCCGCACGCGACTACTTCGTCGCCTTCGCCCACGACGAAGGGGTGAAGGGGCTGGCCAAGGCGCTCAACCGGCAGGCGCGCGTCGGTTCGGCCGACGGCTTCCGCTACGCCCTGGAGGACGACCGCGGCCGCATGCTGGCCGGCGCCGACGTCGTGAGTTCGCTGGACGCGCCCGATACCGGCTGGCGCACCGTCGTCGAGCCGGACTCGTCGCCCCGGAAGCTCTGGCGCGTGCTCGCCCAGCCGCTGGGCGGCGGATACACCCTGATCGTCGCCGAGGACCTGTCGGCCCGCGACACCCTGCGCGACGCCGTCTTCCGCGGCTCTGCGCTGGCGGTGCTCCTGACCGCTCTGGGCGCGGCGGCGGGCGGGTTCGGCCTCAACGCCATGCTGCTCCGGCGCACGCGCGCCATCGCCCACACCGCCGAGCGGATCGCCGGCGGCGACCTGTCGGCCCGGGCCCCGGTCCGCGACAAGGGCGACGTGTTCGACCACCTCGGCGCGGCGGTGAACCACATGCTGACCCGCATCGAGGAGCTGATGACCGGCATGCGCACGGTCACCGACTCGATCGCCCACGACCTGCGATCTCCGCTGACGCGGATGAAGGGCGCCCTCTCCCGCGCCGCCGACCCCGAGGCGCCGCCCGGCCTGCGCGCCCAGGCCGTCGGCGACGCCCAGGCCGAGGCCGACCAGGTTCTGGCGACGCTGAACGCCCTGCTCGACATCGCCCACGCCGAAAGCGGCCTCTCGCGGGAAAACATGCAGCGCGTCGACCTCGCGGACCTCGTGCTCGGCCTCGCCGAACTGTTCGAGCCGGTGCTGGAGGATGCGGGCCAGACCCTGGTCGCGGAGGCGCCGCAGGTGCCGGTGCTGGCCCGCGTCCACCCCGCCCTCCTTCGCCAGGCGGTCGGCAACCTGCTGCACAACGCCGTGATCCACGCGGGGCCGGGCGCGACGGTGAAGGTGCGCGTGGAGGAGTCGGGCGCCGGGCGCGCGCGGGTGGTGGTCGCCGACGACGGGCCGGGCGTGCCGACCGATCAGCTCGGCCGGGTCCAGGAGCGCTTCGTTCGCCTGGAAGCGGCCCGCACGACGTCGGGCTCGGGTCTGGGGCTTGCGCTCGTGGCCGCTTGCGCCAAGCTGCATGGTGGGCGGCTGGTGCTGGGCGACAACCGGCCCGGACTGGTCGCCGCGCTGGAGCTGACCGACCCCCGCTCTTGATTCTTGCGCCGCACAATTCTAGTTTCTTCGCCCCCGGGTCGCGTGCGCCCGCGGCCGGGTTGGGGATAGCCAAGGCGAACTTCGAGTTACGATGGAAAAAGTCCCGATGACCGCCGAGGGCTACAAGGCTCTCGACGAAGACCTCAAGCGTTTGAAGACGATCGAGCGGCCGGCCGTGATCGCGGCGATCTCGGAAGCGCGCGCGCACGGCGATCTCTCGGAGAACGCCGAGTACCACGCCGCCAAGGAGCGCCAGGGCTGGATCGAAGGCACGATCGCCGACATCGAGGACAAGATGGCCCGCGCCCAGGTCATCGACGTGTCCAAGCTGTCCGGCAGCCAGGTGAAGTTCGGCGCGACCGTCTCGGTGGTCGACGAGGACACCGAGGAAGAGGCCCGCTACCAGATCGTGGGCGAGCACGAGGCCGACGTGAAGCGCGGCCGCGTGTCGATCACTTCGCCGATCGCGCGGGCGATCATCGGCAAGGAGACGGGCGACGTCGTCGAGGTGAACACCCCCGGCGGCGTGAAGGCCTACGAGATCACCAAGGTGGAGTGGGTCTGACCCACGCGCATCGCGCCAGGTGGATACCGGTTTGGCGATGAAGATCCGCGCGATCGAGGCTCCGGAGAGCCTGTCCGGACAGGACGGGCTCTAGGCCCGATGCCCGAAGGCGGACGTCCTCTCAGGATCTGGGCCGTCTCGGACGGGCGCGCCGGCATCGAGGCCCAGGCGCTGGGCCTCGCCGAGGCCGTCGCGCGGATCCGGCCCGCCCTCATCACGCCGAAGCGCATCGGCTGGCCCTATGGCCTCGGCCGCTTGCCCTGGCGGCTGATCCCGCCCGCCGCCCAGAGCGGCGATTCCGTCGAGCCGCCCTACCCCGACATCTGGATCGCGGCGGGCCGCGCCACGCTCCCGCTCTCGACCCGCATGCTGAAGCGGGCCGCCGGCAAGACTTTCGTCGTGCAGACCCAGGACCCGAGGGCGCCGCTCGACCGCTTCGACCTCGTCGTTCCGCCCGAGCACGACGGGCTGGCGGGACCGAACGTCTTCCCGATCCTCGGCGCGCCCAACCGCGTCACGCCCGAGCGCCTGGCGGTCGAACATGCCAGGTTCGCCGAGCAACTGGACGCCCTGCCCCACCCGCGGGTGGCCGTGATCGTCGGCGGCAGGTCCAGGGCGCACGATCTCCCGCGCGCCCGGGCGGCCGAAATGGCGGCCGGCATCGCGCGATCCGTTAACGCGGCCGGCGGCTCGGTCATGGTCAGTTTCACCCGGCGCACGCCCGCGCCCGCGCGCGCGGCGCTCGCCGCGGCGCTGTCGGCCCTGCCCGGCGTGATCTGGGACGGGACCGGCGACAACCCCTACTTCGCCTATCTGGCGGCGGCGGACGCCATCCTGGTCACCGAGGACTCCACGAACCTCGCCACCGACGCGGCCGCGACGGGTCGGCCGATCTTTGTTCTTCCGATGCAAGGGCATAGCGCCAAGCTTGCTCGCTTCCACGCCGAACTGGCGCGACGCGGAGTCGCAGCGCCCTTTGTCGGCGACCTGACGTCGGCGCCCTATCCGCCCCTGCTAGAAACCGACCGGGCGGCACGTGAACTGTTGCGCCGATACGACGGGTCGGCTTGATAGCGTCCACACGCTCAACCTGAGGCAATGGTTTCTTGCCGGGTCCGCCCGTCTCGGTAACCTTAGCTAAGGAATTGTGGATACGATCCCCGCCAAGGGACACCAACCTGATTCGTTTTTGGGGGCCGCACAGTGGCGACGTTCTTCTTCGAGACCATGACGCCCGACGAGGCGCTCAACTACGCTTTTGCCACCGACCAGATCATCTTCACGACCCCGGGCCTCTCGGCGGCGCAGGTATCGGTGATCTTCGTCCCCTTCACGGCGAACACGCCCGACTACATCACGCTCAATGCGCCCTTCAAGTCGCTGACGTTCAACGACCCGGGCGGCCTGCGGACCGGCGGCGCCAGTGAATCCGACTTCGCCTTCACCGACAGCTCGCTGCTGTTCGTGGGCACGCTGGGCGACGACAACCGCACCGGCACCGGCGGCGCCGACGGCATGTACGGCGGCACGGGCAGCGACACCCTCGACGGCGCGGTCGGCAACGACGTGCTGCAGGGCAACCAGGGCGACGACTCGCTCGTGGGCGGCACGGGCCTCGACGTGATGTACGGCGGCCGCGACAACGACACCATCAACACCGGGACGGGCGGCACGGTCGACCTGCGCCAGTTCGCCCAGGGCAACCTCGGCGACGACAGCATCGTGGGCGGCGCGGGCGCCGACCTGCTGCTGGGCGGCCAGGGCTCCGACACCATCAACGGCGGCGGCGGCGCCGACTTCCTGCTGGGCAACCTCGGCGACGACAGCATCCTGGGCGGCACGGGCAGCGACGTCCTGCAGGGCCAGGAAGGCGCCGACACGCTCGACGGGGGCGGCGCGGGCTCCGACTCGTTCGACGGCGGCGAAGGCAACGACAGCGTCGTGGGCGGCGCGGGCGCCGACACGATCGACGCCGGCAACGGCGACGACACCATCACCACCGGTGCGGGCCTGAACGTCGTCAACGCCGGCGCGGGCAACGACAGCGTCGTGGGCGGGGCCAACGCCGACAACATCGCCGGCGGCGAAGGCAACAACGTCATCCAGGGCGTCGGCGGCGCCAACACGATCACGTCCGGCAGCGGCAACGACTCGATCAGCTCCACCGTCGACAACGACCTGATCGACTCGGGCGCAGGCAACGACACGATCAGCGCCGGCGCCGGCGACAACACGATCAACTCCGGCGCGGGCGACGACCAGGTCACCGCGGGCGCCGGCAACGACGTGATCAACACCGACATCGGCGACGACGTGATCAACGCCGGCGGCGGCGAAGACACCATCAACGCCGGCGCGGGCGTCAACACGGTCGCCATGGGCGGCGGCGGCGGCTCCGTCACCACCGGCAGCGGGACCGACACCGTCTCGGGCGCCGGCCTCGACACCATCTACAACGTGGGCGCGGGCGCCGACTCGATCTCGTCGGGCGCGGGCGACGACGACGCCGACCTCGGCGACGGCGACGACATCTTCGTCGGCGGCGGCGGCAACGACAGCGCCATCGGCGGCGCCGGCAGCGACACCATCACCACCACGGGCGGCAACGACACCATCACCACGGGCGAAGGCGAGAACGTCGTCACGGCCGGGGCCGGCAACAACTCCGTCACCGGCGGCGGCGGCAACGACCAGATCACCGCGGGCGCCGACAACGACACGCTGAACGGCGGCTCGGGCAACGACACCATCGTTTCGGGCGCGGGGCTGGACATCATCCTGGGCGGCGCCGGCAACGACATGATCACCTTCACCGGCCGCGGCTCGGTGACGGCGGACATCGGCGACGACACCGTCAACGGCTCGGCCAGCAGCATCGCCAGCATCATCGACACGTCGAACGGCGACGACAGCATCAGCTCGGGCACGGGCGGCGACACGATCACCGCCGGGGCGGGCAACGACACCATCGTCGACGCCGGCGGCGACAACGTCATCCAGGGCCAGGGCGGCAATGACCGGGTCACGGCGGGCAACGGCAACGACAACATCACCCTGTCGTCCGGCAACGACACCATCACCGGCGGCGACGGGAACAACACCCTCACCGGCGGCGGCGGCAACGACCAGATCACCGGCGGCGCCGGCGCCGACAACATCATCGCCAGCAGCGGCAACGACACCATCGTCACCGGCGACGGGTCGAACACCGTCGAAGGCGGCGGCGGCAACGACACGATCACGGGCGGCGCCAATTCCGACGTCATCAACGTCGGATCGGGCAACGACACGATCTCGACGGGCGACGGCTCGAACACCGTCACGGGTTCGGGCGGCACGGACTCGGTCGTGGGCGGCGCGGGCATCGACAACGTCTCGATGGGCGGCGGCGCCGACACCATCGACGGCGCCGGCGGGAGCGACATCCTGAACGGCGGCGGCGGCGGCGACTCGATCGTCGGCGGCGCGGCGGCGGACAGCATCACGGGCGGCTCCGGGGTCGACACCCTCTCGGGCGGCGCGGCGGCGGACACCTTCTTCTTCGCCAGCGGCGACACGGGCCTCACGCTCGCCACCGCCGACCAGATCACCGACTTCGACGGCGCCGACCTCTTCGAGTTCGGGACCAGCGCGGGCACCGGTGCGAACTACGTCGAAGCGGCGGCGGCCGACTTCTCCGCGGCCCTCACCGCCGCCAACACGGCGATGGACGGCACGGTGATCTACGCGGCCTACGACATCGGCGCCGACGTGGTGGTCTTCGCCGACACCAACGGCGACGGTACGGCCGATCAGGCGATCGTCCTCGTAGGCGTCGCCGACCTCACGACGATCGGATCGGGCAACTTCATCTAGCCCGACCGACAATCCGGAATGCGAGGGCCGCCCTTCGGGGCGGCCCTTTGCTTTTCCTCCGCATCAGCGCATGTCGGGGCGGATGATCCTCGCGGTCCTCCAGGCCCGGATGAGTTCCACCCGCCTCCCCGGCAAGGTGCTGAAGCCGCTCTGCGGCCGCCCGATGGTGCTCCGCCAGATCGAGCGCCTGCGGCGTTGCGCCCGCCTCGACCGCCTGGTCCTCGCCACCAGCACCGAGCCCACCGACGACCCTCTGGCCGAGGCGATGGCGCAGGCCGGCGTCGCGGTTCACCGGGGCCCGCTGGACGATGTGCTCGCCCGCTTCGCCGGCGCGCTGGAGGCCTGGCCGGCGGAACATGTCGTCCGCCTCACCGCCGACTGCCCGCTGACCGATCCCGCCGTCGTCGACGCCACGGTCGCGCTCCACCTGGACAGCGGCGCCGACTACACGTCGAACACGCCGGACACGTTCAGCTATCCCAAGGGGCAGGACGTCGAGGTGATGACCGCCGCCGCGCTCCGCCGCCTCGCCGCCGAGGCGGCCTCCCGAGAGGCCCGCGAGCACGTCACCTGGGACCTCTACCACGGCGACCACGGCTACCGCGCCGCCTGGCTGACCAGCCCGGGCGCCGACGACGGCGACATCCGCTGGACCGTCGACACCCCCGATGACTACGCCTTCGCCGAGGCGGTCTACGCGGCGCTCTACCCGCAGAATCCCGCCTTCGTGTCGGCCGACATCCGCGCTTTCCTGGAGCGCCGCCCCGATCTCGCCCACTTCGGAGGCCATCGGCGGCTATGACCGGACCGCGCATCCTCTTCGTAGCGGACGCCGGCCCGTTCGTGGGCGGCGGCCACGTCATGCGCTCGCTGACGCTCGCGAGGGCGCTGGAGGCGCAGGGCGCCAGCTATGCCTTCGTGGGCCCGCCTGCCGTCGCCGAGTTGCTCGACGCCTTCTCGCCGGACAGCGTCCGCATCCCCGCCGAGGACCTGGCCGCCACGGCGGTGCGCGAGAGCTTCGACGCCATCGTCTTCGACCACTACGGCCTGTCCGAGCCCGACCACCGGGCCA
>NZ_JAEUMO010000107.1 GCF_016793285.1 Phenylobacterium sp.
CCCCGCTGAACGGTTGCAGCCGCGCGTTCCGTGACGCATTGAGACCGCGATGTTCGAAAGCCTGTTCAGCGCCTCCGCGCTCTCCGCCCTGTTCCAGGTGCTGATGATCGACCTGGTGTTGGCCGGGGACAACGCGGTGGCCGTGGGCCTCGCCGCCGGCGGACTGCCGCCTGCCCTGCGCCGCAAGGCGATCTTCTGGGGCCTGGCGGCGGCGGTCATCACCCGGATCGGCTTCGCGCTCGTCACCACCCAGTTGCTCGGCATCATCGGCCTGCTCTTCGCCGGCGGCGTGCTCTTGCTATGGGTCTGCTGGAAGATGTGGCGCGAACTGCGCGACCAGGCCGTGCATGAGGAGGTGGCCGCCGAGGCGGCCATGGACTCCGACCCGACCACCGAGCCCAAGGTCCGGCCGAAGACCTTCAAGGACGCGCTGATCCAGATCCTGATCGCCGACGTCTCGATGTCGCTCGACAACGTGCTGGCCGTCGCCGGCGCCGCGCGGGAGCACCCCGGCATCCTGGTCTTCGGCCTGCTGCTCTCGATCGCGCTGATGGGCGTCGCCGCGCACGCCATCGCCCGCCTGCTGCACCGCTACCGCTGGATCGGCTACGTGGGCCTGCTGATCGTGCTGTACGTGGCGCTGCACATGATGTGGCAGGGCGGCCGCGACGTGATCGACGACCTCGGCTACACGGCCCAGTACAACGCCGCCGTCCCCGACTTCATGGACATCCACCCGCAGATGCCGGCGGCGCCGAAGCCCTGATTAGCGCCCGGCGCCCTCCAGCCCGTCGTAGAGCGCCAGTTCCTCATCCGTCGGGCGTTCGAACCAATCCGCCCACCTGAGGAGCGCCTCACGAGGAATCTCGAACGTCGCGGGCGGCAGATCGGCATTGCGTTGCGCCAGCCGGGTCCAGAGTTCCTCGATCGGAGGATCGAGCAGGCACAGGACCACCTGCGCGCCGGCCGCCTGCGCCTGCGTGCGGAAATGGTCCCGCTCCGCCCTGGACCAGACCCCCCAATCGAGCACGACGTTGCAGCCGAGTTCCAGCGCACGCATTGCAACCGCCCACTGAAGCCTCTCGACCTGGCCACGGAACGGGCCGGTCTCGGCCTCCGGTGTCGAGATGCCCGGGTAGAGGTCGTGCATCCACGCGTCGCCCGTGAGGCGCAGCGCGCGGGCTTCCCGCTCCAGCCGCTCGGCCAGCGTCGTCTTGCCCGACCCGGGAAGTCCGCAGGTGAGGTAGAGGGTCGCCACCGTCAGGCCGGCTCGGCCACCGTCTCCGGCCCGCCGAAGCGCGCGCGCCATTCGGCGACTTGCGTGTCCTCGACCTTCTTGAACAAGACGTCGGGCGCGCGGATCGCCCGGCCCGGCTCCAGCGTCGCGAGCACGTCCGCCTCCGACGGCCAGCCGCCGACCTCCGCCTCGCCCAGCGCTTCGGAGATCACCTGCGCCGTCGCCGGAACGAAGGGCGCCGACAGCCGCGCGAACAGGGCCACGAGGTTCAGGCCCACGCGCACCGACACGCCGGCCCGCTCGGGATCGGTCTTGAAGGCGGTCCAGGGCGCCGCCTCGGTCAGGTACTGGTTCCCGAGCACCCAGATCTGACGCAGCGTCGCGGCCGACTTGCGGAACTCGCGCGCCTCCATGAGCTCGGTCAGCTCGGCCAGCTTTGCGGCGACGTTCGCCTGAAGCTGCCTCTCCAGGTCGCCCCACTCGCCGCCGGCCGGGACCTTCGCCTCGAACCGGCTCTCCGCGAACTTGCAGATGCGGTTGACGAAGTTGCCCAGCACATCGGCGAGGTCGGCGTTCACCTGGTCGCGGAACTGCTCCCACGCGAAGGTCGAGTCGGCGCTCTCCGGTGCGTTGGCGATCAGCCACCAGCGCCAGTAGTCCGCCGGCAGGAGCTCCACCGCCTGGTCCATGAAGACCCCGCGCTTCTGTGAGGTCGAGAACCGGCCGCCGTAGTAGTCGAGCCAGTTGAAGCCCTTGAGGTCGTCCACCAGCTTCCACGGCGTGTTGCTGCTGGGCGTCCAGCGGCCGGCGGCGTCGCGGCGCTCGTTGATCCCCATCAGCGTGCAGGGGAAGCCCACGGTGTGGAAGGGCACGTTGTCCTTGCCCATGAACTCCACGTAGGTGACGTCGGCCGCGCCGGGCTGGCGCCACCAGCGCTCCCAGTCCTCGTCCTTCGCCGCCCGCCCCTCGGCCTGCGCCTGCGC
>NZ_JAEUMO010000115.1 GCF_016793285.1 Phenylobacterium sp.
CAGGGCCGCATCTTCCGCGACGCGACGCTGCCGGGCCTGACGCCCAGGGACCGCGCCGAGATCTACGACGACCTGAACGCCACGCTCGCCAGGCTGCACAAGGTCGACTTCGAGGCCGTCGGCCTCGGCGACTACGGCCGCCCCGGCAACTACTTCGAGCGCCAGGTCGCCCGCTGGACGCGGCAGTACCAGGACGCCAAGACCGAAGAGATCCCGGCGATGGACGCGCTGATCGAGAAGCTGCCGGCGCGTATCCCCGCCGACCAGTCGGTCTCGATCGCGCATGGCGACTACCGGCTCGAGAACGTCATGTTCCACCCCACCGAGAACCGCATCATCGCGGTGCTGGACTGGGAGCTCTCCACCATCGGCCACCCCTGGGCCGACATCGCCTACAACGCCTTCCTCTGGCGCAGCCACGGCGCCGGCTGGGGCAGCCTCGACGGCGTCGACTTCGCCACCAGCGGCATCCCCACCGAAGCCGAGTACGTCGCCAGGTACTGCGAGCGCATGGGCCGCGGCCCGATGCCGGACTGGCCGTTCCTCATGGCCTTCTCGATCTTCCGCCTCGCCTCCATCGGCCAGGGCGTCTACCGCCGCATCCTCTCCGGCAACTCCGCCCGCGAGTCGGAAGCCATCAACGGCTGCGCTGCGCTCGCCGAACAGGCGCTCGACATCCTGGAGGGCCGCCAGTAACCGCCGCGAAGCGGCAAGGAAAATCGAACCGCGGAATACGCGGAAGGCCGCGGAAACGCCGACCCTTCCGCGCGATTCCGCGTATTCCGCGGTTCCAATCAAGGGCCGCTCCGCGGCGACAAGGGGAACGCCATGGATCTCGGGCTGAAGGACAAGGTCATCTTCATCGCCGGCGCCAGCCGCGGCATCGGGCTCGGCATCGTCGAGGCCTGCCTGGCCGAGGGCGCCAAGCTCGCCATCACCGCCCGCGGCGCCGAGGCCCTGGAAGCCGAGCGCGCCCGCCTCGCGGGTCAGTATGGCGAAGACCGCCTGCTCGCGATCAGCGGCGACATGCGCGACACCAAGGTGATCGAGAACGCCGTCGCGCACACCGAGGCCGAGTTCGGCCCGATCTTCGGCGCCGTCGCCAACGTCGGCCTCTATCCCTGCCCGCCCGGCTTCGAGGTCGACGACGACACCTGGGACGCCGGCTTCACCCAGAACCTCGACTCGGCCTGGCGCCTCGCCCGCACGGCGCTCCGGGTCATGACGCCGCGCGGCGAAGGCTCGGTCCTCCTGATCAGTTCGATCGCGGGTCTGGGCGCACTTGGCACAGCGATGACCTACGGCACCGCCAAGGCCGCCATGAACCACATGACCAAGGAACTGGCCCGCATCGCCGGCTCCAAGAACGTCCGCGTCAACGCCATCGCCCCCGGCAACATCATCTTCCCGGGCGGATCGTGGGAGGCGAACTCCACCGGCCCCCGCGCCGAAGCCTGGGCCCGCTGGATCAAGCGCGAGGTCCCCCTCAACCGCTACGGCAAGCCCGAAGAGATCGGCGCCGCCGCCGCGTTCCTCCTGAGCCCCGCCGCCAGCTTCGTCACCGGCGCCGTCGTGCCGGTGGACGGGGGGCAGACGCGGTAAATCTCCCCTCACACCCGCTCATCCCCGCGCATGCGGGGACCCAGACTTGCTTGCTGGCTCAGCGGTGAAAGATAAGCCTGGGTCCCCGCATGCGCGGGGATGAGCGGAGAGTTAGTTCTTCGGCGCCAGTTCCGGGAACTTGATGCCGAGCTGGTCCAGGTAGGTCGGATACTTGGCCGCATCGTAATAGAGCGCCCGCATCTGCGGCCGGAACTGGGCCATGATGTCGGCGTTGCGCTCGATCACCGGCTTGTCTGTCGCGCCGATCACCGGCTCGTACTTGCCTTCCTTCGGCTGCTCGGTCGTGAAGTAGGTCCTGGCCGCCGGCAGCAGCTTGGGATCCAGCAGCATGTCCAGCGCGGTCATCGCCACCACCTTGCCGCCGGCCACCACGCCCTTGTGCGCGATGGGCGTGGCCATCGACATGGCGTTGGCCCAGTTGTGGCCCGGCAGGTTCGGGATGTTCGACGGGTAGTTCAGCACCACCGTCGGCACCGTCCAGGAGATGTCGCCGATATCGTCCGAGCCGCCGCTGACCGGCGGGTCCGTGGGCGCGCCCAGCGGCTTCAGCTTCAACGCCAGCCCGTCCTGGTCGCCGCCCACCAGCTTCTGCACCGTTCTGGCGAACGCCTGCTCGTCGGGCGTCCAGCCCGGCAGACCCACCTTGTCGATGTTGGCCTGCATGGCGACTGCCATCGGCTTGTTGAAGTGGCGCGGCGCCGCCGTCCCCACGATCCGGCGCGTGACCGTGGTGTCGGTCATCATCGCCGCGGCGTCGGCGATCTTGTTCCCCGTCGCGAAATTCCTGGCGATGTTCTCGAAGTCGATCTCACGGAAGAAGTACCAGACGCTGGCCTTCGACGGCACGACGTTGGGCTGGTCGCCGCCGTCCGAGATCACGTAGTGCGAGCGCTGCAGCGGGCGCAGGTGCTCGCGGCGCATGTTCCAGCCCATGTCCATCAGCTCGACCGCGTCCAGCGCGCTCTTGCCCCGCCACGGCGCCATGGCCGAGTGCGCGGACTCGCCGGTGAAGGTGTATTCGACCGACACCAGACCCGTGCCGCCGGGCCGCCCCCAGCCGGTCTGGAGATTGTCGCCGACGTGGGTGAAGATCGCCGCGTCCACGCCCTTGAACATGCCGTCGCGCACGAACCAGGCCTTGGAGCCCACCAGCTCCTCGGCCACGCCCGGCCACAGCATCAGGGTTCCCGGGATCTTGTCCCGCGCCATGATGTCCTTCAGCGCCAGCGCCGCCAGGATGTTCACCGCCTGGCCCGAGTTGTGGCCCTCGCCGTGGCCCGGCGCACCCTCGATCATCGGCTTGCGGTAGCCGACGCCCGGCGTCTGGCTGGCCTTCGGGATGCCGTCGATGTCGCTGCCCAGCGCGATCACCGGCCCGCCGGTCCCTTGCGTCCACGTCGCGGTCCAGGCCGTGGGCATGCCCGAGACGCCGCGCTCGACCTTGAAGCCGTTCTTCTCCAGCAGGTCGGTCAGGTAGCGGGAGGTCTCGACCTCCTGGTAGCCCAGCTCGCCGAAGCTGAAGACCGTGTCGACGATCACCTGCCCCAGCTTGGCGTTGGCCTGCACCTTCGCGGCCGCCTCAACCTTCAGCTTCGCCGCGGAAGGCGCCGCCATCGCCGGCGCCGCCGCCATGATCGAGATCGCCGCCGCCGTCGCCAGAATAGTCCTGAGCATCACGCCTCCCCGCCGCTGAGCGCGCCAACCGGCCATGGTCCGCCGGCGAAATCAAGCGATGGCCTAGCCGTCGGCCAGCGCCGCCGCCTCCGCCGCGCAGTCCCGCGTCGGCCGCTTGCCGGCCGCCCGGGCCTCGGCGATCTCGGCGCGCACAGCCTCGAGATCGGCGCGGAACTCGGGCACCGTGTGCAGCTTCGCCACCGTCGCGGCCGCCATGATCCGACCCTCCTCGGTGTCGCTGAGCCAGTGGACGTTGCAGATCATGCGGCTGTGGCCGAACGCACGCCCGCGCGCCAGGATCGGGTCGATGCGGTCGGGCGTCGCCTCGGCCAGGATCAAGGCCCAGCCCCAGCCCACCGCGCTGTGGCCGGAGGGGTACGAGCCGTCCTTGCGCAACAAGGCCTCGAAGGCCGGCGAGCAGATCGTCGTCACCGACGAGACCATGAACGGCCGCTGCCGCTGGTACTTCGTCTTGGTCGGATAGGTCGAGAGCCCCACGTCGATCAGCGTCTTGCGCAGCATCGCGTAGGTCTTCGGCGTCGTGGCCGGGCTGATGTCCACGTCGGCCGCGCAGGAGAACGCCCGCACGGACTCCGGCGTCGTCAGGTCCGCGTCCAGCGTGGCGACATCCCAGCGCGGCCCGCTCTGGGCCGCCTGCGCCGCCCTGGCCGCCGCATCGTCCCGCGCCTGCGCTGCGGAGTCCGCGGCGGGGGGCGGCGGCACCATCGCCAGACTGCTCGGAGCCCCGCCCCGCGGGAGGTATCCGCCGGGCGCCGGAACCGGCGCAGGCGCAGGCGCGGCCTGTTGCGCCACGGACGCCAGCCCCACCGACGCCGTCACCACCGCAACGCCCACCGCCAACCGAATCCGCATGCCCGCCTCCCGACTGAACTCTGTGCCTGCGGGGATAGCCGAAAACCCTGGCGGCGCCCAACTTCCCCAGCACCGCCTATCGCGCCTCTCGGAGAGTCCCGCTATAGCCGCGCGCATGAGCGCCCAGCCCTCCAAGACCATGGCCGAGAAGGCCGCCGAGTATGGCCTGAAGGCCGACGAATACGACCTCATCGTGCGGCGTCTGAACCGCGAGCCCAACGACGTCGAGCTGGGCGTCTTCTCGGTGATGTGGTCCGAGCACTGCTCCTACAAGTCGTCGAAGAAGCACCTGGTGAAGTTCCCCACCTCGGGTCCCAAGGTGATCTGCGGCCCCGGCGAGAATGCGGGCGTCATCGACATCGGCGACGGCCAGGCCTGCATCTTCAAGATGGAGAGCCACAACCACCCCTCCTACATAGAGCCCTACCAGGGCGCGGCCACCGGCGTCGGCGGGATCATGCGCGACGTCTTCACCATGGGCGCCCGGCCCATCGCGCTGCTGAACGCGCTGCGCTTTGGCGATCCCAGCCACCCCAAGACCAAGCGGCTCGTTTCGGGCGTCGTTGCGGGCATCGGCGGCTACGGCAACTGCGTGGGCGTGCCCACCGTCGCGGGCGAGACCAACTTCCACCGCGGCTACGACGGCAACATCCTGGTCAACGCCATGTGCGTGGGCCTGGCCGACGCCGACAAGATCTTCTACTCGGCCGCCCCCGCCGCGGGCTTCAGCGTCGTCTACTTCGGCTCCAAGACCGGCCGCGACGGCATCCACGGCGCCACCATGGCCTCCGCGGAGTTCAGCGAGGACGCCGAGGAGAAGCGCCCCACCGTTCAGGTCGGCGACCCCTTCGCCGAGAAGCTGCTGATCGAAGCCACGCTGGAGCTGATGGCGTCCGGCGCCGTCGCCGCCATCCAGGACATGGGCGCCGCCGGCCTCACCTCCTCATCGGTCGAGATGGCCGGCAAGGGCGGCGTCGGCATCGAGCTCATCCTCGACGACGTGCCCCAGCGCGAGGAGGGCATGACCGCCTACGAGATGATGCTCTCCGAGAGCCAGGAGCGCATGCTGGCGGTCCTGAAGCCGGGCCGCGAACGCGACGGCCACGCCATCTTCGAGAAGTGGGGCCTGGACGCCGCTGTGATCGGCAAGACCACCGACACCGGCCACCTGGTCCTGAAACACAAGGGCGAGGTGGTCTGCGATGTGCCGCTGGCGCCGCTCTTCGACGACGCGCCGCTCTACGACCGCCCCTGGACCCAGCCGACGCCGCCGGCCCGCCTCATGATCGCGGACGTCAACGAGCCCGGCAACCTGAAGGCCGCCGTCCTGAAGCTGATGAGCGCCCCCGACATGGCCTCCAAGCGCTGGCTCTGGGAGCAGTACGACCGCCACGTCATGGCCGACACGCTGGAAGACAGCGCCACCGGCGCCGACGCCGGCGTCGTGCGCGTCCACGGCACGAAGAAGGCGCTCGCCGTCTGCTCCGACGTCACGCCCCGCTACGTCCAGGCCGACCCGTTCGAAGGCGGCAAGCAGGCCGTCGCCGAGGCCTGGCGCAACCTGACCGCCGTGGGCGCCACGCCCATCGCGATCACCGACAACCTCAACTTCGGCAATCCCGAGCGGCCCGAGATCATGGGCCAGATCGTCCGCGCCATCGACGGCATGGCCGAGGCCTGCCGCGAGCTCGACTTCCCCGTCGTGAGCGGCAACGTCAGCCTCTACAACGAGACCAACGGCGCTGCGATCCCGCCGACCCCGGCCGTCGGCGGCGTCGGCCTGCTGGCCGACAGCAGCAGGCGCGCCGACTTCTCGAACCTGGCCGCCGGCGACACCCTGGTCCTGATCGGCGAGACCAAGGGCGAGCTCGGCGCCTCGATGTACCTGCGCGAGATCGCCGGCCGCGAGGACGGCGCCCCGCCGCCGGTCGACCTGGCGCTCGAGAGGAAGACCGGCGACATGATCCGCGGCCTGATCGAGGCGGGCACGCTGAAGACCGTCCACGACCTGTCGGACGGCGGCCTCATCGCAGGACTGGCGGAGATGTGCCTCGCGTCCGGCGTCGGCTGCGACGTCCGCCTCGCGGGCGTGCCCTGGGTCGTCCTGTTCGCCGAGGACCAGGCCCGCTACCTCGTGGCGTCGAAGGATCCGACGCCGGTGATCCAGGCCGCCCGCGCCGCCAACATCGCGGCCGCCATCCTCGGCCAGGCCGGCGGCGACGCCATCCGCGTCGACGGCGCCCTCGACCTGCCCCTCGCCGACCTCCGCGCCGCCCACGAAGGCTGGATGCCGGCCTTCATGGGCGACTGACACCTCTCCATTCGCTCATCCTGGGGAGGGGGCGTTGACCGAAGACATCCGTGACCGTCTGGGCCCCCTCGCCGCGCGGCCGCATATCGCCGTCGCCCTGGCGGCGCTGGGTCAGGCCGGCTCGGCCCTGACCATCCCGACGCCGGCCGTGGTCATCGACCTGGACGCCTTCGACCGCAACGTCGCCCGGATGGCCGCCCGCGCCGCCCAGGCCGGCCTGGCGCTGCGCCCCCACGCCAAGTCCCACAAGTGCGCGGCGCTCGTCCGCCGCCAGCTCGACGCCGGCGCCGTCGGCGTCTGCTGCGCGAAACTGGCCGAGGCCGAGGCCCTCGCGGCTCAGGGGATCGGCGCCATCCTGATCACCTCGCCCATCGCCGGCGCGGCCAACGCCGCCCGCGCCGCGCGCCTGGCGGCCGACCTCCCCGACTTCCGCATCGTTGTCGACCATCCCGACGGGGCCGTCGAGCTCGCGGCCGCCGCGCACGGGCCGATCCAGGTGCTGATCGACGTCGATGTCGGCATGGGCCGCACCGGCGTCCACGACGCCGCCCAGGCCGCAGAGGTCGCCCGCGCCATCCTGGCCCAGCCGAACCTGCGGCTGCTCGGCGTCCAGGGCTATGGCGGCGCGTGGCAGCACATGGAGGGCGCGAACTCCCGCGCCGAGGCGGTCGCCCACGGCATGGAGAAGCTCAGCGCTGCCATCGCGGCAACCCGCGAGGCCGGCGGGACCGTCGGAGTCGTCACGGGCGGCGGCACCGGCACCTTCACCGCCGACGCCGCCCAGGGGGTGCTGAACGAGATCCAGCCCGGCTCCTACGCCTTCATGGACAAGGAGTACCGCGACGCGCTCAAGGCCGATCCCGACGGCGCCTACGAACAGGCCGCGACCATCGTCTCCACCGTTATCACGGTGAACCACCCCAGGTGGGTCACGCTCGATGCGGGCCTCAAGGCGTTCTCCACCGAGGGCCCGATGCCGGCCCCGCTGACCTCGAAATTCGCCACCTGCGCCTACCGCTTCTTCGGCGACGAGCAGGGCCTGCTCATGCGTCCAGACGCCCCGGTCGCCCGCGGCGAGCGCGTCGCCTTCGCGCCCGGCCACATCGACCCCACCCTCGACCGCTACGACGTCTTCCACCTGGTCCAGGGCGATGTCCTCGTCGACATCGTCCGCGTCGAGGCCCGCGGGGCGTCGCAGTAGCCAAACCACGGCTTCCTCGGCATAGTCCGCGCCTCAACCGGTCCGGGGAGGCCCTAATGCAGACGCCCATGTCCCAAGCGAAAGGAGATTCCATCCAACTTCAGGACATGACGCTTCATGCTTACCCGACCCGGGAGGGCCGCGGCCAATACCGCGCCTAGCGCCTCTCAAACATCGGCGCGTCTCCGCGCCTTCCTCGCCTACTACAGACCCCACCTGCCGCTGCTCGCGGCCGACGTCGCCTGCGCGCTGATCGTCGCGGCCTCGGCGCTCGCCGTGCCGCTCTGCGCACGCTGGATCACCGCCCGCCTGGGCTCACCGCAGGGCCTCGGCATGCCCGAGATCTGGGCCGTCGGCGGGGTGATGCTGGGCCTGCTCGCCGCCCAGGTGCTTTCGACCCTCTTCGTCGACTACCAGGGCCACATGATGGGCGCGAAGATGGAGGGGGCGCTGCGCCGCGACCTCTTCGAGCACTGCCAGAAGCTCAGCTTCCGCTTCTACGACCGCGAGCGCGTCGGCCAGCTGATGAGCCGCATCACCAACGACCTCTTCATGCTGGGCGAGCTCTACCACCACGGGCCCGAGGACATCGCCATCGCGGTGCTGAAGTTCGCCGGCGCGATCGCCATCCTCCTCTACGTCGACGTGCCCCTGACCCTGCTGATCCTGGCGGTCACGCCGCTTGCGGCGATCTACGCGCTCCACTTCAACCACCGCATGGGCGTGGCGCTGAAGCGCTCCCGCGCGCGCATCGCCGAGATCAACGAGCGGGTGGAGGACTCGCTGGCCGGCATCCGCGTCGTGAAGGCCTTCGTAAACGAGGATCTCGAAGCCCGCCGCTTCGCCGCCGCCAACGACGCGTTCCTGGAGAGCCGCCGCGAGGGCTACCGCAGCGAAGCGTACTTCTCCGTCGGGACCGTCGCCTTCGGCCAGCTCCTGACCGGCGGCGTCATCGTCGCCGGAGCGGCGCGCGTGCTGCAGGGCGGCCTCTCGGTCGGCGACCTGATCACCTTCCTGCTCTGCGTGGCGGTGCTGGTCGATCCCGTCCAGCGCCTCGCCAACTTCGCCCGCCTCTGGCAGCTGGGCTGGACGGGCTTCGAGCGGATGATGGAGGTGCTGGAGACCGCCCCGGACATCGTCGACCGCCCCGGCGCCCGTGTCCTCCCCCGCGCGACCGGCGCCATCGCCTTCGAGCGCGTCGCCTTCCGCTACGAGGACGACGGCCCGCCGGTCCTCCGCGACCTCTCGCTCGACATCCGCCCCGGCGAGTTCGTGGCCCTGGTCGGCGCCTCCGGCGTCGGCAAGAGCACGCTCTGCGCGCTGGTCCCGCGCTTCTACGAGGTCACCGAGGGCGCCGTCCGCATCGATGGCGTCGACGTCCGCGACGCCACCCTCGCCAGCCTGCGCACCAACGTGGGCGTGGTGCAGCAGGACGTCTACCTCTTCGCCGGCACGGTCGCCGAGAACCTCCGCTACGGCCGCCCCGGCGCCACCGACGCCGAGGTGATCGCAGCCGCCAAAGCCGCCAATGCCCACGATTTCATCAGCGCCCTGCCGGCCGGCTACGACACCGATATCGGCCAGCGCGGCGTGAAGCTCTCGGGTGGCCAGAAGCAGAGGCTCACCATCGCCCGCGCCTTCCTGAAGGACCCGCCGATCCTGATCTTCGACGAGGCCACCAGCGCCCTCGACAACGAGAGCGAACGCGCCGTCCAGCAGGCGCTTCTCGGCCTCGCGCACGGCCGCACCACCCTGGTGATCGCCCATCGCCTGTCTACGGTGCGGCACGCCGACCGCATCCTCGTGCTTGCGGAGGGCGGCGTCGTCGAGGAGGGAACGCACGACCGGCTCATCGCCGCCGACGGCGCCTACGCCCGGCTCTACCGCGTGCAGGCCAGTCTCTGATCCGCTAGGCTCTCCCCCGGGTTCGCGTCACGCGGGGGAGTTCCATGCGGCGTATCGGCTTTGCGGTCCTGGCGGCGGCGCTCCTCGGCGCCGCGCCCGCCTTCGCGCAGAACTCCGAAACCGAGATGTACGAGGCCGGCGCCAACGCCATGGCCGGCGCCCAGCGCGAGGTCACCCAGCGCAATATCGACATGGCGACCCGGGCGCTGCGCGAAAAGGACTATGCCAAGGCCCGCAAGTACGCCCAGCCGGTGACCCGCGCCGACCCCAGGCGTGTCGAGTCCTGGTTGCTGCTCGGAACGGCCCAGCAGGGCCTGAAGGACTGGAGCGGCGCGCGCCGCACCTACACCACCGCCGTCCGCCTCGCCCGCGACAACGCCGAGGCCCAGGCCGGCCTCGGCGTCGCCTACGCCCGAACCGGCGACCCGAAGGCGGCGACCCAGCTCGCCTGGATCGCCGCAAAAGTCCGGGAATGCGGCGGCTGCTGGCGCGCCGGCCAGCTCGCCAGGTTCAAGACCGACATCGAAACCGCCCTCGCCGATCAGGCTCAACCGGCCGCCGCGCATTGACGTCGGGCGCGCGACGCGCTGAGAGGCGTCCCATGTCCACGCTCACCGATCTCGAACAGGCCGCCCAGCTCGCCTGGACCTTCACCCTGCCGCTGATCGAGGTCGCCTCGCCGCGAACGGCCGCCTTCGCCGGCGGCGGGCCGATGAACGCCTTCGCCCACGGCCGCGACCTCGTCGACCACACGGCCCGCGAGATCACCACGCCGAACAACGACACCCTCTACTCCTCGGCCCACGTCGACCTGTCGCAAGGCCCCGTCACCATCACCATCCCGCCCACCGGCGAGCGCTACTTCTCGCTGGCGCTGATGGACGCCTACACCAACAACTTCCTGATCCTGGGCACGCGCACGACCGGCGGCGGCGGCGGCCGCTACGTCCTCGTCGGGCCGCGGGAGTCGCGCGTCGGGCCCGACGTCATCCGCGCACCCACCGATCGCGTCTGGGCGCTGGCCCGTATCCTGGTCGACGGCGAGCACGACCTGCCCGCCGCGCGCGCCGTGCAGGACGGCCTGACCCTGCAGGGCCCGGCCGCCGGCGACCCGCCGCCCTGCGCCGGCCGCGACGCGCCCTGGCCCGAGTACTTCGCCGCCGCCGCCCGCCTGCTGGCCGCCAACCCGCCGCCGCTGACCGACGGCGTGATCCTGGCGCGGATGGCGCCGCTCGGCCTCGCCGGCTTCGACGCCGCCCGCTTCTCGGCCGAGGAACGCGAGGCCATCGGCCGCGGCGTCGCCCGCGCCCAGGCGATGAGCCTGCGCAGCGGCCTGCGCCGCGGCAGCTTCATCGAAGGCTGGACCTATCCCTACGCCCGCCTCGGCGATTTCGGGCAGGAGTACGACTACCGCGCCTCGGTGGCGATCGGCGGCCTGGCCGCCCTGCCGCCCGAGGAGGCGATGTACATGCGCGCCAAGGGCGACCTGCCCCGCGCCCTCTTCGACACCGCGGCCCAGTGGCGGCTGCATTTCCCGGCCGAGCGCCTGCTGCCGGTCAACTCGTTCTGGTCGCTCACCCTCTACGAGGGCACCGACGACGGACAGTTCTTCTTCGCCGACAATCCGATCGGCCGCTACGCCATCGGCGACCGCACGCCCGGCCTCACCTACAATCCCGACGGCTCGCTCGACATCTGGATCGGCCGCGACCACCCGGGGGCCGCGCGCCTCGGCAACTGGCTGCCCGCCTCGGACCAGCCGTTCGCGCTCTTCCTGCGCGCCTACCTGCCGAAGCCGGAACTCCTGCACGGCGGCTACCTCCTGCCGCCGGTCGAGCGCGTGGAGCCTAGCTGAGCGTCAGCCCCGCCAGGTCGCCCTTCTCGCGCCAGGCCTTCAGGACCTCGAAGAACACCAGCGGCCCGGCGCCGTACATGTCGGAGAAGAAGCCCGACCGGTTCCCCGCCGCGCCCTCGGAGTTGTAGTAGCCCGGCGTGCACTCCGTGTAGTAGCGCAGCCCCATCCGCGCGAGGCTGCGGATCTCCTGCACATAGGCCTCCTCGGCCTCGGGCGTCGGCTCGATCACAGGCGTCCCGCGCGCCTTCGCCTCGGTCACCATGTGCGCCACGTGCCTGGCCTGCTCGTTCAGCGCCTGCGGCACGCTGATGGTGATCGCCGTCTGGGTGAAGCCCAGGAAGAAGCAGTTCGGGAAGCCCGTCGCCATCAGCCCGTGCAGGGTGCGGATGCCGCCGCCCCAGTGGTCCGACAGCTTCACGCCGCCACGGCCCACGATGTCGTAGCCCGACCGGCGCGTGTAGCTCGTGCCCACCTCGAACCCGGTCGCGAACACCAGGCAATCGACCTGATACGCCTTGCCGTCCACCACCACGCCGGTCTCGGTCAGCCGCTCGACGCCCTTCCCGTGGGTGTCCACCAGGGTGACGTTCGGCCGGTTGTAGGTGTCCAGGTACTCGTCGTGGAAGCACGGCCGCTTGCAGAACTGGCGATACCAGGGCTTCAGCGCCGCCGCGGTCGTCGGGTCCTTCACGATGGCGTCCACGCGGGCGCGCACCTGGTTCATTTTGCGATAGTCGGCCAGCTCCAGGAGCTGCCCGCGCTCTTCGCTGGTCAGCCGCCGGCCCAGCGTCTTGCCCGCCGCCTTCACCGCCGCGCCCTGCAGGTTGCGGAAGATGTCGGTCCAGCCGTCGTGGACCAGGTCCTCCTCGGCGTCGCCGCCCGAGACGAGGGTGTTGAAGTTGTCCATTCGCCGCTGCTGCCACCCCGGCGTCAGCGACGCGGCCCAGGCCGGATCGGTCGGCCCGTTGTTGCGCACGTCCACCGAGCTCGGCGTCCGCTGGAAGACGAACAGTTCCTTCGCACCCTCGCCCAGGTGCGGCACGCACTGGATGGCCGTCGCCCCGGTGCCGATGATCCCGACCCGCTTGTCGGCCAGCCCCGTCAGCCCGCCCATCGGGTCACCGCCTGTGTAGGCGTAGTCCCACCGCGAGGTGTGGAAGGTGTGGCCCCCGAACGCATTGATGCCGGGGATGCCCGGCAGCTTCGGCCGGTTCAGCGGCCCGCTCGCCATCGCCACGTACTCGGCCTTGAACCGGTCGCCGCGGTTGGTCGTGACGATCCAGCCCCTGGCCGCCTCGTCCCACTCCAGCCCCGTGATCGAGGTCTGGAACAGCGCGTGCTCATAGAGCCCGAAGTGCTTCCCGATGTTCTTCGAGTGCTCGAGGATCTCGGGCGCAAACGAGTACTTGTGCCTGGGAATGTAGCCCAGCTCTTCCAGCAGCGGCAGGTAGACGTAGCTCTCCACGTCGCACATCGCGCCGGGATAGCGGTTCCAGTACCAGGTGCCGCCGAAGTCCCCCGCCGCGTCGATCACGCGC
>NZ_JAEUMO010000014.1 GCF_016793285.1 Phenylobacterium sp.
GATCGCCGGGCGGCCGGGGATGTCGCGGATCTCGGAGAGCGCGCTGGTGCGGCTGGCGCGGCTGAGCGCCTCGTTCCAGAGATCGTTGCCGTTGGCGGCGCGCAGCGCCACCAGCTCGCCCGAGCCGAATCCGGCCACGACCGTGTCGCCCGAAATGGCAGGGCTCGACGCGGCCAGGATACGGGCGCTCTCGGCCAGGGCCTGGTAGGTCCAGGCCGCCGCGCCGGTGGCGGCGTCGAAGGTCAGCAGCGTGTTGTCCAGCGCGATCACGAAGACCCGGCCGTTCGACACGGTGGGCGCGCCGTGGATCGACTCGCTGGTCTTGGTCCGCCAGCCGATGGCGCCGGTCCTGGCGTCCATCTGCAGCACTTCGCGGTAGCCCGACGAGACGTAGAGCTTGCCGTCCGCATAGGCGACGCCGCCACCGAACGCCAGCTTGTCGCGCTTGTTGTCGCCGGGGTTCGTGCCCGTGCGCCAGAGCGTCTCGCCGTTGCGGGCGTCGACGGCGACCACGCGGCCGTCGGCGTCCATCACGAACACCTTGCCGTCGGCGGCCACCGGGGGGGCGGTGACGTAGCGGCCGCGCTTCTGGCCCTGGCCGAAGCTGCGGCGCCACGAGATGGAGAGGTTGGCGGCCGCGTCGATCGCGCCGACCGCCTGCTCGGGATTGCCGCCCGGCAGCGGCCAGGACTCCATGCGCACTGCCGGCGGCAGCGAGAAGTCGACGCCCTTCAGGGCTTCGGCAGGCTCCAGCCGCTGGTCGGCCGGTATGATCGAGATACGCTGGCCTTCGCCCGCGAGTTCGGCCGGCCCCTTGTCCTTCTTGGCGAAGGGATTGAGGTTGCCGACCGTCGAGCAGCTCGACGCGCCGAGCGCCGCGACCAGGACGGCGGCGAGATAGGTCGAGCGGCGGATCATTGCGGCGGCAGGCCTTCGGCTTGCGGAACGGGCATCGGCTGGCCCGGGGCTCCGGGCGGCATCGCGCCCGGCGGCATCTGCGTCGGCGCGGGCGGCGGCAGCGCCTGGGCGGCCTTCACGACGGCGGGCACCGACTTGGCCGAGCCCGAATCGATCAGGCCGATGGCGGCCTGCGCCCGGGCCTGGGCGCCCTGCTGAGCGTCGATCGACTGGCTGATCAGTTGGAAATCGCCGCGCGCGCCTTGGAGGTCGCCAGCTCTCAGCTTGGCGAACGCCAGCGCCTCGCGGGCCTGGATCTTGTAAGGCCGGCCATCTTCCATCAGCGGCTTCAAACGCCCCTCCAGATCCTTCAGGGGAGCGGTGTCGAGGAGCGCGAAGGCGGATTTGAGGCGGGCCGCGTCACCCAGGACCTCGTCGGTCGCGGCCTTGGCCGCCTCGTCGTAGAGGCGCGAGGCGGCGGCGCCGTCCCTGGCGCGTTCGGCGTCGGCGGCCAGGTGCATCAGCGCCATGGCTTTGTAGGCGCCGGACTGGCTCTTGGAGACCTCGGTCCACAGGGTCTTGGCGCCCTCGCGGTCACCGGCGACGAAGGCGTCCATGGCCTGCGCGTACTGCTCCGAGGCCTTGTCGGTCTGCCTGGTGCGCCAGGTGTCCCAGCCCCAGTAGCCCAGGACGGCGATCAGGGCGGCGGCGGCCACACCCAGCATCCAGGGCAGCGCCTTGCGGGCGAACTGCTTATAGCGGTCGGAGCGAAGCTGCTCTTCGACCTCTTCGAATAGATCCGTCACTTCAGGGGGGCTCCGCCGCCAAACGAGGGGCGGAACCTATAGCGCCCCGCCATGCGTCTCAAGGGGCGCCTCAAGAGGCGCGGGACGCGGCGCGGGCGTCGTCCTGGAACGCTCCCGCGCGCCGCGGCTTTGCAAGACGCAAGGAGGCGCTCAGATGGGTGAACCGAACCGCCGGGCCGTCGAGGCCGAAGGCATGCCGGGCGAGGCCGACACGACGCGCGTTGGGCATGCGACGAGGATCCCGGATCGCGATCCGGACGACAACCCTGCGCTCGGCGCCGAGGCCGACGAGCGGCAGACGCGGCGCCAGGCTCCGGACAGCGCAGGCCCCGGCGAAGGCGGCGAGGACGACAGCATCGGCTGACGCTCAGGCCGTCTCCGTAGCCTTCCTGGCGGCGGCCGCGGCGGTGGTCAGCGGCGTCGGGCGGGCGAAGTAGGCGCGCGGCGCCATGCCCATGAAGTGCTTGAAGTCGCGGACGAACTGCGGCTGATCGGCGTAGCGCTCGTCCAGCACCCGCGCCCACTCGCCCAGCGGCGCCGCGCGCAGGTTGGCCGACGAGCGCAGGAACCTCTGGCGACGCATGAGCAGCTTCGGCGGCAGGCCGATGTAGTCGCGCGTGAGTCGCTCCAGTTGGCGTGTGGACAGGCCGAGGCGGCCGGCCCAGTCGGCGACCGACGCCACCTCCGGGTCGTTCAGAGCCACGTGCAGTTCGACCAGCGTGGCGTCGAGCGGCGCGCGGGCCTCGAGACGGCGCAGGAGCCAGGCGTCGAGCGCGGCCGCATAGCCTGCATCTCCGCCGGCCGCGGCGACCGCTTCGAGGAGCGCCGCCGCCGCCTCGCCCAGGACCTCCGACAGCGGATGCAGGCGGTCGACGTAGCCCGCCGCCGCGGCGTCGCTGAGCAAGGGCCACCCGGCGGGGAGCAGGCCCGCGGAAACCATCACAGCGCCGGGGCCACCCCAGACGCGTGCCGCGCGACTGAGCGCGCCCGTCATGACCGCGTGAGGCCCCGCGGCCGCGTGGGTGGCGCCGTCAGCGAAGGCGATCCGCCAATCTCCGGCCAGCAGCAGGCGCAGGTACGCGCCCTCGGGATGGAGCAGGTCTTCGACCGGCCGGGCGCCGTCGTTGCGGACGACGTAGTAGAAGATCACCGCGTCGCCGAGCGCCGGCGCCGGCGGCAGGAAACGGACGGACACCTCCCCCATCGCGGCCTCGGCCTCCCGGGTTTCGCCGACCTCCAGCATAGCCGCCGAACAGGGTTTCGCGAACAGCCCCGGCGACGCCGCGCCTCAACCGGCCTTGCGGTCCCCGGTCGCGCGGGCCCGTTCATAGGGCAACCAGAGGGTGACCAGGGTCCCGCCGTCGACGCTCGACCGGCACTCCAGGAGGCCGTGCAGGGATTGCGCCCGCGCGGCGATGTTGCCCAGTCCCTTGCCCGGCCGATCCGCCTGGGCCTGGTCGAACCCCCGGCCGTTGTCGGCGACATAGGCGGCGATGCCGGGGATTCCGTCACGCGTCTCCTCGCCGCACCCGATGCGCATCTCGGTCGCATCCGAGTGGGAGAGCACATTGCCGATCGCCTCCTGGAAGATGCGCAACACATGCAGCGCGTTGGTCGCGTCGAGCCAGGGCACGGGCCCACAGCGCCCCACCTCCCATCTGCAGGCGATCCCGGCGTCGCGCAGATCGCCGGCCATGCGGTGACGCAGGTTGCCGATCAACGCGACCAGATCGCCCTCGACCGGCTCCAGCGAGTCGACCGTGATCTTCAGGTCCGCAAGGGCGCGGCTCAGGGTCTTGATCGTGCTGTCCGGCTGCTTCTGCTGGCGCGCGACGGCGAGCGCGGTGATCAGGTTCGAGCCGATGCCGTCGTGCATCTCCTGCATCAGCCGTTCGCGCTCGCTGGCGACGGCGCCGGCGACGACGAGATCGCGCCGCGACGCCTCGCTGGCCGCCAGTTCGGCCCGGGTCTCGGCGATGCGCTGCTCCAGCGTCGCGTTGGCCGCCTCGAGTCCGGCGAAGGCGTCCAGCGCCCGCTTGCCGAACACCATCAGGAACGCCACGCAGTAGATGCAGCCACTGAAGACGGTCAGGTAGAAATCGTGGACCTTCCAGCCGCTGCCTCCCCCGGCCAGGAGGAAGTCGTAGACCCCGGCGAAGGGCATCAGCAGCACGACGATAGCCAGGACGACATGGCCGGGCGTGCGGTCTCGCCTCAGGTCGAGCAGGCCGAGGAGCGCGCCGCCCAGCCCGATCAGCGTGGTGGGCACGTAGAGGATGAGGTTCGACAGCGAGAACGCGGCATGGACCGCCACGATGGGGATCCCCAGTGCGAACAGCGCGGCGATGACCGGCCCGCGATGCGGCATCTTGAGGAAGGACGCGTAGAAGGCGGTGGTCGCCACGGTCGCGAAGTAGGTCGCGTAGACCGTCAAGGCATTGAACAACGCCATGTCGAACGGCGTGACCTCGGCGAAGTACTGGTAGTTTCGGAGGAACCAGAGGCCCGCGGCCAGCGCCAGCCAGAGCAGCTCCACCTCGCGCCGCCGGCCCAGCCAGACCAGCACCGCCAGTCCGCCCAGCGCCAGCATGGCCGCGTTGGCGGCCATCGGTGCGGTGATCTGCCAGAAGTACTGCGACTGATAGAAGGCCTGCACCGCCGCGTTGGGCCCGACGATCACGCGCCCGACACCGACCGACTCCTCCGAAACGGCGCGGATGAGGATCTCGTTCTGACCCGGCTTCAGGGCCCCGGCGGGCAGCGGGACCAGGAAGGGCCGATACCAGGCGAGCTTCTGGTCGCTGACGCGGGCGAAGTTGCGGAACACCTCCGCGCCGTTGACGAACACGATGAACTGATTGCGCGTGCTGGCGGTGTAGAGGGCGAGAGGATCGGGGCCCAGCGCGCCGCGGTCGAACCGGAACCGGCCCTGGACCGTGTGGTAGTCGCCGGTCCGCCAGTGCGTCTCGTGCATCCGGTAGATGTGGGGCGATGCGGCTCGGACCCAGCCGCGGGTCGGAATCTCCAGACCGGGGGAGAGCACGAAGTCGCCATCCGTGAACTCGATGACCGGCCCGCCCTCGGCCGCGGACGTCGTGAACGTGTTCGGCGATTGCGCCCGGGCCGCGCCGGGGGCGAGCAGCAGCAGGACGATGAGCAGGGCTAGCCGCATCGCGCGCGCCCCGGCGGCGTCCTAGCGCGACAGCCACCCCTGGGACGATGCTTCGAACAGAGCTTCCGCACGGCTGTTCACCTCGAGCTTCCGGTAGATGTTCTTGATGTGCGTGCCAATCGTATTGCCCGAGACCGTCAGGATCTCGGCGCATTCGGCGTTCGAGAATCCGCGCGACAGCAGGTTCAGCACTTCGTACTCGCGCTCGGACAGGGGCGAGGCCATCGGGCGCGCCGGCGCGCGGGGATCGGGCCGGATTTCCCCGAGCAACTGGCGCGCGATGATCGGGCTGATCGGCGATCCACCGCGGCGGATCTCGCGGATCGCGGCCATGCAGTCTTCGATCCGCTCGTCCTTGAGCAGGTATCCGCGGGCTCCGGCGCGGATGGCGTCCAGCACCTTGTTCTGGTTCGCGAAGACCGTGACCACGAGGATGTCGGTGTCGCGTCCGGTCAGCGCTTCCGTCCGGATCAGCGAGACGCCGCTGCCGTCCGGGAGCCCGAGATCGCAGAGCAGCACGTCGTAGCCCCCCGCCTCGATCATTCCCTCCGCCTCGGCCACGTTTGCGGCCGTGGCCGTCAGCAGCATGTCCTCGCATCCGCCGATCGCGCTGGAAAGGTGATCGCGCATCACCGGATCGTCTTCGACGACAGCGACTCGGATCATCTGCGGTTCCCCTCGGCTCACTCGCGCTTGGTCTGGAAAGATGCGCCATCCCCCTGCCCAGACTATCACCTGATCGGGTGATCGACGGTCAAGCTGCCGAACCCCTACCCAATGAGGCAGGCCATGCCGGCCTCGGAGGGAGTTTCGCATGTTCACCAAGGTCGTCACCTCGCTCGCGCTGGTGTTCAGCAGCGCCAGCGTCGTCGCATTCAGCCCCGTTCAGGCCCAGGCCCAGCCGAGGCCGTTCACCCAGTGCGTGAAGAACGTGTTTGGAACCGGCATCGTCGCCAAGGTGCGATGGTACGATCCCAGGAAGGTCGAGCTCATCCCCGGCGCGAAGACCGATGACCCCCAGACCCCCGCCGATGAGACGATCGGCGAACTCAAGCCGATCGGCGGCCAGCGGATCCAGCCGATACGCGAGGAAAACATCGCCGTCGGAGAGCAGTCCTGCTTCTTCGGCTTCGCCGGCGCACAACCCAAGCACTTCGCCATCGTCTCGGTGGTGGGCGGGGAGTATCTCAACGAGGCGGTCACGATCGCGGCCGGCACGGTCGTGGGCGTCGTGGGCGGCGTCGCCTGCGCTCTGACGGCAGGGACCACCTGCCCCGCGGTCGCCGCGGCGGTCGGCGGCGCGGTGTCCGCGGTCGGCATGGCGCTGCCCGACGCCAAGGCCGTCTTCTACGTCGGCACGCCCGGAGGCGAAGCCCCTGAGGGTGTCGTCTCATCCGTGCTCGAAGTGTCGGGTACGGCCTGGTCGCCGGCCGCCTTCGACAGCACCCTGGGCGTGGCTCAGGCCATCTATCGGGCGAACATCGACTTCTGTCACTCGGACCTGAGCGATACGGCGACGGGCGACAACATCACGGTCGAGTTCCTTGCAAACGGGACGCCCGTCGGCCGGCAGGTGATCAAGGGCAATACCTCGGATTGCGGCGCGCTTTCGCGGGGCTATCTCGAAACCGCCATCGCCACGACGAAGATCGTCAGCGCGATTCGGGTCAGCACCAGTGGCGGCGACGCGATGTACGTCGATCAGGCGCGCCTTTTCCGCAACGGCAAGGTGATCGTCTGGGACGGCCGCAACAACGGCGGCGGCTGGTGCCTCTCGACCGATCCCAACGACTACAAGGGCGGCTGGGAGAACAACGTCGTCGGCGCCTGCCAGCGGACCTACACCTTCGCCAGCCCGGCGAACTGAGCGGGCCAGGCCATGCACAGCCGGGACCGGGCCGCAGCAGCGGTCCGGTCCCGCGCCGTTTCGGGGGTAGGCTCCCTACCCTGCCTTGGCGAAGTAGATCTCGGCCGGCCCCGGGAACTTCCGTTGCCGCACGTCGTCGGCATAGGCGGCGACGGACTTGCCGATCTGGGTGCGCAGATCGCCGTAGCGGCGGACGAACTTGGGGGTCCAGTCGAAGAGGCCCAGCATGTCGTCGGTGACGAGGATCTGGCCGTCGCAGCCGACCGACGCCCCGATGCCGATGGTGGGCACGGTGATGGCTTCGGTGATCTCGCGGGCGAGCCCCTCGGCGACCCCTTCGACGACGACGGCGAAGGCGCCGGCTTCGGCGGTGGCGCGGGCTTCGTCGAGAATGCGACGGCGCTCGTGGTCGAGCTTGCCCTTGGCCTTGAAGCCGCCGTCGACGAGAACGGCCTGGGGCCGCAGGCCCACGTGGCCCATCACGGGGATGCCGCGCTTCACGAGGTATTCGATGTTGGCGACGATGGTCTCGCCGGCCTCGACCTTCACGGCCGACGCGCCGGTCTCCTTCATGATCCGCGAGGCGTTCGCGAACGCCTCTTCCGGACTACCCTCGTAGCTTCCGAAGGGCATGTCGACCACGACCATGGCGCGGCGCGACCCCCGCATCACCGCCTGGCCGTGCAGGATCATCATCTCAAGCGTGACGCCGACGGTGTTGGGCAGACCGTGGACGACCATGCCGACGCTGTCGCCGACGAGCATCAGATCGCAATGCTGGTCGAGGATCTCCGCCATCGGCGCGGTGTAGGCGGTGAGGCAGACGATGGGGACCCCACCCTTGCGCGCGCTGATATCCGGCGCGGCGAGGCGACGGACCGTCTCCTGGCGATGCGAAGACACGACTAGAACTCCTGGACCAACCTCGCCGCGAAGACGCCCATGGTGACGAACGCCAAGCCGACGGCGATCCACAGCCCATAGCCGCCCGAGAGCGCCGACACCATGTCGGTTGTGGGGGTCACCCGCGCAAGTCCTTGTGAGAGCGCGCGGGCCGATTGCTCGGCGCTTTCGACGCGCTGGAAGAGGTTGGACATCACGAGCTGGCTGGCGCCGATGACGCCGCCGGCGAGGCCCGCGGCCCCGATCAGCCAGCGCCGGACGTTCCAGCCCCGGTCGAGGCGTCGCTCGACGCGCTCGGAAAAGGCCTGCGCGTCGGGCATGTCGGGCGCCTGCGCGAACAGGCGTTCGAGACGGCGTTCGAAGTCGATCTCAGCCATTGCCCCGCCTCCCTTCCACGACGGCGTCCCCGGCGCTTTCGTCCTTGCCCCCGGGGGCGAGCCGCGCCCGGAGCTTATCCAAACCACGTTTGACATGGGATTTGACCGTTCCAAGCGGCAGGTTCAAGGCCTCGGCGGCTTCGCCGTGGGACAGGCCCGCGCCGTAGCACATGGACACGCACAGCCGCTCGGGCGCGGAGAGGACCTTCATGGCCTCCTCCAGGTCCATGCGGTGCTCGGCGTCCCCGCCGTTTCCGAGACTGGCGGCTGCATCCGCCTCCTCCCGACCTTCTTCCGCCGCGAGGGCGGCAAGACGCTTCTCGCGTTGCAGGCGGCGCAGATAGAGCCGCGCTGCGATGCGCTTCACCCAGCCCGCGAACGTGCCTTCGCCGCGGAACTCGGAAATCCTCTCGAACGCCGCCAGGAACGCATCCTGGGCGACGTCGTCGGCTTCGGCCGCCTGCGCCCCCATCCGCCGCAGCAGATGCCGGACGGCCGACCCGTGGCGACGCACCAGCTCCCCGAAGGCGCGCCGCTCACCGGCCGCGGCGTAGGCGCAGAGCTCCACGTCGTGCTGGCTGGCGAAACTGAGACTGTTGCCCGGCATGGGCTCGATCCCCCGATCCCGCGCCTCAGACCTTGGGCTTGTTCATCAGGCCGAGGGCGACGAACGCCAGGCCGATGAACGTCGGGAAGGCCGCGAAGCCGAGGAACCAGGTGAACGCGTCCGGTTCTTCGAAGCTGACGGCGCCGCCAAGGGCCGCGAGGCCGATGCCCGCGCCCAGCCAGATGATGCCGGTGCGCAGGTCGCGCTGGGGCGACGGCAGGCGTGGATCGGTTCGGGCGTCGCTCGACATCGCGTCGATCATTTCCGGAGGTAGCGGCTGGCCCTTCTCGATGGCGACGCGCAGCGTATCGGCCATCTTCTGGCGCTCGACACTGCGGAAGTACCGCGGCGCGATGGCGATCGCCGCGATCATCGCAAAGAACGCGAGCGGTATCAGGATCTCCATTTTCTTGTTCTCCTCTCCAGGTCCGGTCGGGCGGGGAGCGCCCGTCTCGATCGGAAAGAGACCTGGACCTGCCCGGTCGGATGCAGAAGGCAGGATGAAACCTTGTCCATGTTTCAGCGGGCGGTCGCTGTTACGCGTCCATCCACGAGCATCACAGCCACGAGCGCGAGGGTGACGCAGGCGGCGACAGGGCCGAACTGGTCGCCGGTCTGGGCCAGCAGCGGGTGCAGCACCGGCCAGAGCGCCCAGAGGAGCAGACCGCCGATCAGGGCGGCGCCCGAGAGCCACGCGACATCCAGCACGAAGCGGCGGCGCGCGACGGCCTCCATCACCGCGGCCGAAAACGCCGGGTCACGGGCGGGCGGTTCGTCCTGCGCGAACAGCGCCTTCAGGTGAGCGTCGGTCATCGGGACTCTCCTAGCACTTCGAGGAGCCGCGCGCGGCCCCGCGTCACATGTGACTTCACCGTGCCCAGCGGCAGGCCCAGCGCCTCGGCGGCCTCCGCGTGGCTGAAATCGGCCGCAAGGCAGAGCGCCACGCAGGCGCGCTGGTCGTCGGGCAGGCTCTTCAGGGCGGTCTCCAGCGTCATCCGCTCGTCGCTCATGGCCGAGGCTTGCGACGGTCTTTCCTCCTCCCACGCGGCCTCGCGGGTGCGGGCGCGGGTGCGGCTCCGGATGGCGGTCAGGTGCTTGTTGTAGCCGATGCCGCAGAGCCAGGCCCTGACCGAGGCGCCGGCCTCAAGGCGGCCGATGCGCGACCACGCGGCGAGGAACGTCTCCTGCGCGAGGTCGTCGGCCAGCGCCCAGTCGCCGCAGGCGCGGCGCAGGAAGGCGCGCACCGCCTGCTGGTGGCGCTCGACCAGCCGCGCGAACGCCGCCGTCGAGCCGGCCCGGGCCTGCTCGACCAGCGCGACGTCAGGCGAAGTGGAGACCGGCTCGTCGCCCGGACGTCGCGCCGACATGCCCGGACGAGCGCGGTCCCAAGGACCCCGCCGCGGCGCGAAATCTATGCCTTCCGGGCTCACTTCGCCCGGAAGACTGTGGAGAACACGGCCGCGATGGCGTGGCCCACCGCGACGCAGGTCATGATCACAGCGACCAGGCGGAAGGGCCCATCGACGCCGGGGAAGTCGGCGTATTCGGACGCGAACCAGAAACCCGCGGCGACCGAGCCGGTGATGATCGCCGTGCGCCAGGCCCAGTACGGGCCCATGCGCCAGTAATGGCGGCGATAGCGGCGGCCGTAGCGGCCGTAGCGATCATAGGGGCCGTAGGCGGAGTCCGGGTCGTCGAGGGCTTCCTCGTCGTTGATGGTGCGCATCAGCTCGGGCGGCGGGTCCTTGCCCTGGCTGGTGAACTCGCGCACGAGGTTCAGACGCTCCTGGCTGCGCTTGTAGGCCAGCCAGCGGTCGAACGCGCCGAAGGCGAAGAACATGATCGGGAAGATCAGCCACCAGTAGCCGTAGAAGAAGGACTCCATCGCGGTTCTCCAAGGTCCGGACCGCGCGGAGCCGTCTCCGCCGTCCTCTTGCCCTGTAGTCGCCGCCGCCCGCTGGATCGGATGCGGCGGATGCGAAGAAACTTCAGCGCGGGAGCTTTTCGTAGATCTCGGGCTTGAAGCCGACGGTGAGTTTGCCGTCCTGGTCGAGGACCGGCCGCTTGATCATCGAGGGGTTGGCCAGCATCAGCGAGATGGCCTTCTTCTCGTCGATCCCCTGCTTGTCGGCGTCGGGGAGGTTCCTGAAGGTCGTGCCGGACTTGTTGAGCAGGATCTCCCAGCCGACCTTGCCGATCCAGCCTTCCAGCGTGGCGCGGTCGATGCCGGCCTTCTTGTAGTCATGGAACTGGTAGGCGACGCCGTGGCCGTCGAGCCAGGTCCAGGCCTTCTTCATCGTGTCGCAGTTCTTGATGCCGTAGAGCGTCGCGGCCATCGTGGGCTCCCATGCCGAAGATCGAACTCACCAAGCAGGTCCGCGAGGACGCCGCCCGGGCGCTCAGCCGCTACCTCAAGGCCGAGCTGGACCTGGACGTGACGGGATTCGACGCGGTGTTCCTCCTGGACTTCGTGACCGAACACCTCGGGCCCCACTTCTACAACCAGGCGCTGGCCGACGCCCAGGCGCTGCTGGGCAAGAAGATGGACGAGATGGGAGAGGCGATCTGGCAGTTGGAGCAGACGCCGTCGAAGATCCGCTGAAACCTAGCCGAGCGGAAAGCGGGCGGCCACGTCGAAGCGGCCTTCGCCGTGGACAGCGTGGATCAGGACGAACTCGGCGACGTTCCAGGCGAGCGGCGCGATGATCGTCTCGGGGACCTTGGCGGGATCGTAGACGAGCGTCATGTGCGGGACGATCTCGGTCGGACGACGGGGAACCATGCCGCGGCGGGCGAGCGCATCGTGGATGGTGGCGTAGAGCTGGTTCACCCCGATCACGCCCTCGTCGCCCCACGCCGCCACGCAGGGGTTGTCGCCCCGCGACCAGGCGCCCGCGCGGTTGAAAGCGACCGTGAAGCGCGGCGCGCGGACCTCGGCCGCAACGTCGGCGGCCTTGTCGACAACCGGCCCCGGCGGGCGTTGGAACGCGCCGAGCGCGTTCAGCGAGACGTGGAGGCGGCCCGCCGGAACCGGGCGCGCAGACGGGCGCGGACGCAGCGTCCTCAGCAGCTCCTGCGCCGCGCGCCCGACGTCGGACGGCGGCAGGAGCGCGAAGTAGAGGACATGCTTGCCGGCGGCCATGGACGCAAATTCGAGCCTATTCCCACTCGATGGTGCCGGGGGGCTTGCTGGTGACGTCGTAGACGACGCGGTTGACGCCCCGGACCTCGTTGATGATGCGCGTGGCGCAGCGGCCCAGCACTTCCCAGGGGAACTCGAAGAAGTCGGCCGTCATGCCGTCGGTGGACGTCACGGCGCGGAGCGCTAGCACGCTCTCATAGGTGCGCGCGTCGCCCATGACCCCGACGGTCTTCACGGGCAGCAGGACGGCGAAGGCCTGCCAGATGCTGTCGTAGAGGCCGGCCTTGCGGATCTCATCCAGGTAGATCGCGTCGGCGGCCTGGAGAACGGCCACCCTCTCGCGGGTGATCTCGCCGGGGATGCGGATAGCCAGGCCGGGGCCCGGGAACGGGTGGCGGCCGACGAAGGCCGGCGGCAGGCCGAGCTCGACGCCCAGCGCCCGCACCTCGTCCTTGAAGAGCTCGCGCAGGGGTTCCACCAGCTTCAGCTTCATGTAGTCCGGCAGGCCGCCCACGTTGTGGTGGCTTTTGATCACCGCCGAGGGGCCGCCGGTCGTGGACGGGCTTTCGATGACGTCGGGATAGAGCGTGCCCTGGGCCAGGAAGGCGGCGCCTTCGATCTTGGCGGCCTCCTTGTCGAACACCTCGATGAAGAGGCGGCCGATGGTCTTGCGCTTGGTCTCGGGGTCCGAGACGCCGGCCAGCTCGCCGAGGAAGAGGTCGCCGGCGTCCACGTGGACCAGCGGGATATTGTAGTGGTCGCGGAACAGGGTGACGACCTGCGTCGCCTCGTCCTTCCGCAGCAGGCCGGTGTCGACGAAGACGCAGGTGAGCTGCTCGCCGATCGCCTCGTGGATCAGGACCGCGGCGACCGACGAGTCGACGCCGCCGGAAAGGCCGCAGATCACCTTGGCGTCCCCCACCTGGGCGCGGATCTTGGCGATCTGCTCCTGGCGGTAGCTGGCCATGGTCCAGTCGCCGCTCAGGCCCGCGATGCGATGGGTGAAGTTGCGCAGGATCAGGGCGCCACGCGGCGTGTGCGCCACCTCCGGGTGGAACTGGATGCCGTAGAAGCGCCGCCCCTCGTCGGCGATCACGGCGTAGGGCGACCCCTCCGACGTGGCGACCACCTCGAAGCCCTGCGGGATCGCGGTGATCTTGTCGCCGTGGCTCATCCACACGGTCTCGCGGTCCCCCGGCTCGCCCAGGCCCTCCAGCAGCGGCGAGGCCTTCTGCAACTGGATCTCGGCGCGCCCGAACTCGCGGTCATGGCCACCCTCCACGGCGCCACCCAGTTGGGCGCACATGGTCATCTCGCCATAGCAGATGCCCAGCACCGGGACGCCGAGCTGGAAGACCCGCTGGGGCGCCGACGGGCTCTGCGCCTCATGCACGCTCGCCGGGCCGCCCGAAAGGATCACCGCCTTCGGCGCGAAGGCCTCCAGCATCGCGTCGTCGACCTTGTCGAACGGGTGGATCTCGCAATACACGCCCGCCTCCCGCAGCCGCCGCGCGATGAGCTGGGTCACCTGGCTGCCGAAGTCGACGATGAGGACTTTTTCGTGGGCTTTGGCGGTCATGGATGTCCGTTCAGGAAGGCTGCGGGCGCGTCAGCGCCAGAGGATTCAACCACCAAGATCACCAAGCTCACAAAGTAGGCGCAGACGCCTTGGTGCGCTTGGTGACCTTGGTGGTTCGAGGTGAGGTCGCCTGCGGCGCGCGCTGCGGTCATCGCTTCTTCTCCAGCACCGCGACATAGAAGCCGTCGGTGTCGGAGGTGCGGGGGGTGAGGCGCAGGTCGCCGGCGGCCGTGAGGAACGGGGCGAGTTCGGGCGCGTGCGAGGCGGGCCTGCGCGCAAAGGCGGCGTTGCGGGCAAGGAACGCCTCGACGCGGTCCTCGTCCTCGTCCGGCAGCACGGAGCAGGTCACATAGGCGATGCGGCCGCCGGGCCGGGTGTAGGTCGCGCCGTCGTCGAGGACGCTGTCCTGGTCCTTTCGGCGGCGTTCCAGAGCGTCGGGCGTCAGGCGCCACTTGGTGTCGGGGTGGCGCCGCCAGGAGCCCGTGCCGGTGCAGGGCGCGTCGATGAAGACGAGATCCATGCGGCCCTCCAGGTCCTTCAGTGGCGCCTTGGCCAGCGGCGTGCGGACCTGGAGGTTGCGGATGCCGGCGCGTTCGCCGCGGCGCACCGTGTCGGTCAGCCGGCGCGCGTCGCTGTCGTAGGCATAGATCTGGCCGGTGTTGGCCATCTCCGCAGCGAGCGCGAGGGTCTTGCCGCCGCCTCCGGCGCATAGGTCCAGCACCTGCTGGCCCTTGACGTCGCCCGCCGCCAGCGCGGCGACCTGCGAACCGAGGTCCTGAATCTCGAACCACCCCTTGCCGAACTGCGGGATCGCCTCGACGGCGCCGGCGCGCTCGGCCGCCCCCGGCGCGGCGACGCGGAGCGCGTTGGGGGCGAGACCCGGCGCCTGCGGCGCGAACGGAGCCAGCGCCTTGGCGGCGCGGGTGGCGTCGGTCTTCAGCGTGTTGACGCGCAGGTCGACGGGCGCGCGCCCGGCCAGCGCGGCCGCCTCCTCGCCGCGGGCGTCGCCGAACACGCGGGCCAGCGCAGCGTCCAGCCAGTCGGGATAGTCGCCGCGAACGGGCGCGGGCGCATCGTCGAAGTCTCGGGGGGCCTCCAGGACGGCCCGCTCGGCGGCGGTGAGCGGGCCCGGACCGTGCGGTTCGTCGCCCGCGGCGTCGGCGACGCGCTGGACGGGCCAGTCCCACGCGAAGCGCAGGGCGCCGAGCGCCAGGGCGCGCGGGCTGTCGTCGCCCATGCGCCAGCCCAGCGAGCGCTTGCGCCGCAGGACGTCGAGGACGAGTCCGGAGACGAAGGCGCGGTCCTTGGCCCCGGCGTAGCGGGCGCCGTCGCCCCAGGCTTTCAGGGCCAGGCGGACAGGGCGGTGGCGGGCCAGCGTCTCCTCGATGATCTCTATCGCCGCCGCCAGGCGTCCGCCGTCGCGCATCAGCTCACCGGAAAAGGGCCGCGAGCACGGCCAGCATGCCGACCATGGCTACGAACCAGACGATCGTGCGCACCAGGGGCACGCCGGTCGCATAGAGCGGCACGTAGAGCGCGCGGCCGGCGACATAGGCCCAGGCGCCCCAGATGGTGAGCGGCTGGCCGAGCTTGCCGGCGATGGCGGCCGCCAGGACCGCCGCGGCGAAGAAGGGGAAGGTCTCGGCGAAGTTCCAGAACGCGCGCTCCAGCCGCGCCGCCACGCCGGAGATCGGCATCGGCGTGTCGCGGGGGCCGGCGGCCCACTTCATGTCCTGCTGCGCCCGCGCCGCGCCGGCGGCCCAGAGGAGCTGGACCAGCCCCACGACCACCGCCGCGGCGAGCAGCTTCAGTTCGATCGCGACGTCCATCGCCTTCGCCCTTCCCTGTCCGGCCCGCTCAGCCCGGGCTCGAGTAGTTCGGCGCCTCGCGGGTCATCATCACGTCGTGGACGTGGCTTTCGCGCAGGCCCGCGTTGGTGATGCGGATGAACCGCGCCCGCTTACGGAACTCCGGCAGGTTCGGCGCGCCGACGTAGCCCATGGCCGCCCGGAGGCCCCCCACCATCTGGTGCAGGATCGGGGCGATCGGACCCTTGTAGGCGACCTGACCCTCGATGCCTTCGGGCACGAGCTTCAGCGTGTCCTTCACGTCCTTCTGGAAGTAGCGGTCGGCGGAACCCTGCCCCATCGCCGCCAGCGAACCCATGCCGCGGTAGGCCTTGTAGCTGCGGCCCTGGTAGAGGAAGACCTCGCCCGGCGCCTCGTCGACGCCCGCGAACACCGAGCCCATCATCGCCACCGACGCGCCCATGGCGAGCGCCTTGGCGAGGTCGCCCGAGTACTTGATGCCGCCGTCGGCGACGATCGGCACGTCCGTGCCCTCGGCGGCGCGGACGGCGTCCATGATCGCGGTGAGCTGCGGCACGCCCACGCCCGCCACGATGCGGGTGGTGCAGATGGAGCCCGGCCCGATGCCGACCTTCACCGCATCCGCGCCGGCCTCGATCAGGGCCCGGGCGCCGTCGTAGGTGGCGACGTTGCCGGCGACGATCTGGACCCGGTTGGTCTCGCGCTTCACGCGGGCGACCGCCTTGGCCACATCTGCGTTGTGGCCGTGGGCGGTGTCGATGACGACGACGTCGACGCCGGCGTCCACCAGGGCCATGGAACGCTCGTAGCCGGCGTCGCCCACCGTCGAGGCGGCGGCGACCAGCAGCCGGCCCTGCGCATCCTTCGCGGCGAAGGGATGCTGCTGGGACTTCTCCATGTCCTTGACGGTGATGAGGCCGACCGCCCGGTTGTCGTCGTCGACCACGATCAGGCGTTCGATCTTGTGGCGGCGGAGCAGGTCACGCGCCTCGTTCTGGCCGACGCCTTCCTTGACCGTGACCAGACCTTCCCTGGTCATCAGCGCCTTGGCCGGGATGTCGTCGCGGCCCTCGAAGCGCATGTCGCGGTTGGTGAGGATGCCCACCAGCTTGCCTGTGTCGTCCACCACGGGGAAGCCCGAGATGTGGCGACGCGCCTTGATCTGGCGGACCTCGCCCAGGGTCGTCTCCGGACCGATGGTCATCGGGTTGATGACCATGCCGCTCTCGTAGCGCTTCACCTCGCGGACGTGGTCGGCCTGCTCCTCGACGGTGAGGTTGCGGTGCAGGACGCCGATGCCGCCCGCCTGGGCCATGGCGATGGCCAGGCGGCTCTCGGTGACGGTGTCCATGGCGGCGGACACCAGGGGGATGTTCAGACTGATCTCGCGCGTGAACCGGGTGGCGACGTCGACCTGCGTGGGCATGACGTCGGACGCGCCGGGTTCGAGCAAAACATCGTCGAAGGTGAGCCCTTCGCGAATCTCCATGAGACTCTCCGTTTTGCGGGACGCGTATAGGGGTTCGCCTGCGGACGGAGCAAGGGGCCTGAAGGGGGCGTTCATGCGATTGCGGGCTCCTGTGGGGTCTCGAAGACGATGAAGTCGCCCAGCGTGGGCTTCTCGACGATGGCGCCCGCGGCGAGGTCGGCGTCGATACGGGCGAAGCCTTCGCTGAGTTCGTCCTCCGTCATGTGCTCGAAGGTGGAGACGGCGCGGTGCTTCAGCCTCGCGACGAGGCTGGCGATGTCGCCTTCGAACGGGACCTCCATCTGCACGGACTCGACGGTGGTGAAGCCGGCCGCCTCGAACAGCGCGCGGGTCTCGGGCTCGGTCGGGAACATGGCCCGCTCGACGTCGGCGCTGCGCGGGAAGTAGCTGCGCCACCAGTGGTCGGGAATCCGCTCCTGGAAGGTGCTGCGCAGGATCAGCCGGCCGCCCGGCTTCAGGACACGGGCGATCTCCCGGGCCGCGGCCGGCTTGTCGGCCACGTGATGGTACGAGAGGAACATCAGCACGAAGTCCGCGCAGCGGTCGGACCGTGGGATCGCCTCCGCGCGGCCGGCCAGGTAGGTCACACGCGGATGGGCGGCATCCGCCTCGGCCGCGGCGCGCATGCCGTCGGCCGGCTCGACACCCCAGATCGGACCGCCGAACGCGTCGGCGAGCGCCGGACTGAACCGGCCGGTCCCAGAGCCGAGGTCGATGCCTGCGAGGGGCCGACGCACGGGGACGTAGGCGCCGAACACCGCCATGTAGCGGTCGATGGCGTCCGCCGGGAGCGCGCGGCCCCTGGCGTAGGTCTGGTGCTGGACCCGATCGTAGTCGACGGGCGCCAGGGGCGGTTCGGGGGAATTACGGGTTTCCATGGCCAGCTAGTGCCTGGATTGTCTCTGGGAGAAAATAGACTTATTCGACCTTGAATGTTCGAAAATCTCACACCGGGCCCTCTCCCCTCCCTGAACGCGCTCAAGGCCTTCGAGGCGATGGCGCGGACCGGCCGGGTGACGCTGGCGGCCGACGAACTGTCGGTGACGCACTCGGCGGTGAGCCGGCAGGTGAAGGCGCTGGAGGCGGCGCTGGGCGTGCGGCTGTTCTCCGGCCCGAAGAACCGCCTGGAGCTGACGGCGGCGGGGCGCGAGTTGCTTCCGGCGCTGACCGAGGCCTTCGACCAGATCTCCGCGGCCGTGCGCAAGGTGCGGACCGGCGGCGATGACCTGCACGTCGCCGTGAACGCCTCGCTCTCCGTGAAGTGGTTGATCCCGCGGCTAGCGGCGTTCCAGGCGGCGCACCCCCAGGTACGGCTACAGCTCTCCGAGCTCTCGCCCCACGCCACGTCTCACCGCGGCGCCCAGGCGGTGCTGCGGATCGTGCCGCTGGCGCGGCTCAAGGAACCCAACGTCACGCCGTTCATCCGCAATGCGCTGGGCGCGGTGATGACGCCGCAACTCGCCGGGCGCTTCGGCGGCGACCCGCTGAAAGCCCCTCGCCTCGCGGCCCAGACCCACCCGGAGGCCTGGCACATCTGGGCCGAGCACGCGGGCGTCGAGCTGCGGCCCGCGCCCGAGCGGCCCTTCGCCCACGTCCACTTCGCGCAGGACGCCGCACTGGCGGGCCTGGGCGCCGCGGTGGTGAGCTGGCCCTTCGTGGCCGAGGACATCGCGGCCGGCCGCCTGGTCGCTCCGCTGGGATTCCGCCGATCCGGCAGCGCCTTCGCCATGATCGCCGCGCCAGGCGCGCACAGTCGCGCCCTGGACCGCTTCCGCGACTGGATCGTTGGTGAGGGCGCCAGGATGCCCGAGCCGCCGCAGGCTTAGCAGCGGCGCCCCGCAAGCACGTCTAGCGCGCCAGACACGCCGTGACCGCCTCCCACCCGCCGATCCGGGCAAGCTCGGCCTCTGCGCGGTCCCGAAGGTCCGCGTCGGACCGTGGCCAGGGCGGGCTCGTCTCGCTGCCCGGGAAGATCACGTAGGCGAAGGGCCCCCGCGGCGCGCCCCTGCCGGTGCGAGGGTTCACATTTGCGCCGCCGAGGTTCTCGGCCAGCTTGATCGATACCTCGCCAAGCTCGTGGTTCGTCGCTCCGCCGTCCGCGAAGATCATCGGGCTCGTCTGTCCGGTTGCGAGGTTGCGAGCCATCCCGAGCACGCCGCGATGCCCAGTGCCCTTCATCCGGTAGAACGCCCCGGGAAACACGATGTACGGAACCTTCGTCGAGTCGACGTAGCGCGCGGGATCGGTCCTTGCCTTGCCAGTGTCCTGGACGGTCGTCATCGAGACGAAGTAGCCGGCGAACGGCCCCGACGGCTGCACGTAGCCGCGCGAAGGGTTCGCCGGGTCGGGCACGATGATCGAGCGCCAGCCGCCGTTCGGATACCCGGCATTGGCCAACGCATCGATGCCTCGGTCCTGCGGATGGTAGGCGTTGGGCGCGCCGTCCGCGTCGATCGCGATCCGGCTTGTGCTGTAGGCGTACGCGGCGCTGCCGCTGAAGCGCTTGAGCGCCACGCCCCGGTAGTCGCCCATCGCATCGCAGGCGGACCAGGCCGGCGCCGCAAGGCCTACCGACGCGATCATCAGAGCCGCCAAGCATCCAGCTCGCATGACACATCCCCCAGGTGCAATCGAACTTGCATCACGCGGGAGTTTAGCGCCCCTTGAAGCCCGTCGCCACCAGGAACACCTCCGAGCTGTCCTGGCGGCTGGCTTTGGGCTTTACGTTCTTCACGTCGCGGAAGTGGAGCTTGAGGCCGGCGATGAGCCGGTCGGTGCCGCCGCCCTGGAAGGCCTTGGCGACGAAGGACCCGCCGGGCTTCAGCACCTCGACCGCGAAGTCGATGGCGGCCTCGATCAGGCCCACGATGCGCAGATGGTCGGTCTCGCGGTGGCCGATGGTGTTGGGGGCCATGTCGGAGAGGACGACGTCGGGCGCGCCGCCCAGGAGCTCGATGAGCCTCGGCCCGCACTCGGGATCGGTGAAGTCCATCTGCAGGATGTGGGCGGGCGGCAGCGGATCGACCGGCAGCAGGTCGACGCCGACGATGTCGGTGACCCCGCGCTTGAGGGCTATCTGGGTCCAGCCGCCGGGCGCCAGGCCCAGGTCGACGACCTTCACGCCCTTCCTGAACAGGCGGAAGCGGTCGTCGATCTCGATGATCTTGAAGGCCGCGCGGCTGCGGTAGCCGAGGGCGCGGGCCTTGGCCGAGAACGGGTCGTTGATCTGGCGCTCGAGCCAGGCCTGCTGGCTGGGCGTTCGCTCCTTGGCGGTCTTGAGGCGCGCGGGCTTGCCGCGGCCGCCTTCCAGGCCGCCCGTCGGCGGCTTCACCATGCGCTTGCGGGGTGGCGGCTGGTCGGTCATGCGGCCTTCTTTACACCGCCGCGGCCGCGACGGCGCTTGCGGCGGCGCGGACGGCCGCGTTCCGACATCAGCGACAGCAGGATGCCTTCGCGCAGGCCGCGGTCGGCCACGCGCACGCGGTTGCAGGGCCACTGCTCCTGCACCGCCTGAAGGATCGCGGCGCCGGCGAGCACCAGGTCCGCGCGATCGGGGCCGATGCAGGGCTGGGCGGCGCGTTCGGCGGCGCTGAGGGCCAGGAGACCGGCGGCGGCGTCATCGCACTGGCCGCGGGTCATCCAGATGCCGTCGACGCGGTTGCGGTCATAGCGCGGCAACCTCAGGTGCATGCCGGCCAGGCTGGTGATGGCCCCCGACGTGCCGACGAGGTGGGCCCGGTCGGCGTCGAACACCGGCTTGAGCGGATCGGCGCGCCTGAAGATGGCGATCTCGGCCTTCACATGCTCGACCATCTGGCGGAACCAACTCTCGGTGGCGACCTCGCCCTCCGGGAACCGCTCGGCCAGGGTGACGACGCCGATCGGCACGGACAGCCAGGCGCGGACCGGCGGCATCTGGCCGGCGGTGACGCCCTTCAGTTCGACCCAGGACAGCTCGGTGGAGCCGCCGCCGACATCGACGACCAGGGCGGCTTCGTGGCCGGTGTCCAGAAGGTTCAGGCAGCCCGTGACCGAGAGCCTCGCCTCTTCCTGCGGCGTGATGACCTGCAGTTTGACGCCGGTTTCGTTCGCGACGCGGTTCACGAAGGCCTGACCGTTGGTGGCCATGCGGCAGGCCTGCGTCGCGATGGCGCGAAACTTCACGACCTTGCGGCGGCGCACCTTCTCGCCCGAGACCTTGAGCGCCGCCATCGCGCGCTCCATCGCCGCGTCGGAGAGCCTGCCGCTCTGCGAGAGTCCCTCGCCGAGACGCACGATCCGCGAATAGGCCTCGACCACGCGGAAGCCGTGCGCGCTGGGCGTGGCGATCAGCAGCCGGCAGTTGTTGGTGCCCAGGTCGAGCGCGGCGTAGCACGGCGGCTCGCCCACAGACCTGTCCCGGCCGCCTTGAGGCGGCCTGGGCGCGCGCGGCGCCTCGTTCATGGACATCACCCGTCCTGCGCAGGCGCAGCGACCCCCATTGAACCGCGGCGCCTCATTTCGCGGCGACCTTAGCGCGCAGTGCGGATCATTGGGAAGACGACGGTTGAATGACGCCCGCGCGTGGCTACGTTCACCTTCTGGTCAGCATGGAAGGCTTAGATTCGACGGTATGAGCACGCGACTCGCCAAATTCACGATCGGCCAAGTCGTTCATCACCGCGTCTATCCGTTCCGCGGCGTGATCTTCGACGTCGATCCCGTCTTCTCGAACACCGAGGAGTACTGGCTGTCGATCCCTGAGCACATCCGGCCGCACAAGGACCAGCCCTTCTATCACCTCCTCGCCGAGAACGAGGACAGCGCCTACGTGGCCTATGTCTCCGAGCAGAACCTGTTGCCGGACGACACCGGCGAGCCTGTGGGCCACCCGCAGGCCGCGCTGATCTTCGAGACCTTCAAGGAAGGCCACTACACCCTGCGTCCGGGCATCGGACACTAGCGCTACCGCTCATCCCCGCGCATGCGGGCCATCGATGGGTTGGCGTGGGCCGCAGGCCCTAGCGGTCGCCTGACGGCATGATCTAGCCTGAGGCCCCAAGGTTGCGTCGGGGGTCTGCATGAAAGTCATGGTTTCGGTCGCGGCAGGGCTCGCGACCCTCCTCTTCGCGGCCGTCGCGCCGGCGCAGCCTGTCCCGAACGACATCCCGGCCCGCTTCGAGCAGCCGCTCGCGCGCGACTTCGAACGTCGCGAGGTGATGATCCCGATGCGTGACGGCGTGAAGCTGAACACCCTGATCGTCATCCCGAAGCGCGGCGAGCCCATGCCGATGATCGTGGGTCGAACGCCCTACGGCATCTCGGGCGCCCTGCGCGACATGAGCCCGAAGGCCACGATCAACGCCGGCCTGGCCGACGCCGACTACCTCGCGGACGGCTACATCCGCGTCTACCAGGACATCCGCGGCCGGCATGGATCCGAGGGCGGCTACATCCTGAACTCGCCCCTGCGCGGACCACAGAACGCCGGCAAGACCGACCAGAGCACCGACACCTGGGACACGATCGACTGGCTGGTGAAGAACGTCCCGAACAACAACGGCCGCGTCGGGCTGGCGGGCGGCTCGTACGGCGGGCTCCTCACCCTGATGGGGATGATCAACCCGCATCCGGCGCTGCAGGCCGCCGTGCCGATGTACTCGATGGTCGACGGCTGGACGGGCGACGACTTCTACCACAACGGGGCGTTCCGGCAGGGCTACGTCGACTGGATGTACGGCCTGATCGCCGGCAAGGACGGCCCCGATCCGATCTGGGGCGAATACGACCTGTGGGACCCGATGCTGGAGGCCGGCAACGCCGAGGGCGTGGGCAAGCGGCTGGGGCTCGACGGCCTGCCCGCCTGGAACCGGCTGCTGGACAACGCAGCCTACACCGCCTTCTGGCGCGACCAGGCGCTACAGGACGTGCTGGCGAAGCAGCCGCTGAGCGTGCCGACGCTGCTGGTCCACGGGCTCTTCGACCAGGAGGACAGCTTCGGGACGCTGGCGGTCTACAAGACGCTGGAGGCCAAGGACGCCAGGAACGACATGAACTTCCTGCTCGTAGGCCCCTGGTTCCACGGACAAAGCCAGACCGACGGCTCGTCGCTGGGCAACGTGAAGTGGGGATCGGACACCAGCCTCTGGGCGCGGCGAAAGGTGATCAAGGCCTTCTTCGATCAGCACCTGAAGGGCAGGACGCCCGCGACGCCGGTCGCGCCCGTGACGGCCTTCGAGACCGGGACGAACGAGTGGCGGACGGCGCAGGCGTGGCCGACGACGCCGGCGACCCGGAAGCTCTACCTGCTGCCGGGCGGTCGGCTGGGCTTCGACGCGCCCGCCGATGAAGGCGCCTACGCCGAGTACGTCGCCGACCCCAACCGGCCCGTGCCCTACCGCCGCCGTCCGATCCGGCCGGTCTATGGGCCCGATTCCACCTGGAGCCAGTGGCTGACCGACGACCAGCGCGACTTCGCCACCCGGCCCGACGTGGCGACCTTCGTCAGCGCGCCGCTGGCCGAGGCGCTGACGGTCAGCGGCGATGTGGCGGCGACGCTGTTCGCCTCCACCACCGGCAGCGACGCCGACTGGGTGGTGAAGCTGATCGACGTCTATCCGCCGGAAGTGCGCGAGCAGGCCAATATGGGCGGCTACGAGCTGATGATCTCGGCCGACATCATGCGCGGGCGCTACCGCGAGGATCCGAAGGCGGCGAAGGCCATCGCGCCCGGCCAGGTGCTGCCCTACCGCGTGCGGATGCCGGCGGCGAACCACACCTTCCTGCCCGGCCACCGGATCATGGTGCAGGTGCAGTCGAGCTGGTTCCCGCTCTACGATCGCAATCCTCAGACGTTCGTCCCCGAGGTCGCCCGCGCGCCCGCCTCCGCCTACCGGGCCCAGACGCAGCGGATCCATGTGGGCGGCGCGGCGGCCAGCTACGTGGATCTGCCGGTCTCACGCTGACGCAAGCTTTGGCCGCGGACGTCCGTTCGCCTGCATTATCCTTCCGCGGACATGCCGCTTTGGGGGAAAGTCCGAACGGAACTTTCACGCAAACGCGGCCATTCTGCCGGTCATGAAGACGAGGGAACTCCATAGCCTGCATCCGCCCCCCGGGGCGCGGGCCGACTGGACTGTCGACCAGGACTGGGAGCGCTACAGCCAGGCCGAGCACGACGTCTGGGTGACGCTGTACGAGCGACAGGCGGCGCTGCTGCCCGAGCGCGCGTGCGATCCGTTCCTGAAAGGCCTGGACGCGCTGGACCTGCACCGGGCCGGCATCCCCGATTTCCGGCGCATCAACGAGGAACTGAAGCGGCTCACCGGCTGGAGCGTTGTGGCCGTACCGGGGCTGGCGCCCGACGAAGTGTTCTTCGACCACCTGGCCAACCGCCGCTTTCCGGCCGGACGGTTCATCAGACGCCCGGATCAGCTCGACTACCTCGAGGAACCCGACGTCTTCCACGATGTGTTCGGTCATGTGCCGATGCTGACCGACCCGACCTTCGCCGACTACATGCAGAAGTACGGCGAAGGCGGCCTGCGCGCCCTGGGCCTGGGCCAGTTGCACAACCTGGCGCGGCTCTACTGGTACACGGTGGAGTTCGGCCTGCTGGAGACGCCCAAGGGCCTGCGGATCTACGGCGCCGGCATCGTCTCCAGCCATGCGGAATCGATCTTCGCCCTGGACGATCCCTCGCCCAACCGGCTGGGCTTCGACCTGGAGCGGACGATGCTCACGCCCTACCGGATCGACGACTTCCAGCAGGTCTATTTCGTGATCCCGTCGCTGCAGACCCTGCTGGACGTGACGCTGAAGGATTTCGGCGCGCTCTACGTGTCGCTGGAAGGGCAGCGGGACGTTCCCATCGCGGCCGTGCTGCCCAGCGACAAGGTCTTCACCCGCGGCACCCAGGCCTACGCGCTGAAGACGGCCTGACCGGCGCCTTCCGTCGCTATCCCCTGCTCGTCACGAGCCGGAACACTTGTCCGGGGCTGACGCATGTCGGAGTCGGCTCAGTAGTCCTTCCGCCATCTCACCGCGATGCGGTTGCCGGACCCGACACGGTCCGTCTGCTGCTGGAAGCGGGAGAGCAGCGAGAGGTTCTTGCGGACCCGCCACTCGACCTGGGCGGAGGGACCGTCGCGGCCACCGCCGGTGAGTTCGAGATAGACGTCGTCGGTCAGGTATTTGCCGCCGGACACGGTGACCCCCGACTCCTCGTCGCCGCCGAAGGCCAGTCGGTCGAGGCGGGCGAAGCTGCGCAGGTTGCCGATCACGTCGAAGCCGCCTCCGCCCGACATCGCCGAGAGGGCCGAGGCGAGCTGGGCGGCTTCCACCCCCGAGAGTTGGCTGGCCGAGCGCTCGAACAGCACCTTCGCCAGGATCTCGTCATTCGGCAGGCTCGGCGACGAGACCAGCGTGATCTCGGGCTTGGCGGCGGTGCCGCGGATCCGGACCGTCACGGTGAGCGACGGGTCCTCGCGCACCGCGTCGAGTTGCAGGCGGATGCTCTGCGGCCTCGACGAGAGGTAGACGATGCTGCGGTCGTCGAACTCGAAACGCTTCCCGGCGAAATCGTAGTCGCCACGCACCACACGGGCCACGCCCGAAAGGTCGGCCGACGCGGTCGTGCCGCCGACGTGCGCGTCGAGCGAGAGTTCGACGTCGAGCCCACGGCCGCGCAGGAAGACGCGCCGCGGCGCGTGCAGCTTCACGTCCAGCGCCCAGCCGTCGCCGCGCTTGAACCGCGGCGGCAGGCTGGCCGGCAGGTCGTCGGGGCGGTTGATCTCCTTGACGTCCATGGCGACGACGCCCGACGGCGTGGGCGGTTCGGCGGCGAAGTCGGCGCGATCGATGGCAAGGTCGCCGGTCAGCTTCACCTTGCCATCGGCGGCGCGGTTGATGGTGGCCTGGCCGGTGGCAGTGGCCGTGCCGATCTCGTTGTCGATCAGGCGGAAGCCCTTGAGGTCGAGGCGGAAGCTGGAGATCCCCTCGCGGGCCAGACTGACGCGGCCCTGCCCGGCCACCTGACCGCCGTGGCCGTCGACGCCGCGGGCTTCGGTGACATTCACGGAGTCCTCGGTGAAGGCGGCCTTCAGCACCACGTCACGTAGGCTGAGCCCGGTCCCGCCGTCGTCGAAGCGGCCGCGCTGGACCGAGACCTGGCCCGCGGCGCGCGGGGCGGCGAGCGTCCCGCTCAGCGTACCTTCCGTATGGACGAAGCCCGAGAGCGCGCGCTCGCCGCCGACCAGGATGTCGAACAGCGGCCGCACCTCGCCCTCGGCGAAGAAGCGGCCGCGCATGGGGCGCTGGCGGGCGATGGCCACCCGGAAGGGCGCCGCACTGGCCTCGGCGGGCAGCACCAGGTTGGCGTTGGCCTTGAGCCCCTGGTCGTCGGTGGTGTCGACGTCGAGCGTGAGCGTGTCGCCGACGAGGCGGGCTTTCAGCGTGCCGTTCGCGCCCTGGGCGGCGGGCGTGCCCCGTCCGCGGGCGGCGGTTAGGCGGGCGTCCACGGTCCCGTCGAGGCGGCTGCCCTGCCCCTGCAACGCCAGCGTGGCGTCGATGCGGCCGTCGAAGTCGGCGTTGAAGACGTTGAGCCCCATCTCGGCGACGCGGGCGTTCACCGTCGCGGTCTCGCCCCGCATCATTGCGTCGAGGTCGAGGCGGCCGCCGTCCGAGCCCTCCAGGCGCACGCGGGCGCTGCGCTCGGGCCCGCCGAAGCGGAACGCGGCGGTCTCGACCGTGTGCAGGTCGCGGCCGCCCAGCGTGCCCTTGCCGTCGAAGCCGACGAGGTAACCCGGCTGCACGTCGTTCCAGACGCCGCGGCCGGACAGGGTCCAGGCCCCCTGCCCCGACGCGCCCTGTGCGTCAGTGGTGAACGGAAGCCGTGCGAGCGGTCCGTCGGCGGCGAGACGCGCCGAGCGGACGGTGATGTCGGAGCCGCCCCAGCGGATCGCCTCGCCGCGCAGGTCGAGCTGCGCGCGCGGGCCGCCGGCGGCGTCGGTGATCTTCGCGGTCCCTGCGATGCGGCCGGCGTCGATCAGCGCGCCCCTGGTGACGGCAAGCGTCAGGTCGGCCGCCGAGGGACTGGACCTGCGCAGGCTGAGCGAACCCGACGCCTTGATGCCGCCGGCGTCGAGCGACAGGTCGGTCAGGTCGACGCCACCGCGCGGAAAGCGGAAATCGGCATGCGCCGCGGCCGGGCCGTAGCCGCTGGCGGCGGTGAGCGCGACGGTCCCGGACGACCCGTCGGCCTGACGCTGGAAGGTGAGCGCGAGCTTCGCGTCCTTCAACGGCAGGCGCGGCGCATCGACCTGTTCGAGGTCGGCCACAAGGTCGAGGCGCGGCGCGGCCAGCGTGCCGGTGACCCCGCCCGTCCCCCTGGCACCGCCGGTGATCTCGACCGGGCCGGCGCGGATCGGGCCGGTGGCGCTCCAGTCGGCCTTGAAGGCGAGACGACGGTCCTTCTCCATCACACCGGCGACATTGGCGTCCAGGGCGGCGCCATCGAGCGCCGCCTCGGCGACGGCCAGGCGGCCGGCCTGCCAGTCGGCCCGGACCGTCAGGCGCGGCGCGCGGCCGAGGAGACGGTCGAGTTCGGCGAGGCCGACGGCGAAGCGGTCGCCGCTCGCGTCGAGCTTGAAGGTCCAGGGCGCGCCGGACTTCGCCTGCGATGCGTCCCAGCCGATCTTCGCGCCCCCCGAGGCGCCGAAACGCGCTTCCTCCAGGCGGGCTATCTCGGCGTCTCCCTTGAGCGTCACACTACCCAGGAGCGTCCGCCCGCCCGAGGCCTGGACCTTCAGCCCGCGGCCCGAGAGGTCGAGCCGGTTCAGCACGAGCTGGCCGTTGGCGAGGCGCTGGGCTTCGAGGCTCGCGCTCGGCGCGCCGCCCAGGAACGTCGCGACGAACCCCTGCCCGCGGCCGCCGGCGCCGGCGAGCTGCGCCTTCACCGAAAGAACGCCCTTCTCGCGCGCGAACGCGACGGGACCGGACACGCGCGCGAGGCCGTAGCCGCCGAGGTTGGCGTCGCTGATCGCAGCCGACCCCGTGAAACTGAAATCCGAGCCGTCGGCGGTCACGGCGCCCGCGATCCGGGCCGCCCCCATCTCGGGCCCGCCGGCGATGCGCGACAGCGACGGGGCGCTGAGGTCGAGGCGCACGCGGCTCAGCTTGCGCTTGCCGAGATCGCCGGGACCCCATGCGTGAACGCTCACAGCCTCGGCGAGGAGCTTGAGGTCCAGGGCGTAGACGCCGGGCCCCGCCTTCACACCCCCGAGGCCGAATCGCAGCTCGTTTCCGAACCGCGCCGCCAACCCCTGCGTCAGGCGCGAGGTGGTGAGCAGCAGCCGCCCGCCCGCCTGCCCGCCTTGGGGATCCCAGGCGCCGCGGGCCACCAGCGGCGCGATGCCGCCGGTGGTCGCGATCGCGGTGAACCGTCCGGCCGACACCGTACCGTTCGCCTTCACGTCCAGGCGGAACGGCTGGTCCGGCGAGAGGCCGAGCGCCCCGGCGATGGCGCCGCCGCGGGCTTCCTCGGCGTTCGCCGCCACCTTCAGCGGCCCTGAACCGCTGAGGGCGACATCGAGGTCGAGGTGGTCGCCGGCGTGCAGCGCGCTCTTCGCCGCCAGCCTCGCGCGGCGGCCGCCCTTGCGCTCGGCGTCGAGGTCGAAGGTCACGTCGTACACGCCGCGCTCGGTGCTAAAGCCGGGCTCGAGGATCAGGCGGGTCACGGCCTTGTCGATGTGGAACGAGACCGGCAGGCCGCGGTCCTTACCCTTCGGCCCTAGCGTCGGGCGGCGGATCAGGCGGACGTTCTGCGCCTCGACCAGGTCGGCGTCGAAGGTGCGGCTGAGGAGCTTGGCGTAACGCCATGTGAGATGGACGTTGTTGGCTTCGAGCCAGACGCCCTTCTCGTCGCGGATGGTGAGCCGGCGGACGCGCGCGTCACGCCAGATGTCGCCCGAGAGCCCCTCCAGCTTGAGGCGGCCGATGCGGCCGAGTTTGAGGCCGTCGGTGCGCGCCTCGATCAGCAGGCGCACCTGCGGGATGAGGACGCCGTAGCGCGTGACGGCGAGAACGACGCTCAGCGTGACTAAGATGGTCGCCGCCACGGCGAGGATCGCCTTCGGCAGTCGGGACCTGGCGCGCTCGACGGCGGCGGGAATGTCGTCCGTCTCGCTCAAAAGCTCTGTCCGATCGAGAGGTAGACCTGGAACGGCGCCTCGCCGCGGCGGCGCGCGACCGGCGTCGCCACGTCGATGCGGATCGGCGCGAAGCCCAGGTTGTAGCGCACGCCCACGCCCGCCCCGACGGCGGTGTCGGCAAAGTCGACCGCGTTCGACGAGCCCACCGTGCCGGCGTCGACGAAGAGGGCCACGCCCCAGCGCTGGGTCAGCTCGCGGCGGACCTCCAGCGAGGACTCGAACAGGAAGACACCGCCCCGCGGCGTGTTGTCGGCGAGCCGCTCGCCCACGCCCTGGTACGGGAACCCGCGCACCGAGCCGCCGCCGCCCGCGTAGAACCGCTGCGACGCGGGGATCTGGTCGACCGATCCGTTGACGATCCGGCCGAAGCGCAGCCGGCCGGCGACCACGGTCGCGGCCTGCTTGTCGAGGGCCAGGTAGTAGGTTCCCTGAGTGACGGCGCGGAGGTACGGCAGGTTGGTGTCGCCGACGATCAGGGTCGGCTCCAGCCGGGCGGAGAGCCTCCAGCCTGCCGTGGGATTCAGCGGATCGTTGGAGCGGTCGAGCAGCACGTCGCCCAGGACCGCGGCGGTGACCAGGTCGCGGCCGACCGAACTCAGCGTGCCGGCGGTGATCTCGGTCGACATGGTCGCGTCGAGCGACGCGCCGAGCGTGACGTACGAGGTGCGGCGATAGCGGCGGGTGACATCGGCGCTCACGCCGACGCCGTCCTCGTCGTAGGCGTCGGTCTCGACGCGGTAGATCGACGCGCCGGTCTTCAGCGTCTGCTGCGGACGCCGCCAGTGGGGCAGCGAGACCTCGACCTCGGCGCGGGTGTCGCGGTCCGAGACCTGACCGAACAGCGACAGCGTGTCGGCGCGCCGCAGGCGGTTGTAGTGGGTCCAGCGCGCGTTCACGCCGGGGCCCTCGCTGGTGGAGTAGCTCGCACCCGCCTCGATCGTGCGCGGCTTGCGCTCGGCCAGGCTGACGACCACGGGGCGCAGGCCCTCGGCCGTGGTCTTCTCGGCGGGCGCGAGCGCCACGGTCACGCTGTCGTAGACGCCGGTGTCGAGCAGGCGGCGCTCCAGTTCCCCGACGTCGTCGGGATCGTAGGCGTCCCCGGCGGCCCAGGGCGCCAGCTTGCGGAGCCAGGCGGGGTTGGTGCGGCCGGCGCTGGAGAGGTCGAGGCCGTCGAGGCGCACCAGTGGGCCGGCCGCGATGCGGAAGGTGGGCCGCACCGTCCGGTCGGCATGGTCGACGATCACCTCGCGGGGCTCCGCCACCGCGTCGGCGTATCCCCGCTTCTGCACCACGGCGAGCAGGCGGCCCTCCGCCGCGATGATGTCGACGGCGCGGCCGGGCGCGCCGATGTGGTCGAGGCCCATCGCGGCGCGGGCGGCGGTCTGCACCCGTTCGCCGGGCGGCGTCCCCTGCCAGGCGATGGCGGCGTTCGCGACCGAGAAGCGCGGGCCGGGCGTGACCTTCACCACCGGATGCGGCGGTTCGCCCTCGGTGACGTCGGGCTCGACGACGTTGGCGTAGTAGCCCTCCGCGCGCAGGACCGCGATCGCGTCCTCCGCGGCGGTCTGCGCGCGGCGGCGGGCCTCGAAGCGGTTCTCGATCGGCCGGTCGGTGTCGCCGATGACGGTCTGGATCGTAGCGCGCAGGTCGGCGTCGACCTCACCTTGAAGCTGGGCCTTGGGTTCGGCGCGCGCCGCCGCAGCGGGTGCGCAGATGACCGCCGAGGCGGCGACGGCCGTGAGCAGTCGACCCAAGCCCGATAATCCTCAGTTCGTGCCCCCTGCAGCCGGGTGTAGCGGGGCGGTCCCGCGCTGTCATCCGCCACGTCGGACCGGCGCCCAAATGATAGGCGCCTGCGCATCTGCTCACCCATCGGGCACGAAATTCCCTCGGCGGCTTCCGGGGCGCGCCTAAGCGTCCTACAGATTTGAACTTCGAGGCTGGTGCGGGTGGATTCCAACGTGAGCGTCAAGCGGGACGAAGCAGGACCGAAGGTCGATCTGCCCGCGATTTCGTACGACGAGATGCTGACGCCGCAGGGCGAGGTGCGGCCGCACTACGAGGCGTTGCAGGCCCGGCTCTCCACCCTTTCCCCGGACGAGCTGGCCGAGCGGCAGAAGACGCAGGAGCGGTTCTTCCTGCTGCAGGGCATCACCTTCACCGTCTACGGCGCCGAGAGTTCGACCGAACGGATCATCCCGACCGACATCCTGCCGCGGATCATCCCGGGGTCGGAGTGGGCGACCATCGAGAAGGGCCTGACCCAGCGCCTGCAGGCGCTGAACATGTTCCTCGCCGACATCTACTCCGAACAGCAGATCATGATGGACGGGGTGGTCCCGCGCGAACTGGTTCTGCAGGCGCCCAGCTACCGGCGCGAGATGCAGAACCTCTACGTGCCGCACAAGGCCTACGCCAACGTCTGCGGCTCGGACCTGATCCGCCAGGAGAACGGCGAGTTCGCCGTGCTGGAAGACAACCTGCGCGTCCCGTCCGGGGTGTCGTACATGCTGGCCAACCGCGAGGCCTCGAAGCGGGTGTTTCCGGGCACGTTCCGCGGCGCGGGCGTCCGCTCGATCGACCGCTACCCGGACCTGCTGCTGGCGACGCTGAAGAGCATGGCGTCCGACTGGCGGCCCGATCCGCAGGTCGTGGTGCTGACACCCGGCGTCTACAATTCGGCCTACTACGAGCACGCCTACCTGGCCCGGCTGATGGGGGCGCCGCTGGTGGAGGGCCGCGACCTCGTGGTGCATGACAACATGGTCTACATGCGCACCACGACGGGCCTGCGCCGGATCGACGTGATCTACCGCCGCGTGGACGACGACTTCATCGACCCCCTCACGTTCCGGCGGGATTCGAGCCTGGGCGCCGCGGGCCTCTTCAACGCCTACCGGGCCGGCAACGTGGTGATCTGCAACGCCCCGGGCACCGGCGTCGCGGATGACAAGGCCGTCTACGCCTACGTCCCGGAAATCATCAGATACTACCTGGGCGAGGATGCGGTCCTGCCCAACATCGAGACCTACCTCTGCCGCGAACCGAGCCAGCTCAGCCATGTGCTGGCGAACCTGGACAAGCTGGTGGTCAAGGCCGTGGGTGCGTCCGGCGGCTACGGCATGCTGGTCGGTCCGCACTCCACCAGGGCGCAGCAGGACGAGTTCGCCCAGGCCCTGAAGGCCGACCCTGCCAACTACATCGCCCAGCCGACGATCCAGCTCTCGACCGCGCCCTGCCTGGTGGACCACGCGGTGGAGCCGCGGCACGTCGACCTGCGCCCCTTCATCCTGTCGGGCGAGAAGATCGTGGTGACGCCGGGCGCGCTGACCCGGGTGGCGCTGCGCAAGGGCTCGCTGGTGGTGAACTCCAGCCAGGGCGGCGGATCGAAGGACACCTGGGTGCTCTCGGAATCGAAGGGTGAGCGCCAATGATGCTCGCTCGGGTCGCGGACAGCCTCTACTGGATCGGGCGGTACGTGGAGCGGGCCGAGCACATGTGCCGGCTCTCCGACGTGATGCTGAACGCGACGCTGGACCGCTCGGAGGCTGCGGCGACGGTGGCGCGGATCGCGCTCTCGGCCGTGGGCGATCCCGACGCGGCCAGGACCAAGCAGCCCTACGACGCCGCCCTGGCGCTTGCGCTGGACCGCGAGGACGGCGGCTCGATCTATTCGTCGGTGGCGCGGGCGCGCGAGAACGCGCGGCAGGTGCGCGACCAGATCACCACCGAGACCTGGGAGCGGCTGAACCTCATCTACCTGCGCATGAACGATCCCGAGGCGGCGCAGTCGTTCAAGGACGGCTCGCAGCAGTTCCTGCACGACACCATCGCCGACCTGCACCTGTTCAAGGGCGCCGGCGACGCCACCATGAGCCACGGCGAGGGCTGGAGCTTCCTCCTGCTGGGGGTCTACCTGGAGCGCGCACAACTGATCGGAGCGCTGCTGGAGGTGGTGTTCGGCGAAGGCCGGCGCCGGCGGCCGATCTCGGACCACTTCGCGCTGACCAACGTGCTGCGCATGGGCTGCGCGCTGGAGCCGTACCTTAGGGTCTACACCGCCGAGATGCAGCCGCGGTTCATCCTGCAGTTCCTGACGCTGGACGAAGACTTCCCCCGCTCGATCCGCTTCTGCACCGACCAGATCGAGCAGCACCTGTCGGCCATCATCCGCCACGCCGGCCTGGCCGGGCGCGTCGGCCCCGACCGGCTGGCGGGGCGCCTGCGTGCGCGCCTGCAGTACGCCGACATGACCGACCTCGAGAATGAGGGCGCGAGCGCTTTCCTCAAGACCGTGCTGGACGAGTGCTCGGCCATCCATCGCAGCCTCTACGACGCCTTCGTGGCCTACCCGCTCGAAGACCGCCTTCCGGCCTAGGGAGAGACCGACCTGCTCCTCGAGATCCGCCACATCACCCAGTACCGCTACGCCTCCGTCGTGCGCGAGAGCGTCATGGAGGTGTGGATGCAGCCGCAGCGCAGCGCGCGCCAGCGGCTGGTCAGCTTCGACCTGGAGATCGACCCGCCGACCCAGGTGTTCAGCTACGCCGACAGCTTCGGCAACGCCGTCTACCACTTCGACGTACCGCAGCCGCACGACCGGCTGACGATCACCGCCCGCGCGGCGGTGGAGACACAGGCGCCCTCCCCGTTGCCGCAGAGCCTCGACACGGGCGAGTGGGATCGGCTGCGCTCGGAGTTCCTGCGCGGCGAGAACTTCGACTTCCTGCACCCGCACGGCTTCGCCCGCGAGACCGAGGCGCTACGCGTCTACGAGCGTGACCACGACATCGACGCCCTGCGCCGCAAGGACCCGTTGACCGCGGTCAGGGCCCTGAACCAGACCATCTACGAGAGCTTCGGCTACGAGGCCGGCGTCACCCGCGCCGACAGTCCCATCGACGACGTGCTGCAGGCCCGCAAGGGCGTCTGCCAGGACTTCGTGCATGTCATGCTGGCCATCCTGCGCTCGTGGGGCATCCCCGCGCGCTACGTCTCGGGCTACCTGTTCACCGACAAGAAACACGGCGACCGCTCGGACCCCGACGCGACCCATGCCTGGGTGGAGGTGTTCCTGCCCAGCCTGCGCTGGATCGGCTTCGACCCGACCAACAACTCCGAGGCCAGCGAGCGCCACGTCGCGTGCGCGATCGGCCGCGACTATTCCGACGTGCCGCCCTCGCGCGGCGTCTACAAGGGTGACTCCGAAAGCGTGCTGGCGGTGGGCGTGCGGGTCAGCAAGGCCCGCGCGGCGCTCGCCGAGCCCGAGTTCCTGCGCGTCTCGCGCCCGATGGCCCGGGCCGGCGGCCCGCGCCGCGTGCAACCGCGCTCGGCGGCGCACGAACACCAGCAGCGCCTGCACCAGATGCAGCAACAGCAATGACCTTCCCTCCCTTTTGAGGGCGGGAAGGACGCTGCGGCGGGAGAGCGCTCTTGCGACGACGCTCTGACCCACCGTCCGGAACGGGGCCCGGGGCGGGCGCGCCGGTGGGCCATCGTAGCCCGCCGCAGCAGATGCGAATGTAGTTGCTCGCGGCGCCGTTCGCGAGGGGCTACAGCTTCGGGCGGCCTTCCAGCTCGCGGCCGGTGATCTGGTAGTGGACGAGTTCGGCGATGTTGGTCGCATGGTCGCCGATGCGCTCCAGATTCTTGGCGATGAACAACAGGTGCGCCCAGTCGCCCGCGGTCTGGCTGGCCGACTTCCTCTCGTCCAGGCTGGCCACGATGCCGGCCAGGACCTGCTCGTGGCGCTCGTCGATCTCGGTGTCCTTCAGCCAGACGGCGTAGGCGGCCGGGGCGTCGCCGTTGCGGAAGGCGTTGACCACCGCGGCCAGGCGGTCGGCGGAGAGCCGGCCGAGCTCGGCGATCGGCCCGGCGACCTCGACGTCGGTGGCGGCGTCCATGCGGATCACGCGCTTGGCGATGTTCTTGCCCAGGTCGCCGCAGCGTTCGAGCTGCATCGAGATCTTCATCGCCGCGATGGGGCGGCGCAGGTCGTCGGCCATCGGCTGGCGCAGCGCGATGAAGCGGACGGCGGCCTTCTCGATCTCATGATCCTGGATGTCGAGCGCGTCGTCGCCGCGCACCACCTTGGCCGCGAGGTCGAGGTCATGGCCGAGGAACGCATCCAGCGACGCGCGAACCTGGGAGACCGCCAGGTCGCCCATCGCGGCGATCCCATGGGTCATGCCGCCGAGATCGGTGTCGACCGCCTTGAGGGTATGGTCCATCGCGGCCTCCTAGCCGAAGCGGCCGGTGATGTAGTCGCGGCAGCGCGACGTGACCGGGTTGGTGAAGATCTGCTCGGTCTCGCCGAACTCGACGAGCCGGCCCAGGTACATGAAGCCGGTGTGGTCCGAGAGACGCGCGGCCTGGCCCATGTTGTGCGTGACGATGACGATGGTGTAGTCGCGCTTCAGCTCGGCGATGGTCTCCTCGAGACGTGCCGTCGAGATCGGATCCAGCGCCGAGGCCGGCTCGTCGAGCAGCAGGACCTCGGGCTTCACCGCGATGCCGCGGGCGACGCAGAGGCGCTGCTGCTGGCCGCCGGAGAGGCCGAGGCCGCTCTCCTTCAGCTTGTCCTTCACCTCGTCCCAGAGGGCGGCGCGGCGCAGGCTCTCCTCGACGCGGTCGGCCATCTCGGACTTGGAGAGCTTCTCGTAGAGCCGCACGCCGTAGGCCACGTTGTCGTAGATCGACATGGGAAACGGTGTGGGTTTCTGGAACACCATTCCGACGCGCGCCCGAAGCGCGGCCACGTCGACACGGGGCGACAGCATGTTCTCGCCGTCGAGGATCACCTCGCCCGTGGCCTTCTGGCCCGGATAGAGGCTGTACATCCGGTTCAGCGTCCGCAGCAGCGTGGACTTGCCGCAGCCGGACGGTCCGATGAGCGCCGTCACCGCGTTCTCGGCGAACGAGACGGTGACGTCGAACAGCGACTGCTTCTGGCCGTAGAAGAAGTTCACGTTCCCGATCCTGAGCTTCACCGTCTCGGGCGGAAGCTGCAGGACCGCCGTCTCCGGCAGGGCTTCGAGCTGGGTGTTCATGCGGAGGTCTTCTCCCGGGCAAGGATGCGCGCCGCGACGGTGACCGACAGCACGGTGACGGCGATCAGCAGGGCGCCCGCCCAGGCCAGGCGGCGCCAGTCGTCGTAGGCGGAGAGCGCGAAGTTGAAGATCACCACCGGCAGGTTCGCCGTGGGCTTGGTCATGTCGAAGCTCAGGAACTGGTTGTTCAGCGCCGTGAAGAGCAGCGGCGCCGTCTCGCCCGAGATGCGGGCGAACGCCAGCAGCGCCCCCGTCAGCATGCCGCCGCGGGCCGACGTCCAGATCACGGCGAAGATGGTCCTCCACACCGGCGCGCCCAGGGCCACGCTGGCCTCGCGCAGCGCCGTGGGTTGCAGCTTCAGTACGTCCTCGGTGGTC